>JBLHGI010000222.1:0-10129 GCA_047616505.1 Planctomycetota bacterium
TAAGACTATAAGCCGTCTGTACTACCATGCCCAGCATAACGGGCACAGCTAACTTCCAAACCGCTTTTCGCGGATGGGCTATAAACTCGTCGACTCTATTCTTTTTTTGGTCATCGGCACTATCCAGCCCACCCCCCGTTTCGCTCGCCGCCTTCTCGTCTGACATCGCTTTCCTACACCCTGTCCCAAGTGCCGTGGTTTAAATAAATTTCCACTAAACCAGTTAGCCCATGGCCAATAGTCGAAACAAACTGACCGGTCAGTCAAAACAAATAATACAAACCCCGCGATATAGAGCAAGGTCAAGTCTTGACATGATCTCGACGTCTAGCCATACTTATGCCCGTATCTATACGAACATATAATGTTGTTCGCGACCCATAGGAGGATTTTCCCTTGAAGGACTTTGAATACTGTACCCCCCAGACCCTGCGACAAGCGGTCGCCCTACTCGCCGAGAAAGGCAACAAGGCGCGCGCCCTAGCAGGGGGCACCGATTTAATTGTACAATTGCGCGGCAAGCGCTTTGACCTCGACCGCGTCGTTGATATCAAGCATATCTCCGAACTCAACGAACTCTCTTTCAGCGCGCGCAAAGGCCTCGTGATCGGTGCTGCCGTGCCCTGCTGGAAGCTGTATAACGACGCCGAAGTAATCGAGCGCTATCCCGGCCTCATCGATTCGGCTTCCATTATTGGCGGCATTCAGATTCAGGGTCGAGCCACGTTCGGCGGCAATCTGTGCAACGCCTCGCCAAGCGCCGACTCGACCCCCAGCCTCATTGCCTATGGAGCCGTCTGCAATATCATCGGTCCCGACGGCAAACGCAGCATCCCCGTAGAGGATTTCTGCGTTGCCCCGGGCAAGAGTGCGCTGGCAGCAGGCGAGCTGCTCGTTTCCATTCAGGTCCCGGCCAACAAGAAGAACCAAGGCAGCCACTACCAGCGCTTTATTCCGCGCAACGAGATGGACATCGCCGTAGTCGGCGTTAGCTCTTGGGTCGAATTGGCCAATCGCGGCAAAGAGTTTAAGCAGGTGCGCATCGCACTGGCTGCCGTAGGCCCCACGCCGATCTTCGCGCGCGCAGCCGGTGATGCACTCGTCGGCCAGGCCGTCGGCGACGAAGCCATTGCCGCCGCCGCCGAAGCAGCAAAAGAAGTAGCCACTCCCATATCCGATATGCGTGGCCCAGCCGAATTCCGCACGCACTTAGTCGGCGTACTGGTCAAACGCACTTTAGAAGGTGCCATCGCCCGTGCCAAAGGCCAATTTGTCGCCAACGCCGTACAAGAAGCAGCTGGGTAGATACGAGATACAGCAGCAGAAGCTCAATTTTGTCGATTTCAACGACTGACACAGCCACGCGACCGGCTTCTGCACTGTTATCGTCTGGTACTGGGACGAGTCCTACGAAGATAAATAAACAGATACTTATAACGGAGCTGACCATGAGCAAAGTACACGTCCATACAAAGATCAACGGCGAAGACACCGAGTTTCTATGTGAGGCGCGCCAGAGCCTATTAGAAGTGCTGCGCGAAACGCTGGGTTTTACCGGCACCAAAGAAGGTTGTAACGACGGCAATTGCGGCGCCTGTTCCACCCTATTAGATGGCGTTCTCGTCGATTCCTGTCTCGTGCTAGCCGTAGAGGTCGAAGGCAAGGAGATCACCACGGTTGAAGGGCTCGCTTCGCCCGATGGCCTGCACCCCTTGCAGCAGAAATTCCTCGAGCATGCGGCGCTGCAATGCGGTATCTGCACTCCGGGATTTCTCGTGGCATCCAAAGCGCTACTCGACAAGAATCCCAACCCCTCCGAACACGAAATACGGCACTGGTTAGCCGGTAATCTCTGTCGCTGCACGGGTTATGACAAGATCGTGCGCGCCGTCCTAGATACCGCCCAAGAAACCCAGAGCGCCTGATACAGCCCCCACGAGGATGAGCTATATGTCGTCTGATAGTGGCTACAAAGTCATCGGTACGCGCCCGATCCGCCACGATGGTGTCGATAAGGTAACGGGCCGGGCCGTCTACGGCGGCGATACGCATTTGCCTGGCCTGCTCTACGGCCAGGTTTTGCGTTCACCGCACGCGCACGCGCGCATTCGTTCGATCGACGTATCTAAAGCCGCAGCCCTTGCTGGTGTCAGAGCAATCGTCATTGGAACGGACTTACCGCCAGCCGAGGATCGCATCGTGGACCTAGGCGAGGACACAGCCAACCTCAAATACATGCGCGACAACGTGCTAGCGACAGATCGCGTCCTCTACAAGGGACACCCAGTCGCCGCCGTGGCTGCGACCAGTGTTCATGTTGCCGAAGAGGCGCTAGCTCTCATCGAGGTCGACTACGAAGTGCGTCAGGCCGTCACCGAAGTGCGCGAAGCCATGCAGGACGGTGCACCTCTCCTGCACGATAACCTCACGACCCAAGACTTTGGCGAAGACACGGGAAAAAAGAGCAATATCGCCAGCCATTTCCAGCACAAGTTAGGCGACCCAGACAAGGCCTTTGCCGAAGCCGACATCGTCGTCGAACGCGAATTTAAAACCGCGACAGTACACCAAGGTTATATCGAGCCGCACAACGCCACAGCTATGTGGAATAGCGATGGTCATCTCACCGTGTGGACCAGTACCCAGGGCTCGTTTACCGCCCAGGCGCAGATTTCCGGCGTCCTCGATGTGCCCGTGTCCAGGATCAAAGTCGTGCCACAAGAGATCGGCGGCGGTTTCGGTGGAAAAATCCCCATCTATTTGGAACCAGTAGCCGCACTCCTCTCGAAAAAGAGCGCACACCCCGTCAAGCTCATCATGCACCGCGCCGATGTATTCGAAAGCACGGGGCCGACACCTGGCTCCTATATAAAGATCAAGATGGGCGCCACCAAAGACGGTATAATTACGGCCGCTGATGCCTATATCGCCTTTGAAGCAGGCGCCTATCCAGGTTCGCCCGTCGGTGCAGCGGCAATGTGCGTATTCTCTTGCTACGAAATTGCCAACGGCCGCATCGACGGCTACGACGTCGTCTGCAACAAACCGCGTTCCTTTGCCTACCGCGCCCCAGGTTCGACCCAAGTGACCTTTGCCACCGAGCACGTGGTCGACGAACTGGCAGCCGAACTCGATATCGATCCATTAGAATTTCGCATGAAGAACAATGCTACTACCGGCACGCGCCGCATCGATGGCGTCATCTTTCCCAAGATGGGTTGCCAGGAAGTCCTGGAGGCCGCGCGCGATTCCGAGCATTGGAAAAGCGAGCTAAAGGGAGAGAACCGCGGCCGCGGCATTGCCATGGGCTATTGGTTCAACGTCGGCCTCAAATCCGCCGTCACCGCCAGCGTCAACAAAGATGGCACCGTTAATCTGGTCGAAGGCTCGACGGATATCGGCGGCACACGCACCTCAATTGCCATGCAGTTGGCCGAAGCTTTGGGCATCACCGCCGAAGATGTGAACCCACAGGTAGTCGACACGGCCTCTATCGGTTATACCGACGTCACGGGCGGCAGCCGCGTCACCTACGCTACGGGTTGGGCCGCCTACGAAGCGGCGCAAGACATCGCGCGCCAATGCTGTGAACGCGCCGCTCTGCTATGGGAAACAGAAGCCGAGCAGGTCGAATTCAAAGACGGCCTCTTCAACCACAAGAGCGATGCCAGTAAGAGCCTCGGCTTCAAAGAGCTAATCGGCAAGATAGACGAGACCGGTGGTTCAATCGTCGGCCGCGCCTCGGTCCACCCCGAATCGGGGGTGGGCGGTTCTTTTGCCGCCAACATCGTAGATCTCGAAGTAGATCCGGAAACGGGCAAAGTTAAGATCCTGCGCTATACCGTCATCCAAGACGCCGGCTGCGCGATTCACCCGGCCTATGTCGAAGGACAGTTACAGGGCGGTGCCGTACAGGGCATTGGCTGGGCACTCAACGAAGAGTATTTCTATAACGACCAGGGTGTGATGGCCAATTCCAGCTATCTCGATTATCGCATCCCCACCAGCCTCGACCTGCCGATGATCGAAACGATCATCGTCGAAGTGCCCAATCCCGGCCATCCCTATGGGGTGCGCGGCGTCGGCGAGGTACCCATTGCACCACCGCCGGCCGCCATCGCCGGTGCCATTGCCAATGCCGTTGGAGTGCGCCTGCGGGAGTTGCCCATGAGGCCAGACCGCGTTGTAGCTGCAACGCGCGAAATGCAGGACCAACAGGCCCTAGCCGCTGGTGGCTGAGGTCAAACAACCATGCCCGTAGCCTGGATACCCCCGCTGATGCAAAAGCTTACTGCTGGACAGGGGCAGATCGAGATCGAAGGCGAGACCGTGCGTCAAGTCATCGACCACCTCGAAGAGCGCTATCCCGGTTTTAAGGCGCGTATCTGCAACAGCGATGGCGATCGCATCAAACCCGAGATTGCCGTCGCCGTAGACGGCGAGGTCGTCACTACGGGACTGCGCGCCAAGGTCGGCAAAGAGAGCGAAGTGCATTTCCTGCCAGCGCTAGCAGGCGGATAGAAACACAGCAAGGTCCTACAAACGAAATACCCGATTCCTTTCCGTGAGGAGTCGGGTATTTTTATAGCTCTGCTTCCAATGCAATAATTGCATTTATGCCCTACACTTTCCCACCTATCCCCACAACAATAAGACATACCGCTTTCTTTAATATTTCTATTTATATATTTAACAAATACTTACTAAGACCTTTGTTTTCTTGGCATATATCTTGCAATGTAAATAAGTAGAACAATATAAAACGAATATCTCAGCCAAAATGTCCGCTATAAACGACATTTTACCAGCAAAAAACTGAATAAAGAGCGTGTTTACTGCAAATTCTGCATAGTATAACACCTCTTCTACCATTAATTGACCCGAATTACTTATCGGGGATGCAAAAAATGCATCGATCAGAGGAGTGTAGAAATGAACGGAAAGTTAATAAGCAGCGAAGAAGAGATGCTTTTAGAGTTGGTCGAAAGCGACGGGGTCGGTCTCATCGATGAGTTATTAGACAACGTACAACCAAACGTCAATACGCAGTCTTTAGAGACCGTTGATGCCCTGCTGAGTAACCTAGGCGAAGAAGAGTTCGAAGTAGTCAACAAATACTTCGGCCTCTCTGGTGACACTCCTTTGAGCGCCGACGAAATTGGCGACCTTATGGGTTTAGACTCAGACCAGATAATGAATATCATTGGCAGCGCCCTGCGCCAATTGCGCAGCAGCGAACAAGCCAGCGAGCGCAAAGTAGCCTAAAGCTCCAAACTAATACGACAAAAAGAGCGCTGCCCTTTGCAAGGCAACGCTCTTTTTTGTACATAACAGCGCCTCACCCACCACCGCCCTCGTCCCGTTCAACCGCTATTTTTAAACCTATTCCACTCTCGTCGCGGATAGCTATGACGCGAAAACTCTCTTCCGCATACGATCCAAAAACCCCGGTTCCCCCTTCGACGTGGAAAACAGGTCCCTTGTCGCCATCGCTGCCCGATTGACCGTTAAAGGCCGTCGTATAATACTCAAAGTAATTTAAATCAGCTGCGTGCAGACGCACTCGGTACTCACCTTCAAAGCGGACACCGAGCCACCAAAAGTCGCTGCGCGTCGAATCGGCGGGTATCCAATAATCAATCTGGCGATCAAAAAAGAGCGTATTGCGGCGTTCGCGCCATTTCTTGCCTTCACTCCACTCCTTCTCGTCAATCTCGTCCCAATCTTCCTGTTCGCGATCGCGCAGATAACGCAGCGTGTCACCGCTGGCGCTGACCAAAGAAATATTTTCTGCAAAGAAGCTACGCATTGCACTAATCTGCACATCGAGTTGTGCCAACGAATCGGCACTGCCCCCCCCACCAAGGCGGTCGCGCAAAGCAATGAGCGTATCTAGGTCCGCCGTTAGCGGTTCGTAGGCGTCCGGCAGCGAACGCACATCCACCGCCTCGACGATCACCACATAACCAGCGGCATTCGGACTTTTCGACCAGAAAAATTCCCCTGGGTGTATTAAGTTGCCAAAGAGATCGCCGAATTGCTGGTTGTATATGATGCTCTCGCCATCGCCCGTATGCGTTGTGACTTCTGTGATCTGAGAGGCAAAAGGCACGGTTGTCTCAGCGCGCGCCTGACGCCCATCGTGCTCGACTAAGAGCTCGTAGGTCTGCCCTTCGAGCACGGGCATCAGTGCATGCTCGACCGAATAGAGACCACGCTCTTGTACAACAGGCTCTAACGCATGCGTTGCTCCATTGACGCTAATTTCCACGCGCGCATTGAACAGCGTGTCTTCTAATCCGTCGTAATAGCGCTCCGGAGGCAACGTCTGTCGCAGTTTTACAACGGTGTCTTGCCCCGGTGCCAGATAGGCGATGATAATTATATTCTGCTCTGGGTTTTCTATCTCGTTCGGGCTGCTGCAAGCGCCCCACAGCAAGGCACAGAGCGCGACGACAATCATAGCTTTCATACGCTCATCCCCTTAGAAATTGAAGTCGATGCCAAAGCTGGGAAGCAGCGGCAACATTTGTATATCGCGTCGTTTAGCCGGTTTGCGCTTGGCCGGATCGCCTTCCAAATCCCAAAAATAATTGAAGACATTTTTGTGGTTGAGCACATTGATGATCTGCAGGTAGGCCTTCATATCCCAACTGCGGAACACAAACTGGCGCTGCAGCGCTAGATCGATTCGCTGGTAGCTGGGCAGGCGCACGCCGTTGAGCGGCCCGATCTCGTTAAAAGTCCAGCGATACCCCGAAGGTAATTCGACCTCACCCCGCCCGAGCACCTGCGTATAGGGCTGTCCAGAAGCATAACCAATGCGCGAGTTGAGCGTCCATTTTTTGCGGAAAGCCCACGAGTGTATGAGATCTATGGTGACGCCGCGGTCGAATTTGGAGTTGAAAAACTGCGCGCGATCGTTTTCGTCCTCGTTGAGATTATCTATTTTTCGCTCGCTCAACCCCGTAGAGACAGACAGCCAACCCGTGTGCCGACCGGAGCGCTTGCGCAACAGCACATCGAGACCGTAGGCACGGCCAATCCCGCGCCGCAAAATATCGCCGATTTTGTCAGAATCCTGCTCATCGTAGTTGAGCTCGTAAAGGCCGTCATAGTCCTTATAATACCCCTCGACATCGAGGTCTAAGCCGATTATGCGCGTCTCGATACCGGCGATATAGTGCGTTGACTGACTCGGATCGGCCGTAGAATCGGCCAGGGCCCATATATTCGACAGCAGTGATATACCTTGAAACTCGCGCGCCAGACGAAATATATACTGATGATAACGCCCCACGGCCGCCTTTAAATGCGTATCGTCATCAAGCTGGTAACGGACGGCTAAACGCGGCGACCAGCCCGTATAGTCGCCGTTATCAAAGTGGTTAAAGCGCAGCCCTGGTTGCAGCGTCAAGAGCGGTGTGATTACCCAGTTGTCCTGCGCGTATATGGCGCTGTGGTAGGCCTCGACATCGATATTAAACCAGTTGCGCTCCTTTTCGCCAAACTCGTACTGCACCGATTGGCGCTTGACGTTAAAACCGACTTCTACCGTGTGGTGCTCACTGGCAAAATAGCTCAGATCGCCCTTGACGGACAAATCCGTTAAACGGTTAAACTCGAGTAATTCGACATCTTCCGAATCGAAATTGGTCTCGGCTTTAAAGCGGCTGCCCGTAAAAAGAAGATTGCCAAAAAGATTGTTGTCGAAGAGATGAGTCCACTTGCTGCTGATCGTGCGGTTGCCCCACTTTAAACCAAAACCCAACTCGTCAAAACGATAGAGTAAATCGTCTTGGCCCATATAAGCCGCCAGCGTGAGTTGGTCGCGATGCGAGAGTATCTGGTGCATCTTGCCCTGTAGGTCATAAAAATTATAGCCGAGTGCCTTGGCATCTAATGCGTCTTTGGCCACGGCCAGAAGCGGATCGAGATGGGTACGCCGCGCCGAGACCAACCACGACCCTTTAGCCACTGGCCCCTGTAAAGTCAGACGCGAAGCCATAAGGCTAAGCCCACCCGTACCCTCAAATTCCTCCTTGTTACCCTCGTCCGTAATGACGTTGAGCACCGACGAAAGGCGGCCGCCATATTTGGCGGGATAACCACCGCGCAATAGCTCCGTACTCTTGGCCGCATCGGCGGGGAACGTGCTGAAAAGCCCAAAAAGGTGCGAGGCATTATAGACGTCGGTGCCATCGAGCAAAATCAAGTTCTGGTCCGGCGTGCCACCGCGCACGTAGAGCCCAACGGAAAAATCGGACAGCGCCGCCACCCCGGGCAAGGTCTGGATCGTGCGGATAGGGTCGGCTTCTATTGCCGCTGGTGCCGCCTTCAACTCGCGCACTTGGAGCGTCGTACGCCCAGGGCTAATATCGTAATTTTCCACTTTTTCGCGCTCGGCCTCTACCAAGGTCGCCTCCACGGCAATAGCTTGTTCGCCAAGGCGGACATCGAGAACCAGATCCTCGTCTGCAACTTCTACATCTTTGGAAAAAGGCGCATAGCCCACGATCGAGACCACCAACTCGTAGCGGCCGGGTGGCACGCCAGCGATGGCATAATACCCGCTCTCGTTACTAATCCCTCCGTGGTTCTCACCTTTGAGATAAACGCTGGCAAAGGGCAGGCTCTCCCCATCGGCGCGATCGCGCACAAAACCGCTTATATCTACTGCTCCCGCCGCCGTTACACACGCCAAGAGCAGCACGACAAAACAGTATCTCATAAAAAAATCACTTCTGTATTTGCGAGACAAAAAAAAGCAGGTAGGCTAGCTGCCTACCTGCTTAAAAAAACCTACAACCGTTGGACCTTGTCAACTAGGTCAGCTCTGCATTTTAGCGCTTGCCAGTCGAACCAAACCCACCGCTGCCGCGTTCCGTTTCTCCCAGCACTTCAACTTCGACAAGCTCGGCGCGCGCAACGGGAGCAAAGAGCAGTTGCGCCACGCGGTCACCCTTTTCGATCCGCTGTTCTTCCTGCGATAAGTTCACCAAAATAACGCCCACTTCGCCGCGATAATCGGCGTCGATCGTCCCCGGTGAGTTCAGCACCGTCAGACCGCGCTTGAGCGCTAGGCCACTGCGCGGACGCACCTGCGCCTCATAGCCCTCGGGTATCTCTATAAAGAGCCCCGTCGGCACCAAAGCGCGTTGGCCCGGTGCCAGCGAAATGACTTCCTCTAAGTCGGCGCGCAAGTCCATGCCAGCGCTCTGCGCCGTCTCATAGGCCGGTAAAGGTTCATCTCCTTTGCGCACGACGCGCACGCGAATCGCAGCGCCCATAACGTTAAGCCTGACGTTCGGCGCGCTCGATCAGCCAGCGCTGACGCAGGTTGCGCATATAAACGGCACCCAGCGTATAAGAAATAGAGGCAAAGAGGCTCAACACGCCGGCAATAAAGACGATGAGCAGGCGCTGTGGCCTCGCCTTAATCTCGGGCGGCAAGGCTGGGTCGAGCACCTTAACCGTCGCCGTATTGTTGCGCGATTCGATCAGCGACTCGGCCTCTTGTTGCAACAACAGCTGCATCAATGCCTTCTGTACTAACACGTCCTTTTCGAGAATGGCATAATCCTGAGCAACGCGTGGAATATCGCGCAGCGGCAAGAAGAGGTTCTCCTTCATTTCCAATGCAAAGGTCTGACGACCCTTGACCTGTCCACGATTTTCGGAGTCTAAACCGTCGCGCAAAAAGGTCATGGCGTCTTGGCGCAACAAGATCTCGCGCTGCAGCTTCTTCACCTTGTCGTGAGTGACGTTCAGGCCCGAAGCTAAGAGCCCCTGGCGCATGATCTCCAACTCCATGGCGTCCGTCTGCATATTGGCAGCTGCGCCAATTACAGCGCGCGCCTGATCCTCGAGAGAAATGGCATTATGCTCCGACTGAAACTCCTGTAAATTGCCCATCACCGAGTCGAGACGCACTTCGCCCTCGGTGCGCAACACGCGAATAAACCGCATGCGCTCCGATGCCGAACCCTGGGCTATATTTTTATTGGTGCTGTCGAGCACGACCACGTAATAATTGGCGATGCGCGAAGCCATCTCCGGATCATGATCAAATACGGAGACGACAATGGTACCCTCTTCACTCTTGTCGACAATGGTCTTTTCGGCCAGC
>JBLHGI010000223.1:0-10060 GCA_047616505.1 Planctomycetota bacterium
TCGTTGGAATATTCCAGCCATGTTGCCTACTCCCGTGCAAATGACAATAATTCGTCCCCATTCTCGGCCAAACCGAGACTGAGGGCGTTGATGGTGCTTTCGAGTTCGTTTAAATCGAGATTTTCTAGTGCCAATGTATTGCGATACAGCAGTGCGCTGGCGTCTTCGTTGAGCACGAATGCGCCATACACCAATTCGCGGTTCATCTGCAAGAGGCGTTGATATACCTTCACCGGTGTATCTTGCGACAGCCCAAATATTAGCTGTTCGAGCACCAACACCGTTTCTTCGCAGTCGATAACGAGGTGACTGATACCGCGTTCTTCGTCGTTAATAATAACTATTTCCTCTTCGGGGATTTCGCGTTCGATTGCGAACCCCAATTCGAGAACATAGTCTTTCACTTGAGTAAATGCTTCTGACATATTTACCATCTCCTTGCTGTATAGCTATAGATCAGGTCTGAGCAGCGAGCGCCCGCTCTAGTTCCTGATAGGCCCGAGTCAACTCGGCGCACAGTTCGTCAGCGACCTTCTTCTTTGAGGCGTCCCGCGAGTGCATATCGGGATGGTACTGTTTCATTAGCCGCTTCCAAGACTTCTTTACGCTCTCAATATCAGCCCCATATGGTAGCTCTAAGTTGGCGTAATACCCTGCGAGAACGGGATCCTGATCGCGCGATTTCCCCTGCTCATCGCGAGTAGGGTTATACGTATCTTCCCAATTTTTATCGGTGCGATCTCCGCCATCAGCGGACCCAGTCGGGATCTCTGCCCGCACAATATTATAAAATCGTCTAAACAAGTCCATAAGCTCCTCAACAGCGAAAATATGTGCCGCTATGGACTTTGTAAAGCCCCTAGTATTGTAGCGAAGATACTGCTTTGTTTATCATGGCTAACGCAGCGGCAAACATACCTATTAGCGACATGCCTACCCCAAAAACCAACGCTCCGCACCATCGCGTAGCGCCGCCACTCCTGCTGGCCATATTTAACCCAAAAAAAATAGCGCCCCAACAAAACCCCAATGATCTGAGGAATCAAATAGCTTCGCTTCGCTATCCGATTATACTTTAGTCTGTCGTAGAAAAAGAACATAGAAATACGCCAACACGACTGGCAGTCCCCCTTGACACCCTCTATTTATTTATCTATTTCCCATGCAATCTTCCACAAGGAAAATAACATGTCCAAGACGAACTTCACTACTATTGCCCGACCACTTGTCAGTTGTCCAACCGCTCCATTTCACGAGCATTTCGCTCTATCTCAAATTTATGACTTTGCCCATTCGCGACCAGCCATAAAAATCACGCAGGACGCATACGGCAACCTACTCCTGCTCTATAACGGGACTAAGAAGAAATGCACTCGCCTTATAGCAACTGCCCACCTGGATCACCCCGGTCTTTTATGGAAAGAAAATATAGACGAGCGACATTTTGCATTTGAGCTCTTTGGAGGAGTCAAGACCGCACTTTTAAAAGACGAGAGCGTTCTCATTTATCATTTGAACAGAGGCAGGAAACAAAAACCGAGCAAGGCTCAAATAGTTGCAGTGGAAACAACTGCCAACAAGCGCACGCGCGCAGTGCTCGAAACACAGCGTCCACTCAGTGCATCCCCCGCTGAGGGCACCTTTGCCACCTGGGATTTCGCCGCATGGAAGATTAGGGGAAATCGGCTACATGCCCGCGTATGCGACGATCTCGTTGGAGCCTCGGTTGGTCTTTCTTTTCTCGATGAACTACAGCGCAAAGACGTAAAGACCCGAGCCGGCCTTTTGTTGACACGAGGTGAAGAAGTCGGTTTTGTCGGCATGATCGCAGCAATCAAGAGTGGAAACTTAGACCCAGATGCACTTTATATTAATATAGAGTGCTCCAGTATTAAAGCGGGGGCCACTATGGGCCAGGGGCCTGTCATTCGCGTCGGTGACCGCGCCCATATTTTTGACCCATCGACAAGCGCCGCCCTCGTCGCGGTCGCCGAAGAAATGGTGAAGAAATCAACCTCCTTCAGATACCAACGCCGCCTCATGGATGCTGGAGCCTGTGAAGCCACCCCCCTCGTCCATGCGGGATTGCGCACCGGTGCCGTGGCCCTAGCGCTTGGCAACTACCACAACGACGGCGGGGATCGCCTCAAAGCCGAGGTTATAGACCTCAATGATGCCCATAGCCTCGTCGACCTTTTTGTAACCTTAAGCTCGATTAGCGGCGGAATCGATGCCGCAATTCACAAAGCATCAACCCAGCTGGAAAACCACCTTAGCCAACGCCTAGCAGCCCACAAACCTCGGCTGCAATCCCTCCCCTTTTCGGCCCGAGATTACCCCATTTAATTCCTCAACAAAAGATAGGAAAGCTGAACGTGTGAGCGTTTAAACTATCGTCCAGCCACCATCGACGACCAACGTATGTCCCGTCATCATCGCCGCGGCTTTTGATGCCAAGAAGATCACCGGTGCTGATATTTCTTCTGGTTCAGCTAAATCGCCGCGCAGAAGGTTCTTCGTGCGCACGGCATCAGCAAATGCTTGGCTATCGCTCATAGCCTGCTCGGCCATCGGCGAGCGCGTGACGGTCGGCGCTACGACGTTGACTCGGATCCCGTATTCTGCCCATTCGGCAGCCATGGTGCGCGTCATGTTATTGACGCCTCCTTTAGCTCCGCTATAGGGGCCTCTCTCGGGTGCGCCGACTACTCCTGCTTGCGATGAGATATTGACAATGGCCCCACCGCTGCCCTGGGTAATCATCTGCCGAGCTGCGATCTGACTACAAAAGAATACATTCTTTAAGTTCGCGTCTACAATGAGATCGTAGAGCTCTTCATCGTAGTCGACAATCTTGGCCAACTTATTATAACCAGCATTGTTTATTAAAACATCTATACGACCATAATGGGCAATAACAGCTTCAAAAAAGGCCTTCATAGAGTCGACATTAGTAACATCTAGGGCATGATACATACATTCCCCACCCGCCTCTTTTATCTCAGCAGCCAAGGTCTCTAACTCGCCCGTGGTGCGACTGCCTATCGCCAGCTTAGCCCCCGATTTAAAGGCATCCATCGCAATGACCCGACCGATACCGCGCCCCGCGCCCGTAACTATAACCACCTGATTTTCCAGACCAAAACACGCCAAACTTGCCACTTTTTACTCCTTTATATTATCATCAATAAGATGCATCAGCAGCCCTTTGTAGAGCCCCAGCTTTGAACACAGCCACTTTGGAACCCGCCCCGTGAAATTTGCTCAATTCAGCTAACACTTCAGGCCAGGTTTTACAGAACGATACGTCTTCGCCAAACAGCGAAAGTGAGTCCCATTTGTTAACACCGGGTGAGAATAGGATCGTTCGCTGGGCACGGCGCCCCGGCTTCCCGCGCAATGCCGTCCCAGGTCCCAACACCGAATGCCACCCCAAGCCCTCCGGGCTGGCCGAACACATGACGATAGTGCCCCCTTCGCGCAGCGGCTTTTTTTGTGTTCCAGAGAGTGGTGTCATTGCCAATCCAGCCTGACAAAGCTCTGTATCCTTTGGAAAAGCATTAAATATGCCAATATCGAATTCCTCTGGGATCTCTGTGGCGTACATCTGCCGCCCCAACTCACAACCGCGCTCAAAGGCGGCATCCACATCACCGGCGACTAGGCCGATGATATCGAGATTCTCATTGAGCAACGGGTTGACGATATAGGTTACACCCGCCATCCGTGCGACTTCGGATATATGCTCGCGGAACCCCTCGTGCACGTGGCGATGGTTGAGCATAATCGTCTGCTGACCACAGGCGCCCGGCAATAACAGTTTACCGCCTCCGCCAAACATGCCACCTCGCGGTGTTATCATCCCCAGTGCTATGCGCACCTGACACGACGACAGCTCGCGATTGATCCACACCGGAATGCCGCGGCTCGAATAACCGATAAATTCCACATTTTCGTAGGCATTGTGGTTGATCACCTGCATGCGTTCGACGATCTCATAGCCGACTTTCTTGATCAAGTCATCCCGGGTCATCGGCCGATGTGCAGCCAAAGCACATATGATCTTCACCTGGTCTTCCCCGAGCCCTGCCGCCTCTAGTTCCTGTAAGATATAGGGTAGAAGACGGAAAGCGGGGGTCGGCCGCGATAGGTCGTCGACGAGAATGGCAGCCGACTTCTTACCTTTGGCAAATTCACGCAGCGGCAAGGCATCGATGCTCTCGGCCAGCGCGCGACGAATTCCTTCGTCGCCAATATCAGCTCCTCCAACCATCGGACAATCCTGCACTTGCCAGTGGTCGGGAAATTCAACTTTCAGCGGTGCATCATTATACCACACGCCCCAGGGAATCTCCATGTGCTGCATATTTCAACCTCTCTTTAATGAAGCCCCATCGCTCGCAAATTATCCAAGCTCATTTTGAGGCTCACAAAAGGATCGCGCTGACAGGTATCCTGCTCGATGATATACCACTCAATGCCCGCTTGGCGACAGGCCGCGAGAATCGCCTCCCATTCGAGATTGCCCTCTCCCACCTCGGCAAAGAGCTGCTTGCTGCCATCCATCGCCATATCTTTCAAATGCACGACGTGCATACGATCGCTTAGTTTTTGCAACCAAGTGACGGGGTTGGCACCGCCGTGCTGTATCCAGTAGGTATCAATTTCAAAGGAGAAGGTTGCTGGGTTACTATCCTCTACGAGCATTTGCATCCCCGTCCTGTTGCCAAAATGCTGCAGTTCGAAGCTGTGGTTGTGATAGCTGAAAGTTAGACCGGCATCAATTAGAGGCTGGGCCGCCACGGATGCCTCCGTTGCAAAACGACTAAAGCCCTCTTCATTGCGGTATTCCTGCGGCAGGCCGCCGATCGCCACATGCTTACACCCCCACAAAATATGCTCGGCAATAACGGCCTCGGGCTCGTCGCATATGCGCTGATAACTAATATGAGTGGCTATAATCTGTAACCCGCTTGCATCGGCGATATCTTTTAATGCCTGTGGCTCAATGGCCCCCATCCCCGAAACTTGGACCGCCTCGTACCCCAATTCGCTCACTTTATTAAAAGTATCTCGTATGTCGTCCGGGGTTTTTGTGAAGTCGCGCAACGTGTATAGCTGCGCTGCAATTACTGAATCTCCCATCTAGCGTTTCTCCTTGCCGTGAAGTTTTCGCGCAATATAGAAGAGAGATTCCCCCCCGTCAATCCCGGCGAATGGTTTCCCCGAGAAACCCCTTTGCCCACCAAGCTACTGCCAGCGTGGCCAACCCAGCACAAACCGCCATACTTCCCACCGCAAATGGCGCCCCCCATAGATCTGCCATAGCCCCACTTTGCAGACGGCCAAAGGGCCCCATGCCAATGGCCAACACCAATGCCCCCATAGCCTGCCCCCGCATCTCATCCGGGGCTTCAACCAATATAATCGAACTTTGCATGATACTAAACCCTGCCTGCCCAAGGCCAGAACAAAACATCAGAATCAGCGACCATTTATAAGAGTATGAAACAGAGAAAGCGATCAACCCCACACACAAGAACAGCGAACCAAAGGTAAACAACCACTCATTGCTCAAATAGCGACGTCCCCAATTGACCAATAACAGCCCCAGAGAAGCCCCTATGCCGTGAGCCGCTCCGAGCCAACCCAAGCCAGTCGGCCCCAAACCCAAGATATCCCGCGCAAAAACTGGCAGCAGACTCATATAGGGGAAAGCCCAGACATTCATACATATCGTAATGAGAAACACCCCCCATATCCGTTTATGCCCCCGCACAAATCGCCAACCGCGCCGCGTTTTATCAATTGCGGCTGAGATGCCAACAACGGCTTCTGGTGCCCGCGATTGGGAACCGACACCGGCCAATACTGCTACGCTTATAAATGCCATAGCCACTAGTACGCACAGTGCGCTGAATATGCCGAGTGCCTCAACGACCAACCCCGCTCCCAGTGGTCCGAAGATGCGCGTTGTATTCTGCACTATATTTTCCAGCACAATGGCGTCAACTATTTTGTCTCTTCCTACGATATCGGGTATTATCGCGCGACGCGTTGGCCAGTCTAACGCCCAAACACAACCCTGTAACAAGGAAAAGACACCGAGATGCCAATAGACTAAGTACCCCAACCCAAACAATACGGCCAAGAGCAAAAAGACGAGGGCATTGACTATTTGAAAGGTTAAAATAAGATGGCGACGGAGATAGCGATCGGTCACGATCGATCCAATGGGACCTATAAAGAGCAGTGGAATTGAGCGACAAAAACCGATAACGGCAACCCACCAAGCTGAATCGGTTAATTCAAGGGCTAACCATCCGGTCACTAGCATCTCCATCCACATGGCTTGCCACCAAAGACCATTGGCAACCCATAGACGTACGAAGTCCCCCCGCTTGAGTAGCGCGAGTATCTCCCAATGACTAGATGTGTTATTTTTGTAATCTATCATATACGAAATAGCTGAGTTGTTCAGCAGCGCGTTTTAATAAACCGTTCGATAATAGGACTTAATAGAAAAGAGAGGAGTACCAAACCTATGGCAGCTAGCAATAAATTAGCCGAGTTAGGCCTTTCCCTTCCTGAACCTCCCTCACCAGCGGGCGCCTATACGAGGGCAGTGCGCAGCCAAAATCAAGTCTTTGTCTCCGGCCAACTGCCGCTGATGAATGGCTCAATACAATACGCCGGAGCTGTCGGCCGTGATATAGATGAGCAGGCAGGCTATGAGGCCGCCAAACTCTGTGCTCTCAACGCACTGAGTATTCTACAAGCGGAATCCGGCGACCTAGATAAAATACGCATCGTGAGGATTGGTGGGTACGTTTGCAGCGCTGAGAATTTTACCGGTCAAGCCCAGGTTGTTAATGGGGCTTCGGAACTCTTTGCCGCTGTCTTGGGGGAACGCGGCATCCATGCGCGCTTGGCGGTCGGAGTCGCCGCCCTACCACTGGGTGCTGCAGTTGAATTGGAAGTCATTGCCGAATTAGACGGCTAATTAAATAAACAGCGCTACGACCAGAATCGTAGCGCTGTTTATTTATGATTAGGTCGCGTCGTTAGCCGAATCTTCTGGAGTAGATTTTTCCGCGCTGCCATTATGAGGTAGGGGGGCTTCGGATGGCATTGTTGAAGCCTCCTCCCGCGGTGTGTCACTGGTGGGCATAACCGATTTACTCTCGTTGAGAGCGACCCCTGCATCACGCAATATTTGCCGCAATTCATCGCCATCCATCACCTCTTTATCAAAGAGGATCTTCACCACGGCCTCTAAAGAGTCGCGCTCTCGTACTAGTATATCCTTCGCGCGCTGGTAGCCCTGGCGAATAATGCGGCTAATTTCTTCGTCAATTGCCCGTGCCGTATCTTCACTGTAGGCACGATCGCTGCCACCGCCCCCCAAAAACTGCTGCTGGCTACGATCCTCGCGATGAGCCACCAACCCCAACCTATCACTCATTCCGTATTCTTTGACCATGCGTTCGGTCATGGCAGTTGCTTGCTGAAGATCGTTGGATGCCCCCGTCGAAATTTCCCCGAAGACGGTTTCCTCTGCGGCCCGCCCTCCCAAAACGGCGGCCAAGGTGTCTTCAAGTTCCGTGCGCGTCATTAAATAGCGGTCTTCTAATGGCATATTGAGCGTATAACCAAGAGCGGCGACACCACGCGAAACTATCGATATTTTCTGCACGGAATTGGCCTCGGGCAATACTTCGCCGACAATGGCGTGCCCCGCCTCGTGGTAGGCTACTATTCGGCGTTCTTTTTCGTTGAGCACTCGACTCTTGCGTTCTAAACCGGCAACCGAACGCTCCACCGCCTCTTCCAATTCGGACATCGTGATAGATTTTTTGTCCCGCCGCGCTGCCAACAGAGCCGCTTCGTTGATCACATTGGCCAGGTCGGCACCGGCAAAACCCGGCGTGCGCACGGCCAACCGCTGCAAGTCGACTTCGGGGGAAAGCACTGCGTCCTTAGCGTGTATTTTTAGAATGGCCAACCGCCCCTTTACATCGGGGCGATCGACCGTAACCGTGCGGTCAAATCGACCCGGCCGCAATAGGGCTGGGTCGAGAACCTCTGGGCGGTTTGTCGCCCCCATGAGGATTACACCTGCATTGGTTTCAAAACCATCCAATTCGGTGAGCAATTGGTTTAACGTCTGTTCGCGTTCATCGTGCCCACCAAAGGATCCTGCCCCACGCGCTTTTCCCAAAGCATCGAGTTCATCGATAAAAACAATAGCCGGTGCGTGTTTTTTTGCCTGTTCGAATAAGTCGCGCACTCGGGCTGCCCCGACCCCAACAAACATTTCGACAAAGTCAGAGCCGCTGATTGAGAAGAATGGCACACTCGCTTCACCGGCAACCGCTTTGGCCAGTAGCGTCTTCCCCGTTCCCGGCGACCCCACGAGTAATACACCGCGCGGAATGCGTCCCCCCAAGGCCTGAAATCGCTCGGGAGTGCGCAGAAAATCGACAATTTCCTCTAATTCCTCTTTAGCTTCATCAATACCTGCAACGTCGTCAAAAGTAATGCCCGTGCCTTTTTCCATATAAACTTTGGCCTTGCTCTTGCCGATGGACATCAATCCCCCACCTCCACCCCCCATACGCTTGGCCATAAACATCCATATGCCTACAAAAAAAACTGCTGGCAATATCCATGATAACAACGTTGTAAACCACGTATTTTCCACTTGGCCAGAGAAACGGACCTGATTTTTTTCTAGTAAATCGACTAGACCGACATCGTCAACGCGCGAAGTGACAAAACTCAGTTCAGAACCAGAGGTTAACACTTTTCCGCGTATGAATTCACTGCCAATCGTACACTCAGTAACCTGTCCCTCTTCTACCCACTGCCGAAATTGACTGTAGGGCACACTATCAACCTGATTTTCAAAGTAATTTTGCAGGCTGAGTAAAAGTAAGAGCGTCAGGATAGCATAGGCTATAGAAAGCTGTGTTTTCTTTTCAAATTTCATGCATAGCATCGACTTCTTTCGCACACCAACGTCGTAATGGCGCCAAAAGAAGAAGCCGTAAAGGGTTGAAACAAAAAAAGTTGGGATATTTTATAACTAGGAACTGAAGATAACGGGTAGGGTAGCCAAGGTCAAGGTAGAGAATCGACCAACCCGGCAAGGGGATGGGCTCCATCACCGGATTCATCCAGAGCATCCAATAATTGAGCGACCTGTTCGGCAATAAAGGGATCACTCGAGAGCAAATACCCTTTCTGCACGAAGTAATCTATGGCTTCTCCACTAAGGGAGCGGTCAGAATACATAAATCCCTGCCTCCGTGTACTATAGATCGGCACCTAACGGGAAATCATCAGCTTTTCGCGCCACATACATGCGTTCACTATCTTCAAATACACCGGTCCAACTCCACTTCCTGCGTTTTTCAATTCGTTGACGTGTATTAAATTCAGCTATTTCAAATCCAGACTCTCTAAGCATGTGTAACAGAGTCGAAGGAGGTAGGATTTGTAAATATTTTACCTCCTCATCTTCGTGCTCGCTAAAACGCTCTCCTAATTCCCTCTCTTTTATTGATAAACCCAATAGTTGGCCGAGAAGGAATTTAAAAAAGGTGCGCAGACGTAGAGGCACGAATTCGTTGAGAGCAAAAGGCGAATGAGAGGAGAAAATAAAACACCCCCCGGGCTTAAGGACTCGATAGACTTCGCGCATAACCCGCCTTTTTCCTTCTCGACCTGGCAGCAGTTCCAGACCATTATAGGAAAAAAGTGCTACATCAAAACTAGCGTCGGGGAACTGAAGGTCCATTGCATCCATAGCTGAAAAGTCGATATCGACTTCGCACGCTTGCGCCATTTCGCGCGCCACCTCAACCATCGTTGGGCTCAGATCAATTCCAACCACTTGCAGGCCCATTTCGGCTAATGGCACACTGGTGCGACCGGCACCACAGCCAATATCCAATAGTCGAGCATCATCGGGAACGTATTCTAGAACGAGTGTTTCCTCGGCCGGCCACAGACCGATATGGGCGTAGCGCGTAACAATGCGACGGTCTTCATACGT
>JBLHGI010000224.1:0-10051 GCA_047616505.1 Planctomycetota bacterium
TCTTTTTCCGAAATTAAAATTACTACGCTACCCGATAGCATAGTTACAGAGGGGCAAGTTTTCACCTATAACCCGGTGCTCTCTCCCACTGCCAATATCGAACTAGTCGACCTCATACCGAATATCCCTGGCACTACTATTCCACCGACGATGAACCGGTTTACTACCTTCGGCCAATTGCCGCCCATCACCTGGACGCCAACGCTTGCCGATACCGGATCCTATCTCATTGGCGTAACGATTATTACCGCTAGCAGTAGCGGGCGGCACTACTTTCCATTGCGCGTGCGGGCTCTAAACGAAATACCAATCCTCACGGGACAAGCCGATACCACGGCCCTCGAAGACGAACTCTACTCGTACACCATACAAGCAAGCGATGCCAATGGCGACACACTCAGCTATACGCTCGTTACTGGCCCAGACAGTATGAGTGTAAATGCGACAAGTGGCCTAGTGCAATGGACGCCAGACCAAAGCAATGTCGGCAGCCATTCCATATCGATCCGTATCGACGACGGCAAGAACGGCACCAATCTGCACAACTACACACTGGTCGTTAGCAACACCAATGATGCACCACTCATAAGCTCCACACCCGATTCAACCGCCAGCGAAGATGCGCTCTTTACTTATACTGTATTAGCGAGCGACCCCGACCCCGCCGATACGCTATCTTACGCGCTGACGACGGCGCCAACAGGCGCCAGTATCGATAGTGTCGGCGTGCTGCGTTGGACGCCGACACAGGCCCAAGTCGACACACAGCAAGTCGCGGTGAAAGTGACCGACCGCAACAGCGCTACAGCCACGCAGAGTTTCACCGTTATAGTAACGGCTGTTGACGATACACCAATCATCGCTGCGACACCTGATACTTCAGCATTAGAAGACAGCACCTATTCACTCAACCTACAGGCCAGCGACGAAGAAGGGGGCACCTTGACCTATGCCCTGTCGCAGGGCCCAGACGGGATGGCAATCGACAGCACGGGTGTGTTGACATGGACACCCAGCGGCACGGATATCGGCTCACATCCGATAGTAGTCACCGCGAGTGATCCGGCGGGACAAGCGGCAACCTTATCCTTCTCACTAGTAGTCAACGCCGTCAACGATGCTCCAAAGATATCCACACAAATACCAACCGATGCGCTCGTGCGCAACACGCCGGGCAATGCGGTATCTTTTTCCGTCTCAGCCAGTGACGAAGAGGGCGATGCGCTCAGTTATTCTTGGCTGATAAACGATACCCTACAGACGGGCTCCACAGATACGACCTTCACCTATACGCCCACAGTCGCGCGACGCGATTCGGTCACAGTTCAGATCGCCGATGCCAGCGATACGACTCGCTTTACCTGGCGCGTAGACGGTCGTCAAATCCCCCGCATCGCCTTAGGCGGGGCAGGTATTGATTTTGGCAGCGTGGCCATAGGCGACACAGCCCGTTCCGAAATAGTCGTCTCCAACGCCGGCGAAACAGCGCTGACCATAAGTGCCCTACAAGTAGGAGATCTGCATTTCGCCGCCGTATTTGCCGCCATTTCCATCGACCCGAACCAAAGCACGACGCTCGCTCTCAGCTACGCGCCGACCGCGCGCGGTACCAGCGCCGATACCATTCGCTTCTCGAGTGACGATCCGGACAATGCCGCTCTATCGATCCCTGTAGTTGGCGTCGGTGCCGTCGCTACAACGCTGAGCTTAGATATAGACAATGCGACGGGCGACCAAACCTCTGGACAGGCAAATATTCAAGCCGGAGACGTTTTGACTATAGCTATTTACGCCCAAAAAACAGTCTCTCTGCAAAGCTATCAGATGCGCTTCGCCTTTAATCCTGGACTCTTCTCATTCTCTTCTTTTGCCGCCCAGAGCGATAGCGAGACCAGTTTATTGGCAAGCCAAGGGGCTAGTGTCGTCGTCCTATCGGCAATAGAGTCCGATTCTATCGCCGTCCTCGACGCCGCCATATCGACCGGTGGCATCTCTGGGAACGGACTCCTCGGCATAGCAACATTCAAAGCCGATTCGAGTGCAGCCAGTGGCCAGACGCACATCACCTTGCAACGCGCGCTTTTAAAGAGCCAGGACGTCGCCACAGCCGACACCTTAGGCATAGGCCTCTCCGTATCTATCAACCTACGCCCCGCACTGCTCGGCGACTTCGACTTTGACGCAGACGTGGACTTCAACGATTTCTTCTTCTTCGCCGACAACTTTGGACGGGCCGATTTCGACCCCGCAACCGACCTGAACACTGATGGAGCCGTCACGTTTGATGATTTCTTTATATTTGCCGATAATTTTGGTCAGACTGCTCTGGCCAAATTAATCGTCGGAGAAGGGGCACAAACAGCTCCCTTGCGCCTAGGTTTAGTAGACTCTCAGCCCGACCAAATTTCGCTGACTCCCTATTGGCAGGGAGAAGCCGCTACGCGTGGATACGTCCTAAGTTTAGATTTTGATCCGGACGTGCTCCATTTCAGCCAGTACCTGCCCCGCGAGGGCGAGGCACCGCTGCCCTGGGTCGTCGAATCGACCCCCGGACACTTAACCCTCGCCGCTGGCTTAGCGCACGCACAGGCCGATTTCTCAGGAGAGGACTTAGGCCAATTCGTCTTTTCCCGTCTCGCCCCACACCAGACCCAGATAAGGCCGACAGCAGCCCTCAGTTTTGACGGTGACCACGTCGAAACGTTGCTGCCGCCACCAGCACTCGATCTACAGGCCCTACCGCAGACTTACGCGCTGTTTCCAGCCCATCCCAACCCCTTCAACCCGGAGACAACCGTTCCATTCTATCTCCCGGGCACCGTCCGTTTGAGTCTGACCGTCTACGACCTACTCGGTCGTCCGGTGCGCACGCTGGTTGATGGACCCATGCAAGCAGGCTTTCACAGCCTCACTTGGCGCGGGCGCGACGACGCTGGACGCTCGGTTGCTTCAGGCCTCTACCTAATCGAGATGAAGGCACCACAGTGGCGCCAGATACGCAAAGTCATGCTGTTGAAATAACACGAGTTTAAGCGGGCGCGTCGGCCACGGAGCCAGACGCGCCCGCCACCTGCCCAGCTTCTTGACATTCCCCCCATATACTCTATATTTGTTCTTTTTCGCGTATTGGCCTTCTACACAAGGCCTTAAGCGAGCTATTGAATGTATTTATGAGAGGTACTGAAATGCCTAAAATCAAAACACACAAAGCCTCGGCCAAGCGCTTCAAATTGCGCAAATCGGGCAGTATCAAACGCGGTAAGGCCAATAGAGATCACTTTCTGGGTCGCCGCACAACTAAGCGCAAGCGCAACTTGCGTAAAATTGCCGAAGTTTCGAGCGCCGATTCGACCAATGTCCGTCGCGCTCTACAACTCAAATAAAGCTTCCCGAATTTAAGTACCGGGTTTTTTGTAACGGAGATTAATAGATGGCTCGTGTAAAGCACGCCGTAGCGACTAAACGGCGTAAAAAGAAGGTCTTAGCCAAAGCCAAGGGGTATTGGGGCGCGCGTAGTCGCCTGTACCGCACGGCTCAAGAAGCTGTCAACCGCGCCGAGGCCTATGCCTACCGCGACCGCCGTGTCCGCAAACGCGATTTTCGCCAACTGTGGATAGCGCGCATCAACGCCGCCGCTCGTATCAATGGGCTCAGCTATAGCCGTTTGATCCACGGTCTCGACAAAGCCGGTGTAGAAGTCAACCGCAAGCTTTTGGCCGATTTAGCCGTTCGGGATCCAGCAACCTTTACCGCTATCGCTGAACAGGCCAAGGCCAACCTCTAGATCCGCGAGCCATCACGTAGAATCGCACGCACCTGAGTCGTTAAAGGCACAGGTGCGTGTCGTATTCTGTCTATTTCCCGCCACTACCCCCGTCGGAGCCCATGCTGGAAGAACTGCAAAACCTCCAGAAGGTGGCCGTAGATGAGATCCAGGGCGTCGCGGATCTGTCCGTTCTGGAAGACCTCAGAGTCCGTTATCTTGGCCGCAAAAGCCCGTTGCGCCACATTATGGGCCAAATCGGTCAATTGCCCGCCGATCAACGCCCGCAATTGGGCCAGGCTGCCGGTGCGACTCAGAAAGCTATCCAGACTGCACTAGACAGTCAGCAGCATCAACTGCGCGAGGCCGCCGAAGCGGGCACACGGATCGATGTAACCTTGCCAGGACGTCGACCCCGCCATGGTTCGTTACACCCTCTGACACAGCTAGCGGATGAGCTAACGGATGTCTTCCAAGGCATGGGGTTCAATGTAGCCGATGGCCCAGAGGCCGAGGACGAATACCACAACTTCGATGCGCTCAATACACCAGCCGACCATCCTGCCCGCGACTTACACGACACCTTCTATCTACAAGACGGCGGGCTGCTCCGCACCCATACTTCTACCGTACAAATTCGCGTCATGGAAAACCAGCCGCCGCCCGTGCGCATCGTATCGCTTGGTCGCTGCTACCGCAAAGAGTCGGTCGATGCGACACATCACTTTGCCTTCCATCAGATAGAAGGCCTCTACGTCGATCAAAATGTCTCTTTTGCCGACCTCAAAGGCACGATTGAAGCCATGGGACGCCAGCTGCTAGGCGAAGAGACGCGCGTGCGCTTCCGCCCACATTTCTTTCCGTTTACCGAACCCAGCGTCGAATACGACTTTTCTTGTTCGATCTGCGGCGGCGCAGAAAAGAGCTGTAGTATCTGCAAGGGCACGGGCTGGATAGAAATTGCCGGCGCCGGCATGGTAGACCCAGCCGTTTTTGAGTCCGTCGGCTACGACCCGGAACTGTATACGGGTTTTGCCTTTGGCATGGGCATAGAGCGTATGGCAATGATTCGCCACGGCATATCAGACGTGCGCTTGTTTTTGGAAAACGATTTGCGTTTCACCCGCCAGTTCTAAAGCGGGATACCGGCAGAGAAAATCAACTATGAAGATTACCACCAACTGGCTCGGCGACTATATAGACTATAGTTGGGACTGGCGCGAGCTAGTCGAACGCCTAACTATGGCCGGGTTAGAGTTTGAAGGCGTAGACGAACTCGGGCAGCGCTTCGACGGCGTCGTCATTGGGCACGTACTCGAATGTGAACAACACCCCAATGCCGACCGCCTCTCCGTCTGCAAGGTGGATGTAGGTGATACAACAAATATAATCGTCTGCGGCGCCCCCAATGTCACGGCTGGGCAGAAAGTCGCAGTCGCCCTACCCGGCTGCACCCTGCCCGGCGGTTTGAAGATTAAAAGGGCCAAAATTCGTGGAGTTGAGTCACTCGGGATGATCTGCGCCGAAGATGAATTGGGGCTCGGTGAAAATCACGATGGTATCATGGTACTCAATGACAGTCTCAAAGTAGGTACCCCCTTCGCCGCGGCAACGGGGCTCGACGATGTCGTGCTCGACTTCGAAGTAACCCCCAATCGCCCGGACTGTCTGAGCCTTGTTGGTATCGCCCGCGAGATACAGGCTCTTACGGGCAACGCACTGCGCATGCCCGATATGGGCATAGAGGAGAGCGGCATTGCCAGCGGCGATGCAATCGCGATCAACATTGATGCACCCGCAGACTGCCCACGCTACGTCGGTCGCGTCATCCGCAACGTAAAAGTCGGGCCGTCTCCCGATTGGTTACAACGCCGCCTACAGGCCGTTGGCCAGCGGCCGATTAATAACATTGTCGATATTACTAATTTCGTCCTGCTCGAATTGGGCCAGCCTCTACACGCATTTGACCTCGACAAGCTAGAGCAGAACCGCATCGTCGTACGCCGGGCAAAGGCAGATGAGAAACTGGAAACGCTTGATGGTATTGCGCGTACGTTAGATCCCGATATGCTGGTCATAGCCGACGGAGAACGCCCCGTGGCACTAGCGGGTATTATGGGCGGTGCCAACTCAGAGGTCGATGTTGAAACGACGGATATACTATTAGAAAGCGCCCACTTTGACGCCAGCCGCGTCCGCCTAGCGCGTACGCGTTTGGGGCTGCACACCGAAGCAGCGGCGCGCTTTGAACGCGGCGCCGACTGGGATATCTGCCTGCGCGCCTCCAACCGCGCAGCGGGCCTTATTGCCGAGCTAACGGGTGGCACGGTTGCCCCCGAACCACTCGATGTCTACCCCCAATCTCAGGTATGCCCGACGATTGAGCTGCGTATTGAACGAGCCAACAAACTCTTGGCGACTTCCTTCAATACCAGCACAGCCAGCCGCATTCTAGAACTTCTCGGTTGCAGCGTCTCACCAGCAGCGGAGAAAACGCTACAGGTTACGGTCCCCAGCTTCCGCCCCGACCTAGGGCGCGAATGCGACCTCATAGAAGAGTTGGGGCGCATTCACGGCTACGATAAAATAGAGGGCAGCCAAAATGCGAATGGACCATGGCTAACGGAGCGCGACCCGAACCTGCAGTGGCGCGTCCAACTCCGCCGCCGCTTAGCCGACATGGGATTGGATGAAGTCCTCAGCAATACCATCGTCGATGCCACCTGGGAGCAACTCGTAGACGCTCCTAACGCGATTCGCCTAGCCAACCCTCCTACCGAGGCACAGAGCCTACTGCGCAGCAGGTTGTTGCCGAGCCTGCTCGATATTGCCCGCCGAAATTTCAACCAGCGCGCCAGTTCACTAGCGCTATTCGAGTTGGGCAAATGTTTCTCGGCCCCAGCCTCGGAAAGTGGTTTGCCGACAGAGAGCTGGCAGTTGGCCGCCCTCTACGCTGGGCCGCTCTCCGATACTACATGGCAAGGCTCTCGACGCGATGCTGACTTCTTCGACCTCAAGGGCCTGCTCGAAACGCTAATCGACAGCACCAGCCTACGTTGTAATGCCGCAGAAAGCGCCGGCTACCGACGCGGCCACTGTGCGCAAATCGAACTCACGGGCAAAAATATAGGCTATCTCGGCCAAGTATCCCCAACGCTATGCGACGCCTTTGATATAGAGCATGCAGTGTATACCTTTGAACTTGACTTTACCGCTCTTGTAGAAGACATCGAGAAGCGCGAAAATCGCTTTGCCGCATTGCCAAAATTACCCGCAATCGAGCGCGATCTATCAATCGTCGTTGCCGATGCGGTCAATTGTGATACGTTGGTCGATACAATGCGCAGCGGTCGCTTGGTAGAGGAAGTAAAACTCTTCGACCTCTACCAAGGTGACCAGATTGAGGCAGGACATAAAAGTCTGAGTTTCTCGCTGCGACTTCGGCACCCAGAGCGCACGCTAAAAGACACTCAGGCGGATGCCGCCATAGAAGAGATCCTAACACACCTGCAAAAACAGTTCGACGCCCATCTACGTTAGCCACTTACTTACGGGAGCACTGTAGAAAAAATGGCCATGGATAGCAATTTTGAACGCCTTGAACAAGAAGTAAATCGCCTAGTAGAAGTTCTCAATAACCTGCGTGAAGAAAATACCGACCTCAAGGGACAAATACAGGGTTTCGAAGAACAGGCCCAGCAGGCCAGAGGTGAAATTGGACGCTTGCAACAGGTCGAGAGCGAATTCAAGGATGCCAACCAAACCCGCGATGAAGTTCGCGGACGAGTCGAGAGCTTGCTCACGCGTTTAGATGGGTTAGAGTTATAAGTTCCCACAAACGACGACACCAACCAGGAGCACTGCCATGTCGCAGGCCCAGAGTGCTGTAGTCAATATATTCGGCAAGACCTATACCCTCGCCACGGATGGGAACGATATAGAGCGCACGCGGCAGATTGCGCAAACAGTGGACGAGCGCATGCGCGCAGCAGAAGGTGATAACCGACAATCCCCACTGCAGACAGCCGTTACCGCCGGACTCAATCTAGTAGGTGAACTCTTTGCACTACAGGAGGAGTATTCATCGGTTGAATCTGATATCGCCGGACGCACTTCCAGACTGACGGCGTCTCTGGGACGCCTCTTTGAGCAGGTAGATGCCGCCGCTGACTCTGACGGCTGAAACCCGCGCTATCGATCGAATTATACTCGGGCGCCCCGTATACCGGCCGCCCGCACTAAGGGAGCCATTCCGTGGATGAAACCATCCTCTGGATAGTATTCGTCTTAGCGGCCCTAGTCGGCGGTGGCCTCGTCGGGTGGTTCTTATGCGCCCGGATCCGCCACAACAGGTTGCGCGACGTACAAAGCCGAGCACGAGACATCATGGAAACGGCCCGCCAGGAGGCGGATTCCATGAAAAAAACCGCTCTTCTAGAAGCCACAGACGAATGGCGGCGGAAGCACGCGCCGTTAGAAAAAGATCTAGAGTCGCGCAAACGCGGACAGCGTCAACTAGAAAACAAACTCATTGAACGCGAACAGCAGCTAGACCGCAAAGTCGACATCCTCGCCGGCAAAGAGCGCAATCTGCTCAAGCTCGAAGAAGACCTCGATCACCGCGAGACAACTATTGTAGCAGCGGAAAACAAAGCGCAGGAGATGGTACAGCAACAGAGCAGACTTTTAGAAGAGCTAGCGGGGATCACCCAGCCCGAAGCTCGACAAATGCTCATCGGCCAACTAGAGCAAAGCGCACGCCAATTCGCCGCGCGCAAAGTCCGCGAGATAAAAGACCACGCTATCGCCAATGCCAATCTGGAAGCACAGGAGATCATCACCCGTGCCATCCAACGTTTCTCCGGCGAATTAGTGGTCGAAAGTACTATCTCCGTCGTCTCCTTGCCCTCTGACGATATGAAAGGCCGTATTATCGGCCGCGACGGACGCAATATTCGCTCCTTTGAAATGGTCACCGGCGTCGAGGTAATCGTCGATGACACGCCAGGTATGGTCATGCTCTCCAGTTTTGATCCCCTGCGACGCGAAATTGCCAAAAGCACTCTTGAAAAGCTCATTCTCGACGGCCGCATCCATCCGGGCCGCATTGAGGAAATTTACGAAAAGGCACAAGTAGACGTCGAAGAAATGGTGCGCGAATCGGGTTCCAAAGCGGCCTTTGACCTAGGTATCCACGATATGGCCGATCCACTGCTCGAGCTATTGGGCAAACTGCGCTTTCACACCAGCTATGGGCAGAATTTACTAGCTCATAGCAAAGAGGTGGGTTTGCTCGCGGGCATGCTCGCAGAGGAATTAGGCCTCGACATCAATATAGCTCGCCGCGCCGGGCTACTACACGATATTGGCAAAGCATTCGGCCACGATCAGGGCAACGATCCAACCCAGTCGGGAGCCGCCCTCGCACGCAAGTGCGGCGAGACACCAGACGTGCTACAGGTAATCGAAATGCACGGTAAAAACTCACCTTCGCGCTCGATTATTGCAGCACTCGTCGACTCGGCCAATGAGATCTCTGTCAACCGCCCAGGTGCACGCAAGGACAAAGTCGAAGAATACACCCAACGCCTGCATCATATAGAGGAAATAGCAGCCGCACAAATGGGCGTGCGCAAGGCTTTCGCCATGCAAAACGGCAAGGAAATTCGCATACTCGTCGATAGCGATATCGTAGATGACACCTATGCGGAACAGTTGGCAGACGAGATCGTAGAGAAGCTTGAAGAAGAACTCGAGCATCCCGGTCAAATGCGCGTTTGCTTAGTGCGCGAAGTGCGCGCAGTACACTATGCGCGCTAGCTTATGAAAATTCTCTTTGTCGCCGATATTTTTGCCCAGGCTGGGCGGCGTATGGCCTCCGAGCACATTCCGGCACTCTTGCGCGACCGCGATGTAGACTTCGTCATCGCCAACGGCGAAAATGCCGCCGGGGGGTTCGGTATCACCGATAATATAGTTCGCAAACTACACAGCTACGGCGTCGACGTAATTACCAGCGGCAACCACATCTGGGACCGCAAGGAATTCATCCCCCAACTCGACCGCAACGAACGCGTCCTACGCCCATTTAATTATCCACAGGATGCACCAGGTCACGGCTCGGTTATTGCCGAGTCGCGCAGCGGCCACAAGGTCGCCGTACTCTGTCTGCAAGGGCGCACCTCCATGCCAACAACAGAGTGCCCTTTCCGCCACGGTCGCGCCGAAGCGGAACGCCTGCGCCAGGAAACTCCCATCGTCTTTATCGATTTCCACGCCGAAGCCACT
>JBLHGI010000225.1:0-9987 GCA_047616505.1 Planctomycetota bacterium
GCCGAGGTGAGTACGTGAGCACATTTAAAATCCCCGACCTACGCCACAAACCCCTATCGATACTCCATGTAGATTCCAACTGCGTCGTCGTCGACAAACTACCCAACCTTCTCTCTGTAGCGGGGCGCGAAGTGGCGGACTGCGTCGTCGCACGCGTGCGCGAGCTCTTCCCCTACGCCAAAGGTCCTATCTCCGTACATCGTCTAGATATGGAAACCTCCGGCTTGATGGTGCTAGCCCTGCGGCGCGATGCCCATCGCCACCTGTCTTTACAATTTGAAGAACGCAACGTTGCCAAAACCTATACGGCCCTGCTCGAAGGTCGCGTCAAAGACGATGAAGGTCATATCGAATTGGGGTTTAGTCTGGACTGGCCCAATCGCCCCAGGCACATCTACGACACCGAGAGTCGCAAAGTGGGCATTACAGATTGGCAGGTATTAGAGCGTTACGACAACGCCACGCGCGTGCTCTTCAAACCGCTGACGGGACGCACCCACCAGCTGCGCTTACACGCCTCCCACGAGTTGGGCATGGGCCACCCGGTTATCGGCGACAGCCTCTATGGCAATCCAGACCTAGCCGATCGCCTTATGCTGCACAGCACCACTCTGGCCTTTAATCATCCCCACAGCGGCGAGCGCCTATCCTTCGAGATGCCGGCACCTTTTTAAACGGCGGGCTCGGGCCCTCGTGCTCTCAACGCGCGCCAAATACCGCGATAAACGCTCTGTGTACCGCCTTGTCCGCATAGCGATCTTTGCTGCCCTCGAGCAAATCGGCCGCCGAGTAGCCACTGCCAACGGCAAAGACGGCAATCTGTCGCGTTTCCATATCGACGCGATAATCTATCCGCCACGTGCGAAAGGCGATGCGGTAAAAATCATCATATACTTCGATCCTTTTGCGCTCGTTCTGCGTCGGTTCGCTGCGCAGCTGTACCGCTAAGAAATTCTTTAAATCCCAACCCGCGTGCGCCGCAACCCAATCGACCTGCTCTTGCGCTCGTTGGGTAATCTGCAGCGCGAATATTTCTTCCTCATACGAGTCCACCCACCCCGCGCGCGCATCGGCAAATGCATCCGCATACGGCACGTAGGGTTTGATATCCAATACCGGCGTGGCATCGAGCAGATCGTGCTGGCCAATATGCAGGCGATTGCCCTCGATGCCCAATAGGCGCACGCAGCTCAGGCCAATGCGGTTGGGCCGATGCGGAGAGCGCGTGGCAAAGACGCCGAGCTTGCCCACATAGGTGCGCGGCGGCTGTACAAAGGGGTGCCAATTCTCGTTGAGATGGAGTTCGTAGACGACCCAGATACGTTCGAAGCCAGACAGACCATAGAGCGCATCGCGCAGGTCTTGCCCCTCATTGAGCTGGATCCACGCCTCGTTGTCCGGTGCAATACTGGCCTGGCGCGCCGCCTCGTAGCGATAGCGCTGTGCACATTCGATATAACCGATCGGAGTAAATACTGCGTCGCTGTTAGCCGCCATTATGCCGTCAGAACTTCCTACGTAGAGAAACATAGATCACGCGCCGCACTTCCGATGGCCGGCTGTCGATGACAAATCCCGTGTACTCCGGGCGGTGATCATGCAACAGGTTTTGCCCCACCAGTGAAATTTCCCACTGTTTTTTCAGCTGCCAAGCCAGGCGCAGATCTAGGTCAGTATAACCGGCCAAGGCCGACCTAAACTCGCTGCCCACCGAATCGACACGAGCACGAGCGAGCGGATCGACGTGGCGAAAAATCGCGTCCACCTGCACATTGTCGCGCAGATCCAGCGAGGGCCACAGGTAAAACCGCTGTTCCGACTCCGTACCCGCCAGTTGCGGCGCGCCCGCCGGCAAATCAAAATCGACGCGCGCATAAACGGCGCGTAACCGCCCGCGTTCCCACTGCCAATCGGCGACGACTTCACCACCTACGGTAGTCGCGTCAACCGGCTCAATCTCGTCCAAACCCGGCGGTCGCCCCGGCGCAGTACCCGGCTGGAATCCACCGGGACGCAGGTGAATGGGTGGTGGTATAAAGGCGATCAACCGCAGGTTGGCATAGTCGTTATAGTAGGCCGTTAGATCAAAAAACAACCCCTTAGTAACGTGCAGTCGATATCCTGCCTCCAGCGTGCGCACGGTCTCCGACTGAAAGTCGGGCAGGTCGCTGGCAAATATATTACCGGGAGGACCCAATATAGAGGAGCCATCGCGAGGAGAAAAGTCAGGTATGTTGGGCCGATCCGGAAAATTCGGCGCAAAACGAAAATAACTCAATGCCGGCGTGCGCACGGCGCGAGTCGCCGACACCCACAGCGCCTGACGTATATCGGGTGTCCACAGCAAACGCGCGCTGGGCTGGTATTCTAGGTCGGTATACTTGTTATGCTCAAATTTGGATCCTAGAGCCAGTCGCAAATGGCCATCTGCCAGCACGGCCTCGCCGTGTGCGAAGGCACTGAATATATCGCTATCTGCATCCGGCGACGTAAAGGGCAATTCAAAAGATGCCCGCGTCTCGTCGCGCGTACGGCGATAGCTCAGCCCCCAAATCAATGTCCGCTGTCTACGCGGGACAAAACGGTGCTGAAAGTCCAGTTCGTAGGCCTGACTCTTTATGTCGTTGACCCCATCGTCGCGCTCGTATAAATCGTAATACCCTTTAAGTTCGATAGCGGATCGGGGCGAGAGCGTGCGCTGCCAATGAGCCAGCAAGTGGCCGCCCGTGTGCGCGGCATCTTGGCCCTCGTCGAGCGAATCGGCTCCTGCACTAAAGCGTTCTGGTAAATTCTGCTCGATCTCGTTGGAAAACGCACTGCCTTGTAGGGAGAACGCGCCTTGGCCCTTCTCCCAGTCCGCGCGGAAACCGCCGGCCAGCATTTCCCACTCGTCGGCGGCTTTAGCCCCTTCGGCATCGACCAATTGGTCGTGGCCAAAATGCTTGCCGTAGAGCCGATACGAACCATCTCCCGCCAATGGCCCCCCATAACGCACGGCCCAAGACTTATCCCTACCTGTAAGGCTGTAGGTGTGCGCAGCGGCAAGGCCCTGCGTTTGATTTGCGTTCTTTGTGACGATGTGGACGATGCCGTTGACGGCGTTGGCCCCCCACAGCGTCGCACCCGGCCCGCGCACCACTTCGATCCGCTCGACGTCTTCGAGCACGACATCTACCGTTTCCCAGAACACGCCGGCAAAGAGCGGCGAATAGATATGCCGCCCGTCGACGAGCACCAATAACTTGTTGGCAAAACGATTGGTGAAACCACGCGCCGACACGGCCCACTTATTGCCGTCGATGCTCGCCACCTGCATGCCGGGCACCAAGCGCAGCGCCTCGGGTAAGCTCGTGACCCCGGCGCGGCGAATCTCGTCGCCCGTGAGTACAAAGACCGCGGCCGCCGTCTCGAAGAGCTTCGTCTCCGTGCGCGAAGTCAGCGAGACTTCTAGGTCCATTAACTCTTCCATACTTAGCGAGCCCAGGTCAAAAGAAGCTTTTTGCGCAAGCACCGGCCGACATAAGAGGACGACAATGGCGATAAAATACAAGAGGTGCGATATCAATTTCATAGGCCATAAAATACAAAAATTATGCGCATTATGCAGGTCTCATTTTGGGTGCACATCACCCCATAGACCTTATAAACTACGCATCTTATATTCGTATGGCTGGCGATCAGACACCCCGCCAACACCCGCGACTTAGACCACTTAAGGCACTTAACAACCTCCAGCAAAAACGGAGAACACCCGGTCTCAACTGCGCGCCAAAATCTACGCCGAATAGGAGTCAAGATCACATGAGCACATCACAACGCGTCAAAACGGCCTTAATCGGCTGCGGCGGTATCGCCCAAGCCCACTGGCGCGGCATCCAAGGCCACGCACCCAGTATCAAAGTGACAGCCGTAGTCGATACCGATGCCGAGCGCGCCGAAAAGATGGCCGACCAAACCGGTGCCCAAGCTTTTACCTCGTTGGAAACAGCCTTATCTGACGGCGACTTTACCGCCGTAGATATCATGTTGCCACACGACCAGCACGAAGCAGTTGCCGTGGCCGCCTTTGCCGCAGCTAAGCATGTAGTACTAGAGAAACCGATGGCACCCACGCTAGACGCCTGCGCGCGCATCCAAGAAGCCGCCACCGCCGCCGCTACCGTTTTTATGGTCGCCGAACAGTCGCAGTACTGGCCCGATGCGCTCAAGGTGCAGGAGTTGATCCGCGCCGGCGCCATAGGCGAAATTATCACGGCCCGCGCCTTTTTTGGCGGCGCCGTCGGCGGCGGCTGGGGCTCCAAACCCTGGCGCTACGAGTTGGCCAAGGCCGGGGGCGGCATCGTCATTGACGGTGGCGCACACTGGATACGGCCGCTGCGCATGTGGCTGGGCGAGATCGACGAAGTCGTCGCCGTCACGGGCCGGCCCTTAGAAGAGATGGAAGGCGAGTCTCTGACGCGGGCGTTAATGCGCTTTGAGTCGGGCACCGTCGCCGTCTTCGACGCGCTGCGGGCCGGCTCGTTTATGGGCCCCGGCGACGAGTTCCGCATCACGGGCACTATGGGAGAATTGATCGTCGAGAAAGGCCACAGCGGTCGCCTGCTGCGCTACGACAAAGCGCACCCCGAAGGCGAAGTGCTAGCGGACACAAAAGACGAGGGTCGCAGCGCCAGCTTTGGCTACGAGTTGCAGGACTTTGCGTTGGCCGTTTTAGAAGGCAAAGAATTGGAAGCCGGACCGGACTATTCGCTGGGCGAGCTGCGCACGGCCTTGGCGATCTATCGCTCGGCCGAGAGCAAGCAGTGGGAGAAAGTGTGGGAGTAAGAGAGACATTGCTTAGCCGTTGACGGCGCATCCGATTTACGGCGGCGCATTGTTGTATGCGCCGCCGTAAACCATCTAGATTATCAGACCTTCCTCACTCCGTATGCGCCCCGAGTTTCCAGTCGTACGGCCGCTTCACAAGCGGAATATCGTCCGGCATGTCCTTGAGGGCATCCGACGCGGCAAACTTCCTGAACCACCCCGCAATCGACCCACCTTCACTGCCGACGAATCGTCCGAGATCCCGCTGCACCTCATGCTTTAGAGATCAGGCGTAGACGGCCTGAATCATGGCATTTATATAACCGAAGCAATACGCATAGGACTGATAATAACCCTTCGGATCATCGTCGGTGCGCGGGACGTGGTCGGGGTCAATACCGTAACTATAGCCCGTGTCTTTAAGCGCCTTTAATACCCGCACGAAGTCCATATCACCTTCATCGGGCAGGGCCTCGCGGAAGCTGTAGCGCTGGCCGAGGAGATTGCGGTAATGCACTAGGAAAATCGCATTGCGGCTGCCGAAGTGTTCTATGAAGGGGTATATTTCATTGGCCGGATCTTCGAGCATTTCGGCGACGGAGCCGACGCAGAAATTCCAGCCGTGATATGGGCTGCGCTGCGTCTCGATGAAACGCTTCATGCCTTCAAAGTCGTTGAGGACTTTGTCGACGCCCTTATAACCAGGAGGCGTCGGAGGATCTTCCTGCGAATTGCCCATTCGAACCTTAAATTCTTCCGCTACCGGAATCATGCGTTCGAGCAGGTACTCAATTCTTTCCCAGTGCATCTCTGCCGTAACGCGCCCGGCATCGGTCAGCTCAGCCCGTTCCTCTGCCGGAATCTTGTCGAGGCGGAACGCAGTGTGGTAGTAACCGCCGCGACCTTCTTCTTGTTCCGTGCGGTCAATGGGTAGGATGCAGGTGTTATAGCGCAGAGAATGGATACCGGCGCGCGCTGCGGTGCGGATCATTTCACATACCAGGTCGATTTCCCGGTCGCGCTCCGGGCTTTTGCCAAAATAAATAATGTTGGGAAACTTCTCATAGATGGGCAGCGAGCTCATATCTAGTGTTAGCCCAAAGGCTTCGTGGTGCTCTCTTTCCCGGACCAACTCGTCGAGATCCCAACCGCGATCGGAGTGGAAGGGAAAGGTGGCGGCCTTGTGGCGCACACCACAGCGCTGCAGAAAGCGAAGCTCGGCATCGGTTGATCCAAAACCCTGTGTGCGCACATACATGCGCCCGCCGTCCGCCGATGTCTTTGATGCGCCCCCGGCGGCAGAAACCGCTGCCTCACCGGCAGCGAGTCCTTGTTCGAATGGATCGGATTCCCTCATGTTATTTCTCTCGTTGTTATGGCGTTGGTGTGGCGAGACAGACTACGCACACTATTGCGCTTTTTGTGGTGGTGGATCCTATACAACATAGAAAGATATTTAAACCTAAGGTTGTGGACCAAGCACGGCTATTTGCCATCGCCTGCACCCGTCTTGTTCGGTCGGTCTTTGTGTGCGTGAGAAAGTACGAAGTCGACAAGTTCCTGACATTCAAACCAACCAGGCCACATATTGTGACCCTGACCTTTGATGACGTTGAGGGTGATATCTCCACCCAACTGTTGATACCTCTGCGCCAGCTCGCCGGAGTTCTTTTCGCTAGGCACTACCGTATCGCTGTCACCGTGTATGTGGTAGATGGGAACATGCGCATGCGCCAGAGGCTGCAGACGGTCAAGCGGATTGTGCTCGGTTAACTGGGTCTCCAGTTTCTCTGCGCTCATGTCGTACGCCCCGCAGGCTTTTTCAACGCCGGGATAACTGCTCAGATTACATACCGGATAAATTCCCGCCACGCAGGCCACAGAAGAAGGATGTTCGACGGCCCAGTTGTAGAGCATCAGACCGCCACGGCTTCTCGCAAGTAAACAGGGAGTCTGGGACAGTCCCCGCTGCTGGACGAGATGCTCAAAGAGCGCAGAGAACAAAACTCGCCCCGCCGGATTGCCGTAGGATTCACCAACGTCGATGCCGGCAACGGCAATACCGGCTTCTATGAATTTCTGAAACATCCACTTTTCTTCTGAGCCCGGCAAGCCGTGAAGCGTCGGGGCGTACCAGACCCACGGTACCTTACCATCTACCTCAACCTTTTGTGGCATGATGAGAAAAGCCGTGTGCCCCTTTATCGCAAACGCCTCTCCAACCATAGGCAGCACCTTTGACCGTTTATTCATCCGTTCTTTCAGCCAAGAGATTGTAGCAAGGTCATATGTGCCTTCCAAAGACATTCTTCCATACAGTACATCAGGCCCACCACTTTTCCCCTTCTACCAAGTGAGCCTGGGCCACGTCCGGATTCAGGTCGACGCCAAAACCCGGCTTGTCCGTGATACGCAGACACCCATTCTCGATATAGGGCCCATCGAGAATCAGCAGCTCGTCCATCCAGTCTCCCTTCCCAGTGACGGTTTCGCATGCAATAAAGTCGCGAATCGATCCCGCCCACTGGCATGTCGCCCACGTGTTGAGCTGAGAGCCCGTGTTATGCGTCGCCATCGGTAGCCCCCACACTTCTGCCATGTCGGCAATTCGCTTGTTTTCTAGAAAGCCGCCGCTATTGCGTAGATCCGGGTGCAGGATATCGCATCCCTGGTGGACGATGTAGTCCGCAAATTCGTGGCGCCGCCACAGATTCTCACCCGTGCAGATCGGGACCGGAGAACTGGCTGTAAGCCGTTTCCAGCTCTCCGAATTGTTCACGATCATGGCGTCCTCGAGCCATACCGGCTTGATCGGCGCCACAGCCTCTGCAATCTGGATCGCGGTGCGCACGTCGTATTCCCAGTGGCAGTGGACCATGATGTCGTGATCCCAACCGAGCGCCTCGCGGCAGTTGGCGAAACCCTCTTCGATCTGCCGTAACTCCCGAACGGTCAGCACTCGATTTGCGAGGTCACGTCCGGCATCCGTCTCTGGTGTCGTGTGTGGAAAGCCAAACTTGTGGCACGTGATGCCCGCCGGGTCTTCTTTTACCTGTTGCGCCCACTCCTCACACGAGGCGCGGTCGAGAAAGTCCCGGGGGTGTGCGTGATCATAGACTCGCACTTTGTCGCGGAATTTCCCACCCAATAGCACGGTCGAGGGAACGCCCAGAATCTTTCCCGCCAAATCCCACAGCGCCATTTCGATCCCGCTGGCAGCCCGCATCAAAGCGTGGGCCGAACCGTCCGTACGACTGGAGCCCGCCCAACCAGTTCCCGGGTTCGGATTCTGCCCCATCAACGTGTACAGCACATCGATCGCCAGCGGATCCTGCCCAATAAGAGACGGCTTGATGGCCTCGATCTGCTCCTTTACGCCCACGCCCGGACTACCGTACGCCTCGCCGATCCCGTAGAGGCCGTCTTCGGCGATGACCTTCACCAACGTGTAGCTGCGCGATCCCTGCAGCATCATGGTTTTGATGTCGAGGATTTTCTGGCGCCCCTTCTCAGTCTTGTTTAGAATCTGGGATGTTGCGGTCATGGAGCTTCCCTTCTGATCGTTAAATAGCTTCTGTGCTTGGAAAATCGGCGTGCGTCCGGTGGGTAGTATACTACTCACAGAGAAGAGCAACAAGCTAAGACGCGAGACCTAAAATACTCGCGGCGGCGCCAAAATTACTGGACCCAGTGCGCTATATCATACGATATGTAAAACTATTGTTGACCTATCAGTCACTAATTTTTATACTTATCCAATCGGCGATTAGCAGCTTCGCCTCTTTTTTGCATCTATTATTGACCAAATGGTCACCAATTATAACGCCCCCTCCAAAAGGATCTATGCCCATGAGTTCGCAGCCCACCTTCGCCGCAGCACTTGGCCCCTGGGTCGTCCGCTGGCGCTGGCCCGTCCTGATCTTGAGCGTCGCGCTTGCCCTCGTCGTAGCATCGGGCGCCTCGCGCCTGGCCTTCAACAACGATTACCGCGTTTTCTTTAGCGACGACAACCCGCAGATGCTGGCCTTTGAAGAGCTGCAGCACACCTATACCAAGGTCGACAATATCCTCTTTACTTTCGTGCCCAAAGAGGGCGAAGTCTTCGACCCACGGGTGCTCGACGCCATCGAACAAACAACGCTCGACGCCTGGCAATTGCCCTTTGCCTTGCGCGTCGACTCCATTACCAACTACCAACATACAGAAGCGACCGAAGACGACCTCGTCGTCGCCGATTTAATAGATGGTGGCGCGGTATACGACGCCCAAGCATTAGAGCGGGCACGCAATATTGCCATCAACGAACCGCTATTGAGAGACTTTCTCGTCTCTCATGACGGCACGGCGACCGGGGTTAATATCACGTTCCAAATGCCGCAAAAGAGCATGGACGAAGTGCCAGAAGCCGTCGCCGCCGCGCGCGAATTAGTCGCCCGCATAGAGGCCGAGTATCCGGTGGACATCCACCTGACGGGTATGGTTATGCTCAACAATTCGTTCTTTGAAATGAGCATGCGCGACATGGGCACGCTGATCCCCGCCATGTACTTAGTCATCACAATTGTCGCTTATCTAATGTTGCGCTCGCTCAGCGCCACCATTGGCACCGTGCTCGTCATCTTGTTATCCCTGATGACGGCGATGGGGTTTGCCGGCTGGTCCGGCGTCGAATTAACGCCGCCCTCTGCCTCGGCGCCGACGATCATCATGACGCTCGCCGTGGCCGACTCGATTCACATTCTAGTCACCATGCTCGCTCTCATGCGCTCAGCCCGGCCCAAACGCGAGGCCCTCAGCGAGAGTTTGCGTCTCAATCTAGGCCCCGTGGCACTGACGAGCCTCACCACGGCAATTGGCTTTTTGAGCATGAATTTCAGCGATTCGCCGCCCTTTGCCGACCTGGGCAACATAACATCGGTCGGCGTGTTGGCCGCCCTGTTTTACTCGGTGGGATTTCTGCCGGCCTTTATAGCCATATTCCCGGTCAAAACCAAAGCAACAAAGAGCCAAAATAGCCAATTGATGGAGCGTTTCGCCGACTGGGTCGTAGCAAAGAATCGCCCCTTACTCGGCGGCTCGGTGGCCTTTTCCATATTGCTACTGGCCTTTGTGCCCTCCAACGAACTCAACGACGATTTCGTCGCCTACTTCGACGAAAGCACCGTTTATCGCCAAGACGTC
>JBLHGI010000226.1:0-9974 GCA_047616505.1 Planctomycetota bacterium
GTAGCGCTTAGCCGCAATCCAGCGGTTGACATTGCGCTCGAGTTCGCCCGTCCCTGCTACACTTTGCTCTTTTGCATCGGCCACTAAGTCGCCCAAATCACTTGCAATACCCTTTAACTGACGCAGGACGCGGAAGGATTCCTTATCAGATGCACTAAAATAGCTTCTGCCGAGTCACATCCCAATATAGAAGATCCTATGCATATATATGATAAGGGCGTCTACGGCGTACATTCCATAAGTTATATATTTTTTGTCGATCCATTAGCCATATTTTTCCTTAGAAATAAATGCGGGATTTTGTTGCATGAATCGTTACTCGCCCTCTTATCCGGAACGCTACTATGAGAGTAATCCCTACATGGAAACGAACATTCAGGCAAGCCCCCGATGCATTTTCTGGCCGTATATTCTCCCTTTTCATCCTCTTTGCCACCTTTATGGGAACCACTCTTTGCGCCGAAGCTACTATGTCCGATGAAATATCATTAATAGCCCAACGCCTGCGCGAACGCCTTCTCACCTCATCCCCCAAAGACTTGGACTTGCGCACAGCAGATCTGCTCGCACACCAGAGCGACGACGGCAGCTGGCCAGATGTCGACTACGACGACCAAAGCCGCACGCACTGGAAACCATCTCGCCACCTCTCACACTTGGAAGTGCTCGCCCGCGCCTATCGCCTACAGAGCAGCGCCCACTATGGCGATGATAGCGTCGGCAACGCCTTCCGCTCCGGCCTGCAATACTGGGTGGACCACCATCCGACCAGCGACAATTGGTGGTTCAATGTCATCAGCACTCCGCGACAACTCGGCAACGCGCTGCTTTTGATGATCGATACACTCCCTGCCGATTTGATCGCAGCAACAGCAGCACTCATTCACGAAAGCGGCTTTACCCGCACCAGCGCCAATCTCGTCGACGAAGCGAGCAACCTGCTAAGCCTGGCCTGTGCAACCCACGACGCCGAGCTCCTGCGCCAAGCAATACACCATATCGAAAACGAGATTCGCGTCACGCTGGACGAAGGCATTCAAGCCGACGATAGCTTCCACCAGCACGGGCCGCAGAACATGGTCATCAGCTACGGCTCTGTCTTTACCCATATCCAAGCCAGTTTTGCCGAGCTGTTCGCCGGCACTGCATTCGCTTTCTCCAAAGACAAGACTCGTATTCTATCGCGTTTCATCCTAGACGGCCAACAGTGGTTTATCCGCGGCAGGCAGATCGATTACCACGCGATGGGGCGCGGTGCCTTTCGCGGCCACGAGGGCGCTCACGTGTGGAATGCGGGAGGGTTCGAGCGCATATCCCAGCAGATGACAGCGGCGGACCCCGAACGAGCCGACGAGTACCGGCTCTTTGCAGCGCGCGTCTCGGGCCAAGACCCAGCCGGTTCGTCAGGCCCCTTGGGCAACAAATACTTCTGGCGCTCCGATGCGATGGTACAACGAGCGACCCATTGGTACGCCTCCGTGCGCTTCCACTCCACTCGCGTCTACGCCACCGAAACGCGCACCAACGACGAGAACCTCCAGGGCTATCACCTGGCCGACGGAACCTACTTCGTCTTAGTGCGCGGCGATGAGTATCACGAAGTCCAGCCGGTCTGGAACTATCGCCGGCTTCCCGGTCTCACCTATCTCGACACATCGACCCCAATTCCGTACGGCAAGCAAACGCCCAAAGCCGGTAATACCGCGTTTGTCGGCGGCGCATCCGACGGAACCTATGGCGTTTCGGTTATGGATTATGACAAAGCCGGCGTACAGGCCAAGAAAGCCTACTTTTTTACGCCGGAAGAGCTCGTGTGCCTAGGCGCGAGTATTGGGTCGAACGAAGCAGAGCGCGTATTAACTACGCTAAACCAGTGCAGGCTGCGCACCAAAATCACCCTATTGCAAGAAGATAAGCTCGTCGAATTCGACGAAGAAATACACGAGGGCACTCCTATTCAGGCGATACACCACGACGGCATCGCCTACGTGCTGCTCGATAGACAGCGGGTCGAAATTAGCGCCCAGAGGCAAACGGGATCATGGCGGGAAGTCGAAGCAAAGGCCTCTGCTGAGGCCGTAGCACAAGACATCTTCACGTGCTGGATCGACCACGGCGAAAAACCCGCAGGCGCGTCATACGCCTATAAGATCGTCCCGGGGATTGATGTAGATCAGTTGGCAAACGTCGTCGCCGACCAAACGCTGCACGTCCTGTCGAATACCCCCGATCTGCAGGCGGTCCATTTCGCCGCCCACAATACCACCCAAGCCATTTTCCACGGCCCCGGATCCCTCGACCTGCCAAATGGTGAAACCATCAGCGCAGACCAAGCGTGTGCTCTGCTCTACCGCACAGTTGGTGACCTAGTTTTGCTGACGGTTGCAGACCCCGCACAGGAACACCGACAATTGATATTGCACCTCAATAGACAATATATCGGCAGAGGTGCCTCCATTGCAGCAGCGGGCACGCGAATCGAGATCGATCTAAGCAAAGGCGAATACGCCGGTCAATCCGTCGTGATCCCTCTTACAAAACGAGACTGAGCAATAGACTAAATGAGCGAACTCTCCAGTGTATGCTCCTATAAAGCAACCGTCCCAGGGCTCCGTTTTCGCCGCCGTCTTTCCCATGTGCCAAAGCCCCAATCTCCACTGCCATAAAAATAATCCCACCCGCCCCTTTCCATTGTAGCTTTTTCCGACCACATTACAGGGTTGGTCGAACACCCTATCGCCTGCTCATAAGTATAGTATATTTAGCGTCGCTCCTATCGCTAAATCCCCAAAGGATCGCATGGAAACCAGCCATATCGTCGTGCGCGGCGCGCGCGTGCACAATCTCAAGAACGTCAACCTCGAGATACCCAAAAACCAACTCGTCTGTTTTACCGGAGTGTCCGGTTCGGGTAAATCGTCCATGGCCTTCGACACGCTCTATGCCGAAGGCCAACGCCGCTACGTCACTTCGCTCTCTGCCTATGCGCGACAGTTTCTCGGGCAGATGGAAAAACCCGATGTCGACCAAATCACCGGTCTCGCTCCCACCATTTCCATCGCGCAGAAGACGGCTGGACAGAACCCTCGTTCTACCGTCGGCACCATAACCGAGATCTACGACTACCTGCGCGTGCTCTTCGCCCGCGTCGGCATGCCCCATTGCACGGGCTGCGGCCAATCCATCGGCGCGCAGAGCCGCGAACAAATGGTCTCGCGTATCTGCGCCCTGCCCGAGGGCACACTTCTACACGTACTGGCCCCCGTAGTGCAAGAGCGCAAAGGCGAATACCACGAACTCTTCGACGACTTACAGAGGAGTGGATATATCCGCGTGCGCGTCGACGGGCAGATCTTCCAAATCGACGAAGCACCCGACCTCGACCGCTATAGCCGCCATAGCATCGATGTCGTCGTCGACCGCATCGTGCTGCGCACAGAAGAGAATGCGCGCCTCAACGAGGCCGTCAACACGGCGCTGCGCTTGGGCGAAGGCAACTTTATCATCGCCCGCGACGACGAAGCCGACCAATTGTACAGCGCCCATTTCGACTGCCCGACCTGCGGCATTTCCTACCAGGAACCGACGCCGCAGATGTTTTCGTTTAACAACCCGCAGGGCATGTGTTCTGGCTGCCACGGCCTTGGCACTCAGGTATTAATGAGCGAGAGCCTGCTCGTGCCAGACCCCAAGAAAACGATTATGAAAGGCGCAATCGAACCCTTGGGCGATGTGACGAGCAACCGCTGGCGTCTGCACCTCTACGAAGGCGCCGCCGAGCATCTCGGCTTCGACCTCAACACGCCTTGGAAGAAACTCGACAAAGAGCAAAAAAAGCGTTTCCTCTACGGCTTCGGCGACGAAAAGATCACCTTCACCTATACCAACAAGCGCAAGTATACCTGGTCACACGACGACAAATACGAGGGCATCGTCGCCATGCTCGAAGAGCGCTTTCGCGGCGGCAACGACCGCGTGAAACGCGAATTAGAGCAGTATATGGGCACGCAGGTATGCGACCACTGCGACGGCGGTCGCCTGCGCCCCGAGTCGGCAGCCGTGCTCATCGGCGAGCGCAATATGCCCTCGCTGACCAGCATCGCCATCGAGAACTCGCGCGACTTTTTTAACGCGCTCGAATTCGACAGCGTGCGCGCGCTCATCGCCGAAGAAGCGCTCAAGGAAATCCGCGGCCGTCTCCAACTCATGTGCGATATGGGGTTGGGCTATCTCACACTCGATCGCGGCGCGCATACTCTCTCCGGCGGCGAGGCCCAGCGCATCCGCCTAGCCTCGCAGATTGGCTCCGGACTCGTCGGCGTTATGTATATCCTCGACGAGCCCTCCATCGGCCTGCACTACCGCGACAACCAGCGTCTACTCGACACGCTCAAACGCCTACGCGACATCGGCAATACCGTCATCGTCGTCGAGCACGACGAAGAAACCATGCGCGAGTCCGATCTGATCGTCGACTTTGGCATTGGCGCCGGCGAGCGCGGTGGCGAAATCGTCGTCTGCGGCACCCCGGAAGAAGTAGAAAACCATCCCGACTCGATCACTGGCCACTATCTCGCCGGCAAAGAGCGTATTCCCGTGCCCACCGAGCGGCGCAAAGGCAGCGGCGAGTGGTTGGAAATTGTCGGCGCGCGCCACCACAACCTCAAAGACGTCAACGCGCGCATCCCGCTGGGCTGTTTCACCAGCTTCTGCGGCGTCTCCGGCTCCGGCAAATCGTCGCTGGTCAACGACATCCTCTTTAAAGCGCTAGACCGACAACTCCATCGCGCCCAGATGGAAGCCGGTGCCCACGATACCATCAACGGCGTCGAGCACCTCGACAAGGTCATCCGCATCGACCAGAGACCCATTGGCCGCACGCCGCGTTCCAACCCGGCGACCTATACAGACGTATTCACCGCCATCCGCCAGCTCTTTGCCAAACTGCCCGATGCCAAGGTGCGCGGCTACCAGCAGGGGCGCTTCTCTTTTAATGTAAAAGGCGGGCGCTGCGAGGCCTGCGAGGGCAACGGCGCCAACCTCGTCGAGATGGAATTTCTCGCCGACGTCTGGGTCACGTGCGAAGTCTGCCAGGGCAGCCGCTTTAACCGCGAGACGCTGTCGGTTAAATTTCGCGACAAATCCGTCGCCGACCTACTGCAAATGGAAGTAGAAGAGGCGCTGGAATTTTTTGAAAACGTGCCACCTATAAAGCGCGTATTGCAAACCCTGCACGATGTCGGCCTCGGTTATATCCAACTCGGTCAGCCGGCCCCCACGCTTTCGGGCGGCGAAGCCCAGCGCGTCAAACTGGCCAAGGAGTTGTGTCGCCGCAGCACCGGGCGCACGCTCTATATACTCGACGAACCGACGACGGGCCTGCACTTTGCCGATGTCGACAAGCTGCTTAAAATCCTGCACACCTTCGCCGACCAGGGCAATACCGTAATCGTGATCGAGCACAATATGGAGGTTATTAAGACTTCCGACTACCTACTCGACCTAGGGCCCGAAGGCGGCGCCGACGGTGGCCAGATCGTCGCCAGTGGCACCCCCGAAGAAGTCGCCAATGTGCAAGAGTCGTATACGGGGCGCTATCTAAAAGAGCTGTTGGCCCCGGCTGAGAAGGGCAAAAAGAAAACAGCTATAAAGAAATCGAGCGACAGGACCGCTAATAGCTGGATCAAAGAAATCGAGATAAACGGCGCGAGCCAGAACAACTTGCGCAGTATCGACGTCAAGATCCCCCGTGACCAGATGACCGTCATTTCCGGCGTCTCCGGTTCCGGCAAGTCGACTTTGGCCTTCGACACCATCTACGCCGAGGGCCAACGCCGCTACGTCGAATCGCTCTCGGCCTATGCGCGCCAGTTCCTCGAACAAATGCAGAAACCAAAAGTAGAGCGTATCACCGGACTCTCGCCGGCCATTGCCATCGAACAAAAGCCGCCCAGTAAAAACCCGCGCTCAACCGTGGGCACGGTCACGGAAATATACGACTACGTGCGCGCGCTCTTTGCCACGATCGGCGCCCAGCACTGCCCGCGCTGCCGCGTGCCCGTCGGCTCGCAAACCGCGCAACAGATCGTCGACCGCATCTTAACGACCGTTAGAGAGCGGCGCGTATTGATATTAGCTCCGATCGAACCGCGTCACAACGAAGGCTACGAGACGCTCTTAGATCGAGCGCGCGCCGACGGTTTTGTGCGCGTGCGCATTGATGGTGAGGTGCACGAACTGAACGAGACCATCCCATTAGAACGCCGGCTGCGCCACCGCATCGAACTCGTCGTCGACCGCATCGTCGTGCGCGAACGCGAACGCGGCCGCCTCAACGAGTCTGTCGAGCGCGCCCTCGAACTCTCAGACGGTGAACTAGTTGTATACAGCCCCGACGAGAACGAAGAAACGCGCTATAGCCGCCGCTACTCCTGCCCCTCGTGCGGCGACGCCTTCTCGACGCTGCACCCACAGAGTTTCTCCTTCAACCACCAGCAGGGCATGTGTTCGGTATGCGAAGGCTTAGGCGAAGGCGAGGGCGTCGACCGCGATCTCATCATCGAAGACCAGAGCCTAAGTGTTCGCGATGGAGCAATCGCTCTCTGGGGTGCCATTGAAGACATTGAATTCACCCGCATTTTAGAGATTGCCGCAACCCAGCTCGGTTTCAATCTCGATACCCCCTACAACGAACTAACCATTGATGCGCGCCGGGGACTGCTCTACGGCGCAGCCGATCGCCGCTTGGACTTGGGCAATGGCCACACCTTTCGCTATCGCGGCGTGCTACCCGTTGTAGACGAGTTGGCGCGGCGCACACAAAAACACAAGCGCCTGCTGCAACAGGTCCCCTGTTCGGCCTGCGAAGGCAGCCGCCTAAAGACCGACAGCCGCTTTGTCTATCTGCGCCAATACAGCATCGCCGATATCGCCCGCCTGCCCATAGACGAATGCCTACCTATTTTCTCTGCATTGGAGTTAGACGATCGCGAGCAGGGAATCGCGGGCGAATTGCTGCAGGAAATCCACACGCGCCTCGTCTTCCTCGAACGCGTCGGGCTCGGCTATATTTCGCTCGACCGCCGCTCTGCGACCCTATCGGGAGGTGAAGCACAGCGCATCCGCCTCGCTTCGCAAATTGGCTCTGGCCTCACGGGCGTGCTCTATTTGCTCGACGAACCCACAATCGGCCTGCACCCGCGCGATAATCGCCGCCTGCTCGATGCACTCAGAGACCTCAAAGATCTCGGCAACACACTCGTCGTCGTCGAGCACGATCGCGAGACCTTGGAAGAAGCCGACTATATCGTCGACATCGGCCTCGGCGCCGGCAGCGAGGGCGGCAACCTCGTCGCCAGCGGCTCTCCGGCGACCGTCCGCAGCACCAAGGGCTCGCAGACCGGTGCTTATTTGCGCGACGAACTGCATATCGACGTGCCGCAGCAAAGGCGGGCGGGCAACGGTGAAACGCTGACCATTTTGGGCGCACGGCAGAACAATCTGCGCAACATCGATGTGCGCTTGCCCCTGGGTAAACTCATCGGCGTAACCGGCGTATCCGGCTCGGGAAAGTCGTCATTAATCGAGGATGTGCTCTACAACGCCCTGGCCAACCAGTTGCACAAAGCCAGCAAATCCGTTGGTGAATTCGACGGTTTTGACGGCCTAGAGCACATCGACAAGGTCATCAATATCGACCAAACTCCCATCGGCCACTCGCCACGCTCGACACCGGCTACCGTCATGGGTGTATTTGACTTGATACGCCAACTCTATACCGAACTGCCCGAATCCAAGGTTCGCGGTTTTACCGCCGGGCGCTTTAGCTTTAACAAACCCGGTGGCCGCTGTGAAACGTGCGAGGGCCTCGGCTGGCGCTGCATCGAGATGCACTTTTTGCCCGACGTCTGGGTCGAGTGCGATACGTGTAACGGCAAGCGCTATACCAACGAAGTCTTGAGCGTGCGCTTCAAGAGCCGCTCCATCGCCGACGTGTTAGAAATGCGCGTGCGCGATGCACTACAGCTCTTTGACAGCGTGCCGCGCATCCGCCTGCGTCTGCAGATCATGGACGACGTCGGACTCGGTTATATGAGCCTAGGCCAATCCTCCACTACGCTCTCGGGCGGCGAGGCCCAACGCCTGAAACTGGCCGCCGAGCTCTCGCGCCCCGATACGGGCCGCACGCTCTATTTATTGGACGAACCTACCACGGGCCTGCACTTTGCCGATATCGCCCGCCTCTTGGTCGTGCTCCACCGTCTAGTGGATGCCGGCAATACCATGGTCGTCGTCGAACACAATATGGATATTGTCAAAACCGCCGACCACATCATCGATTTGGGGCCAGAAGGTGGCGACGGCGGCGGGGCCATCATCGCCGAGGGCACACCAGAGCAAATCATCAAAGTGAAAGCTTCGCATACGGGTCGCGTATTAAAGGATGTAATGGCGACAAAAAAGACCTCAAAAAAGACGCGAAAGGCTGCGAGCTAATAGCATGAGCAACTTCTTTCTTCCCCAACGCTCCTTCTTCGATTTTAGCTACGCGTGCCCCTATGTCGCGGACGCCCCCAAGATCGATGGCAACTTGCGCGATTGGAACGAGAGCGCCCTATTACCCAATTTGATGGCCGTGGACGGGCAGCAGCCCTTCGCCTCCGTCTATATGGCGTGGGACGACGACAACCTCTACTTTGGCATCGAGGTAAAAAACAAAACGAAATATAAGCTCGACCCGCGCAAGCCGACGGCGGGCGACTGCTTAGAACTTTTTATCGATACGCGCGATGTCAAAGAACACCGCGCCAATCGCTACTGCCATCGCTTCTATTTCTTGCCCGGTGGCACAGGTAAAATAATCAAAAAACCCATCGGCAGACAAACCTCTATCGACAACGCGCGCGAGCAGGCCCCGCCCTGTCCCGAAGACTCGATCAAAGCCGGACTGCGCGTCCTAAAAAAGAGTTATCAGATGGAGATCAGACTACCGGCCAGCGGGCTCAACGGCTTTAGTCCGCGCGAGTTCAGTCGCCTCGGCTTCACCTATTTATTGCACGATTCGCAGTTCGGAGTGCAATCCTGGTCATCGATTGCCGATATGGGCGTCGATAGCGATCCTTCTACCTGGGGCACGGCTGAGTTGGCGATAGAATAGCGCAGCCCTCTCGATCGACAGAGACTGCCAAGAACGCCTCCTGCCGATCGCCCTTTCCCCTGATTATATAATCATTTAGATTAGATAGTTTCCAATTACAGATTTTTCACCTGTCTATTCGCCGAGATTTCTATGTCCGCTTCCAACGCGCAACACCGCTGGATCGGCGTGGGTGTATTCCTACTCACGCTGGGCGTCTATATAAAGACCATGGCCCCCGCCGTCTCGTTCTGGGACTGCGGCGAGTTTATCGCCACTTCCTATATCCTCGGCGTACCGCACCCCCCCGGGTCGCCGCTCTACGTGCTCTTGGGCCGCGTCTTTTCCATCATGCCCATCGCCGATGTAGCCGCCCGTATCACCTTTATGTCGGCGCTGTCTTCGGCGCTGGCCGTCTGGTGCGTCTATCTATCGACCCTGGCCCTGGGACGCCGCGCCCTCGGAGGGCACTCGCTCAAGCCCTTTGGCGATAACCGCGATATCGGACTGATCGCCGGGTCCGTCGTCGCCGCGTTGCTCCTAGCCTTCTCCTATACCCAATGGTTCAACGCCACCGAAGCCGAGGTCTACGGCTACTCGATCTTCTTCACCAGCTTTGGCCTGTGGCTCATTCTCTACTGGGAGGGCACCGGCCACGGCATGCAAAACGACCGCTGGCTGCTCTTTATCGCCTATCTCTTTGGGCTCGGCGGCGGCTTGCACATGCTGTGTTTACTGACGCTGCCCACGCTGGCCATTCTCGCCTGGTTTGCCGACGAAAAACTGCGCCGTCTCGTATTGCAACTGATCGGCTTTGCCGTCTTCGCCATCCTCGCCA
>JBLHGI010000227.1:0-9908 GCA_047616505.1 Planctomycetota bacterium
AAAAAGCGCTTGCCTACGATATAAACATCTGCTTATATTAGCACAACTGCTCAAAGATATACCAGAGTTCAAATGTTCAGCTTTCAAGGAGATTCCTCATGTTTACACAACGCAGTGAAAAATTTGCATGGACACTCGCCCTTCTCAGCTCTAGCTATCTCGTCATCCGAATTGGCCTACAACTTCTGACCTCCTGATCTACACCCCACCCCTTATACCACCGCAAAACCCTCTCTAGTATTGACTTAATTAAGCGTTTTCCATTCATTTAACTGCATCTGTCTGCGGATACTCGCCTAGTTCACACGTGTCAATTTGACACGAGATTGCGAGTCGGGGAGCGCTTTTAGGTGTATGATAAAATACTGTGGTTTTTAGCAGGCGCAGCGGGAACGATTATCATAGCTGTCGTCGCGTGGCCAGAACTTGGCCCCCAAACCGTTGCACCTATTGTTGCACCTACCATAGTTCATACCGCTGACGAAGCGGAGCCTCGAACCCAGCCAATACGGGTAGAAGTGCTCAACGGCTGTGGCGTGCCTCAAGTGGCCGCCCGACTTACACGCCAAGCGCGCGCGCTTGGTTTAGATGTCATCAACGAAGGTAATGCCACTCATTTTGGCTACCTGCACACACTAGTGATTCATCGCGGCGGAGATCCACAGCAGGCGCGGCAGGTAGCTACTCTACTCGGTATACCTCATCAGATAGAGCAGCAAACGCAAAATGCCTTTCGCCTTGCCGATGTCACCATTGTCATCGGTCGCGACTTTGAACGTATCAACCTGTTCCATGAGAACAGGTGAAAGGAATACCCCAGGGGCCATGAAACACCACGAAGAGCCCAGAATCGACAAAATAGTCGAAGTCCTTCAGGCAAAAAAAGGCATCGACATCCTTTTGATGGACCTTCGCGAGATCTCGGATGTAGCCGATTATTTCGTACTCTGCACCGGAACTTCAGAACAACACGTCAAATCGTTGGCAGACGAAGTGGCCCAATCTCTCAAAGAGTTGGGGGATGCTCCGTGGCATACAGAAGGCAACGACACGCGCCGCTGGATCCTCGTCGACTTCGTCGATATTGTCGTGCATGTCTTCCGCCAAGAAGCGCGAGACTTCTACTCACTCGAACGTCTGTGGGGCGATGCCCAATGTACGGAGTTCGCCGATACGTGGGAGCCGGAAACACGACCGCGCTCACCTTTTGAATTCACCGAGTCTTAATGCCGGTACAAACGCTAAAGTGGTATAACGACGCCCTCGTCCTATTAGATCAGACGCGCTTGCCCTCTGAACTAGTGTACGAAACGTGCGAAGACGTCGAGACCGTGGCCCGTGCAATTGAAGACCTCGTGGTCCGCGGTGCACCAGCGATAGGGTTAGCCGCAGCCTATGGAGTAGTCGTAGGCGCACGCAACGCCCGAGATTCCACCGGGGAAGAATTCCGCCAGTGCGTAGACGAAACCATAGCCCGCTTAGAACGAACTCGCCCCACAGCCGTCAACCTGTTCTGGGCATTGGAACAGATGCGGCAAGTATTATCAGCTACGTCCGGGCAAGACAACCAAAGTGTCTGCGACGAACTTTTAGCAGTAGCCAACCGGCTCTTTGTCGAAGACCAAGAAATCTGCCGGCGCATGGGCAAAAATGGCGCCGAATTACTACCGGCCAATGGACAGGTAATAACACACTGTAACGCCGGTGGACTGGCCACTGCAGATTATGGCACGGCACTTGGTGTTATCTATGCAGCCTGCGAGCAAGGAAAAAAAATAGCCGTCTTCGCAGACGAAACACGGCCATTGCTCCAGGGTTCACGACTGACGGCCTGGGAATTGCACCAGAGCGGCGTAGAGGTCAAGGTGATCTGCGACAATATGGCGGCGACCGTCATGCGAAAAGAAAAAATAGCCTGCTGCCTAGTCGGCTCCGACCGCATTGCAGCCAATGGCGATATCGCCAACAAAATAGGAACCTATGGTTTGGCCATTATCGCCAAAGAACACGGCGTACCATTCTATGTCGTCGCCCCCGTTTCTACGCTTGATGTATCGCTCGCCTCAGGCGATGAAATTCCCATAGAGGAACGCAAGGGCGATGAAATACGCCGAGGTATGGGCAAACTCACAGCACCCGAAGAAGTGCCAGTATACAACCCGGCATTTGATGTAACTCCTCACGGCCTAGTCAGCGCTATCGTCTCCGAAAAAGGCATAGCACGCGCACCTTTTGAGCCGACTCTGCGCGCATGGGCAGCAGACTCAGGTCAAGAGTAAAGTATCCCCAGTGTCTAATCTACGCCCTAAAAGAAAGACCTTCTTCTTAGCAACTGCGCTCTACGCTTGGGGGTGTGCCGGAGGACCACCTGCAACCCCTCTCTCTACGACACGCGGCGAAGCGCAGGCCCAAGTCGTGCGTGAGACTTTTGATCCGCGCACACTCAAAGAAGACCTGCTACCCATATCGCCGACTTTTGCGCGCACGACGCTGCACGCAAAAGCACAAGAGATGCCCGTCATTCCGTTCGAAACGAGCGAACCTGAACCACAGACCTCAACGGAAGTCGTAACGAGTGCCCCCACGCGGCCCATTGCCAGTTCTACAACCAAATCATATCGCGTTCAACTCCTCGCATTGAGCAACGAAACCGTCGCACTCGAGCGCCAAAGCAAACTTGAATTGGCACTCAAAGTGTCTGTGTATATAGAGCCGCGCAGACAACTCTTCATGGTCCAAGCCGGAGACTTTGCGACGCCAACCGAAGCCGAAGCACTAAAGAAACGCGCAATCCAATTGGGCCCGGATTACGACGATGCTTATATAGTCAGTGTCGAACAAATAACCCCCGCCGAGACTGCAGAGACCGATGCAACTCTTCCCCTAATTGAGAGCGATCAAACGCCTACTCCCATAGCCACAGACGAACCCATAGAACTCGTTCAAGCCTTTGGCTGGCGCGTCTTACTCGATCAATTTCTCTCGCACGAAGAAGCCGACCGGCTCAAACGCAAAGCGATGGCTCGCCTCAACCGACGCGATATAGATGTCACTTTCAAAGCGCCTTGGTACAAAGTTGAAGTCGGACACTTCGAAGCCGAGAGCGAAGCCCAAAGCTCAGCTGAAAAAATAAAATCTCGCTACCCCAACGCCCTCAAAGTACGCTCCCAGATCCTCATACCGAAGAGAGACTAGCCATGTTGGGCGCCCGCGCCTGCTACGGCCTATTATTTATCGCACTGCTGACTTCATGTTCAACCTGGCGCGGCGACTCTTCGGTCGACCTGCACGACCTGCCCGCCACCGAAGAACTAGCTGGTGGCTTGGACTCGCGCGAAGGACTAGATTTACGCGCAGCTCGTTGGCATTTGCTCAGAGCACAGGAGGCGCAGGCTCTAAACAGAGCGGTCGACGCCCAGCGAGACCTCGATCTGGCCTTTGGCATTCTCGCCGAGCTCGAAGCCAGCGACACAATCGTCGATACAACCCGCACAGAGCAACTCGCCACGGCCGTTGAGCAATCCTATCTCGACCTGCTGCCCCAGTTAGAGCACTTCTCTCCCAATAGTCCACTCGTACTATTGTTGGAAGGTCTTTCAGAAGAGCGCATCGAGGATTTATCGGAAGATGCATCTCAGCTCGTTCGCATTCATCAACTGAGTAAGCGCTGTGATATCACCATAGATGCCAATGCTCGCGTGGCAGCCAGTATTCATTTTTTCCAAACGCGCGGACGCGAGACTTATAAGACTTGGATGCGTAGATCTGGGCGCTTTCGCGATTTGATTATAGAGACATTAGAGCGAGAAGATTTGCCTTTAGACCTACTCCACATCGCGATGATCGAAAGTGGATTTAATCCACGTGCTTATTCGCGCGCGCGCGCCGTGGGCCTCTGGCAATTCATGAAGAGCACCGGTCAACTCGAAGGCCTACACCAAACCCACTGGGTAGACCAACGCCGCGACCCAATTAAGTCGACCATAGCGGCGGCCAACCACCTCAAAAGCCTCCACCGCGAGTTTGGCGATTGGCGTTTAGCCATAGCGGCTTATAATTCTGGGCGCGGTCGCGTTCGCCGCGCTATAGCAAAAGCGGATACGCGCGATTTCTGGCAACTCAAACTGCCGCGCGAAACGCGAAATTATGTGCCGCTTTTCATGGCCGCGACCATCATTTCTAAAGACCCCGCCCTATTCGGTTTTGATTCGATCCCCCTCGATCCTCCGTTTGTTTACGATGAAGTGAAACTGCCGAGCTCTTGGCCTTATGTCGACTTACGAGCCGCCGCACGCACGATCGGCACAACCGAAAAAGCACTGCGCGACCTGAACCCCGAGCTACGTCAGTCGATCACGCCTCCCGGATTAAAAAAACCGTATGTGCTGCGCTTGCCCCCCGGCACCCGCAGCACCTTTCTCGACCGCTATGCCCGTTTACCCGCATCGGAAAAGGCAGCTGTCTACCAATACGAGATACAGCAGCGCGACAATCTCTCGAGCATCGCGCAGGCCTTTGGCGTTAGTGCACGCACCATCATAGCGGCCAACAGTTTGAAAAACCCCAATCGCATACACCCAGGCCAACGCCTTTACATACCAGCAGCACCCGGCATAACATCGACTTCCAGCAACCAAACCCGCATCACTTATGCCGTGCAGCGCGGTGACTCACTAAGCCGTATCGCCAGTCGCCATGGCGTATCCTTGCGCGATCTTATGAAGTGGAACAACCTAAAAAACGGCCTAATTCGCCCCGGGCAGGAACTACTCGTCTGGACAAACCGGGTTCCTCGCAAAGCACCTTCACCACTGCAAATTGATACTAAAGGCCGCAAAACACATACTGTCCTACAGGGCGAGACACTTTGGGAACTATCGCGGCGTTTCGACGTAAGTATAGAAAATCTGCAGGGGTGGAACAGCCTACCGGGAGCCCTTATCAAACCCGGGCAAAAGCTCGTCGTTGGCACTATAGCAAAACAAGAAGCGACCTATACGGTGGTCAAAGGCGATACCCTCTACAGCATCGCCCGCAAATTTGGCCTCAACCCCGAAGAATTAGCGCGCCAGAACAATATTAGCCTAACGACGACCTTACTCACCGGTACAACACTAAAAATACCTACGCTGGTAGACTGACATGAATACAGTGCGCTATACTCTGCTGTTACTCCTATCCTTCGTTCTGCAAACTACGTGGGTCGAACTGATGGAGATATCATCTCTAAAACCCGATCTCATTCTGCTAGTTTTAATCTATGTAGCCCTGCGCGAAGGCCCGCTTACAGCAACGGTATTGGGTTTTGCCGTCGGTTTTTTGCAGGATATATATATGCCTACAGACCTCGGGCTAAATGCATTGGTAAAGTCGGCCGCCGGCTTTACCATTGGCTACGGCCGCTCGCGCATCGTCGGCGATAATATTCAGGTGCAGGTGGTCCTAATTTTAGGCACCGTTCTAGTCCACGACTTAGTCTATTATATAGGCACAAGCGCCATCAGCTTAGTGGAAGTACCTTTTTTCTGGTTGCGCTATAGCTTGGGGCGCGCCATATACACCGGCCTAATTGGCTCTATTTTTTCTGCCGCCTCTTTAGTCCGCCGACGCATACTCCCCATCTAATATTATGGAATCATCTCCACAACAGGACCAACGTCCCAGTATAAATGGCATTCTGATAATTATCGCTCTGCTTTTTGCCGTCCTAATACTGCGCCTTTTTTATTTACAAGTGACAACCTCAGCCGATTACGCGCGCGAGTCGGAGGAAAATCGCATCGCGCAAAAGCGAGTCAAAGCACCGCGTGGTCTGATATTCGACCGGCGCGGACGCGTCCTTGCGCGCAATCGCCCGTTCTATACTGTTTCGCTCGTGCGCACATCGCGCAAAGATTACGATGCGGCGCGGCACGCCTTCGCCGAAGCCATCGGCGATTCGCAAACGGATGGCTCCTATAGTAGGAGGCATCGCACGATACGACTCAAACGCGATGTGAATTTTCGCACCGTCTCGATAGTAGAAGAACGCCTCAAAGCCGACTGGCCCCTACTAGACATCGAGATAGAGGCACAGCGTCATTATCCCTATCGCAACAGCGCAGCCCACCTGCTCGGTTATATGGGAATCATCCGCGATGAAGATCGGCGCGGCACGGGCGGCAAGACCTATATGGCCGGAGATTTTCTTGGCAAGACGGGCATAGAAAAGGTCTACGAAAACGACCTGCGTGGCCTAGATGGCGTGCGCTATTACGAAGTGGATGCCGGCGGACGCACGCGCCGAGAATTTCCCGAACGAGACCAATTAGCCGAATCTGGACAAGAGCTGCACCTAACAATTGACCTCGACATCCAACGCGCAGCCGAAGAAGCCCTACCCGACAGTCTAGCGGGGGCAGTCGTCGCCCTAGATCCCAATACAGGCGCCGTGCTCGCTCTGGCAAACGAACCGAGTTTTGACCCCAATATATTTGTATCTTTTCAGGCGCAACACGAGCGCCAACTCGTATTGCAGAGCGAGACCACATTGCTAAACCGCGCCATACGCGGTCGTTATCCCCCCGGTTCGACCCTCAAAATGATCGGAGCTATTGCCGCCTTAGAAACGGGTATAACCGACACAATGAGCACCTTTGCAGCTTGTGTAGGTTCGCTGCAAGTAGGCGATGTCGTATTTCGCTGCAACAAACGCGACGGACACGGAGAATTGAATCTCGTAGAAGCGTTGGAAACTTCTTGCAATACTTACTTTCATCATCTCGCGCAATTAATGGGCATCGAGGTGTGGAGAGAATTCGCCGATAAGCTTGGTTTTGGCTATTCGACCGGACTGCACTTTGAGCCAGAAGAAGCTGCGGGCTTGTTGCCCTCACGCCAATATTATCAGGCGCGAGATGGATGGACCTTGGGACACCTGCTCAATCTAATCATTGGCCAAGGGGCGATGCTCGTCACCCCGATACAGATGGCTCGCTATACCGCTGCCATTGCCAACGGAGGCTATCTCGTCACGCCTTATTTAAGCGGGCAAGCACCCAAAAAAAAGCGTATAGAAGGTGTTTCTGACGCGACGATGGACATCGTGCGCAAATCTATGCGCCGCGTGGTTTATGGGCCGCATGGAACGGGATGGCGTTTGGCTATTGACGGTATTGAAGTAGCCGGAAAAAGCGGCACCGCCCAAGTCCCCAACCGAGCCAACGGTGGCAATGACGCGTGGTTTGTCGCCTTTGCCCCTTATGATAATCCAAAAATCGCTGTAGCCGTGGTGGTCGAAGGCGGCGGCGGCGGCGGGGCTATAGCTGCTCCAATTGCACGCAAGGTGATAGAGGCGTTCTTTGCGCGAGAGCAATCGGCGACCCACCCAAATCACCTATCTCCCACCGTTTTGAACCCCAGTCTAAACTGGGTCCTAAACCAGGACTAGGCATGCGCCTCATACGCGATATTGATTATCTATTGCTCGCCGCAACGGTAGCAACAGTCCTACTGGGAGTGACCATGATCTATAGCGCGGCCTACTATAGTGACTCTCTTATTGTCCAGACGGCTTGGTCTAAACAGGCCCGTTACGCCCTAGTCGCCCTAGTGTTAACTTTGGCCGTCGTTTATATACCTAATAAAGTCATATACGGCTTAGCCTATCCCCTGTACGCATTGGGGCTACTTAGCCTGCTCGCCGTATTAGCTTGGGGGACAGGTGGAGATGCCGCACGCTGGCTGAGCATAGGCCCACTGCGCACACAGCCTTCCGAATTCGCCAAGCTCACTACTATTATTGCGCTGGCCCGCTATCTAAGCGACTGCAGCAACGAACAAATAAACCACGCGCGCGGTTTCCTTGGCACGCTCTTGATCGCCCTAGTACCCATGGCATTTATCGTGCGACAACCCGATTTAGGAACCGCCATTTCCTTTGGCGCTCCTCTTTTCCCCATGCTGTATTGGGCTGGCATGCGCCGACTCTTCATCTTTGTTATTCTCTCGCCACTCTTGAGTGTCGCCTTTTCCTTTGAACCGCTTTGGCAGGGAGCAGCGCCCTACCTCTTTGCCGCCTTTATCACCGGCAGCAGTGCCGCCATTCACTTGCTGATGAGGCGCCTCTGGTTTACTCTCACCATGATTTCGGTCAACCTTTCGGCCGGACTCATTACGGTCTATCTCTGGGATCACTTTCTGCGCCAATATCAGAAAGACCGTATTATGACCTTCCTCAACCCGGAGAGCGACCGACTCGGCTCCGGCTGGAATATCATCCAATCCAAAATAGCCATTGGCTCTGGCGGCCTCACAGGCAAGGGCTTTCTTCAGGGGACACAGACCAAGTACGAGTTCTTACCAGCAGCGCACACGGACTTTATATTCTCCGTCGCCGGCGAAGAATTAGGATTCATCGGCGCCCTGGCCGTCCTGGCCCTATTTTTCTTTCTCATTGCCCGTGCGTTGCACATAGGCGCTATCGCCAAAAATCGCTTTTATAGTCTCGTCGCCATCGGCTTAGCCTCGATGCTGACCTTCCACGTTTTTGTCAATGTCGGCATGACCATAGGCGTCATGCCCGTCACCGGACTGCCCTTGCCTTTCATCAGTTCGGGTGGATCTTCACTAATGGCCAATTTACTAGCCATCGGCTTGCTCCTACACATTTACGCTTACCGCCACGAGTACTAATGCGCTCTATTCGTCATTATGCATATTGTGCCGCCCTTATGGCGACCTTTGTTATCGACAATCCGCACTGCGGCCAGTACGATGTCAATCGCACGCAGTTAGCAGCAACGTATATAGAGAGTGGCCGCTATGACCAAGCGCTAAAGGAATTGCGCCGCGCGCTCCGCGAAGACAGCGACAACACCACCTTATACCTATTTACCGCTTTAGCACATATGAGCAAGGGCGATGATACCCTCGCGCTAAAAGCGCTCATAGATGCCCTGTCGATAGACCCAACCCACGCCGATCTACACAATGCCCTACGCGACCTCAGCCGTGAAACACAACGCTATTTAGAAGTTCAATCGCAGTTGGAAGAACTGCTCATAGAACACCCACAAAATGCCCCGCTCCTGAGCACACTAGCGTGGACACAGGCGCGGCAGGGCAATGACGACAGAGCTATCGCCTTATTCGACTCAGCCACCGCACTCGACCCACAGCTACTCTTTGCCCGCCTCGAACTCAGCCGCATCTTGCTCGAACAGGAAAACTATGCCAGAGCCGAGAGTGAACTGCAGGCCGCTCTGCTCATAGAGCCCACCGACCCTCAATTACTCATCGCATTGGGGGAATGCCAACTGCACCAAGGACGCACCTCTATAGCAGATAGCACGTTTCAACGCGCACTAGGAAACCGCGCTGCTACAGATAACGGCGCTATGGCCGCACGCGTAGCGCAACTCTATTATGGACACGACCTGCAGCAAAAAACCATTGAATACTACGAGCGAGCATTAGCACGCAATCCCGATAATGCCTTTGTCCTCAACAATCTAGCCTGGACTTATGCCGAAGAGGGGATGCTCTTAAATCGCGCCACAAAACTTTCGCTACGCTCTATAAAAATAGATGGAGCAAACCCCGTTTATCTCGATACCTTTGCCGAATTACTCTATATGCAGGGCGAATATCACCACGCCTTCGCCGCTATTCGCCGCGCACTAGAGCTCGAAACAGCAGAGGGCAGCAACTGGTCTTACCTGCAAGAACAGCACGAAAAAATGCGCCGCAGCCTCTTATAACGAAGGTTAGTTAGACGCGCAATAAACTAACGAGCCTTTCGGTACTCTTGATATTCTATCCCCAAATTTTCAAGCTTTATATAGAGATTTTTACGCGACATACCGATAGATTCTGCCACCTGTGCTATAATTCCATTATGCCGCTTTAGTGCCGCACACAGGAAACGA
>JBLHGI010000228.1:0-9882 GCA_047616505.1 Planctomycetota bacterium
TGTGGCGTAGGGGGCTATACCTCGGAGCGGCACTGGATGTGCCGCGAGCATGTGCACAGAATGTGCACGGTATGAGTGAAGGGAAGCCCCACTCAGGTCGTCTATAGCAGAACAGATCTCCAATACATGTGACCACGTTGCCTCATTGTGACTTTTTGGTCTCGTGATATTGCCTCATCCCGGCACTAAAAACCATACGATTACCTCGCCTTATCTGCTTTCATCTGCTTCTCGGGATATGGCATTCGATTTGCTCATTTCTCCCTATCTAACTCGCACTCATTTGAGGAGGTCGACTCATGATCCGCCTTAAAAAAATTCTCATACCCACCGACTTGTCCGAATATGCGCGCCATGTCCTGCCCTATGCGGTGGAATTTGCGCGCTCGTATGACGCTAAGATCTTTTTAGTACACGTAGTCGACGCGCATTGGGCTGGACCCGTGGCAAGTGCGGAATTTCCCGGCATGGTCGAAAACCAGATCGAGGCCAACAAAGAGTCTGCACAAACGACGATGGAACAGATGCGGGCGGAATTGGTTGATGCGGAGGTGGAAACGCGGGTGCTCGTAGGAGCGCCGCACGTCGAGGTTGTGCGCTTTGCCCGCAGCGAAGATATCGACTTAATCACGTTGGCTACGCATGGTCGCACGGGTTTGGCGCACGCGCTGATTGGCAGCGTCGCTGAAAAAGTCGTGCAGATGGCACCGTGTCCGGTGCTGACAATAAAACATCCCGAACACGAATTCGTGCTGCCCTAGCGCAGCGAGGGAAGGGAACGATGGAGCGCAAAATAGTTACGATAGACGGGAACGAAGCGGCCGCTTATGTCGCGCATAAAGTGAGTGAAGTGATCGCTATTTATCCGATCACTCCTTCCTCGCCGATGGGTGAGTTGGCCGACGCTTGGTCGTCTGTAGGCAAGACCAATATTTGGGGACAAGTGCCGAAGGTGGTCGAGATGCAAAGCGAGGGAGGTGCCGCCGGCGCCGTGCACGGTTCACTGCAGGCTGGTGCGATGACGACGACGTTTACCGCATCGCAGGGCCTGCTGCTGATGATCCCCAATATGTATAAGATCGCCGGTGAACTGACGCCGTTTGCCATGCATGTAGCGGCGCGTTCGTTAGCGGCTCAGGGGCTATCTATTTTTTGCGACCACAGCGATGTGATGGCCGTGCGCGCCGCCGGTTTTGCTATGCTGGCATCGGCTTCGGTGCAGGAGGCCATGGATATGGCACTCATTTCCCATGCCGCAACGCTAGAGACGCGCCTGCCCTTCCTGCACTTTTTTGATGGCTTTCGCACTTCGCATGAAGTGATGAAGATCGAAGCGCTCGCCGACGAGGATATTCGCGCATTGATCGATGATGATCTCGTGCGTGCTCACCGCGATCGCGGGCTCAGCCCCGACCATCCGGTACTGCGCGGCACGGCGCAAAACCCAGATGTTTATTTTCAGGGCCGCGAGACGGTGAACCCATTTTATGAGAAAACGCCGGAAGTTGTCCAGCGCTTACTCGATGAACTTGGTGCGCGCGTTGGTCGCCACTACAAACTCTACGAGTACAGCGGTGCGCTCGATGCCGAACGCGTCGTCATACTGATGGGCTCTGGAGCGGAGGCGGCGCTGGAGACGGTCGAGGCGCTGGCGGCAGCAGGTGAAAAGGTCGGCGTGCTGCGCGTGCGGCTCTACCGCCCCTTTGCATCGAAACTTTTGTTGGCGGCTATTCCCGAAAGCGCCAAGCGTTTGGCGGTGCTCGACCGCACCAAAGAGCCGGGCGCTACGGGCGAGCCGCTATTGCTCGATGTTTTGGCGGCCTTAGATGAAGGTGAACGCTCGTTAGAAGTGTACGGTGGGCGCTATGGTTTAGGGTCTAAAGAATTTACGCCGGCCATGATCAAAGGCGTTTTTGATGAGATGGTCAAGGATAGACCGCGCAAACGCTTTACCGTCGGCATTGACGACGATGTCAGTCGTCTGAGCATCGACTACGATCCGTCTTTTAGCACGGAGAAAGACACGGTCAAGCGCGCTGTATTCTACGGCTTGGGGGCCGATGGTACGGTGGGTGCCAATAAGAACTCTATTAAGATTATCGGCGAAGGCACCGACAATTACGCACAGGGCTATTTTGAATACGATTCCAAAAAATCGGGGGCGATGACTATTTCGCACCTGCGCTTCGGCTCTGAGCCGATCCGCTCGACCTACCTGATTGAGCGCGCGAATTTTGTCGCCTGCCACCAGGCCGTATTTCTGGAGCGTTCCGACGTCTTAGAGAAGGCAGAAGAAGGAGCGGTTTTCCTACTCAATACGACGGTGGAAAAAGATGAGATATGGAACAGCCTGCCGCGTATTGCCCAAGAGCGCATCATCAACCGCAAACTCGAGTTCTATGCCATTGACGCCTACAAAGTGGCGAATGCGGCGGGGATGGGCGGGCGCATCAACACCGTAATGCAGACCTGTTTCTTCGCCATATCGGGTATTCTGCCGCGCGATGAAGCCATTGCCGCTATTAAAGAGGCGATCAAAAAAACCTATGGTAAACGCGGCGAAGAAGTGGTCAAGCGCAACTATGCGGCCGTCGACCAATCGCTGGAGAATATGCACCGGATTGAAGTGCCTGAAGCGCCGACGAGTGAAGTCGAGTTAGAAAAGGTCGTGCCCGACGATGCACCCGAATTCGTGCGCGAAGTGACCTCTGTGATGATGGAGCGCCGAGGCGATTCGTTACCTGTGAGCCTGCTGCCCATCGATGGAACCTTCCCTACCGATACGGCGCGCTGGGAGCGGCGCAATATCGCCTTGGAAATCCCCGTATGGGACCCAGATGTGTGTATTCAGTGCAACAAGTGTGCGTTGGTCTGTCCGCACGCCGTCATCCGTGCCAAGGTATATGACAGTGAGCATCTCGACGGTGCCCCCGAAGAATTCAAGGCGACTAAGATGCGCGGGCGCGGGTTCCCGGACGGGGCGCAATACACGCTCCAAGTGGCCCCAGAAGATTGCACGGGCTGCGCGCTCTGCGTAGAGGTCTGTCCGGCCAAGAACAAACAGGCGACTAAGCGCAAGGCTATCAATATGGAAGTGCAAGCTCCGCTGCGCGCAAGCGAGCGCAAAAGCTGGGACTTTTTCCTCGGTTTGCCCGAATACGATCGCCGCGAGCTAAAAATAGGCCAGGTGAAAGAATCGCAGTTTCTACAGCCGCTCTTTGAGTTTTCCGGTGCCTGTTCCGGCTGTGGTGAGACGCCCTATGTCAAGCTCGTTAGCCAGCTCTATGGCGATCGCTCGGTGGTGGCCAACGCCACGGGTTGCTCGTCGATTTACGGCGGTAACTTGCCGACGACGCCGTGGGCCAAGAACGCCGATGGGCACGGCACGGCGTGGGCCAACTCGCTCTTTGAAGATAACGCCGAATTTGGTTTGGGCATGCGCCTTGCCATGGATAGCCATGCGGCACAGGCGAACGCGCTGTTAGCCGAGTTAAAAGCCGAGGTCGGAGGTGAGTTGGCCGAGGGTATCCTCGGCGCAGACCAGGACGATGAAGCCGGTATTTATGAGCAGCGCGAACGCGTCGAAGAGCTCAAGTCGGTGCTGGCCAAGATCGATTCAGCGAGCGCCGGGCGTTTGGCAGCTGTGGCCGATTATCTCGTCAAAAAAGACGTGTGGATTATGGGCGGCGATGGTTGGGCCTACGATATTGGTTTTGGCGGTCTAGACCACGTCATGGCTTCGGGTGCCGATGTAAATATTATGGTAATGGATACGGAGGTATACTCCAATACCGGTGGTCAGATGTCGAAAGCGACGCCGAGAGGTGCCGTAGCAAAATTTGCCGCTGGCGGTAAGCGCGGGCGCAAAAAGGATTTGGCGCAGATTGCCATTGGCTACGGCAATGTCTACGTGGCCAATATTGCGATGGGCGCGTCCGATTCACAGACCGTGCGTGCCATCGTCGAAGCCGAAGCGTATAAGGGCCCGTCGATTATTATCGCCTACTCGCACTGTATTGCCCACGGGATCAATATGCGCCTTGGGCTGGATCAGCAGAAGGCGGCGGTGGATTCGGGGTATTGGCCATTATTCCGCTATCATCCGGAAAACGGATTTTCTCTCGATTCTAAAGATGCGAAGATTCCGTTTAAGGAGTACGCGCTGAAAGAGGCTCGTTACTCCATGTTGGCGCGCAGTCGTCCCGGAGAGTCAGAACAACTGTTGAAAGAGGCACAGGAGGACGTCGACGTCCGCTGGGCATACTATAAAGAAATGGCCGAGGCGGGCAAAAAGACTCCACCGCAGGCGGCAGGTTGAGGAGGATAAAATGGACCTGAGCACGAATTATATGGGCATGGATTTGAAAAATCCGCTGGTTGTATCGGCCTGTCCACTGTCGCGCGATGTCGACAATGTGCGACGGATCGAAGATGCGGGAGCGGCCGCTGTGGTAATGTTCTCGCTCTTTGAGGAAGAGATCCGCCATCAGATGCTAGAGTTGGACCACTTTCTCGACAACGGCACGCACAGTTTTGCCGAGGCCTTGGACTATTTTCCAGAGCATGAAGAGTACGACGTCGGCCCGGACAGCTACCTCGAACAGGTGCGCAAACTGCGCGACGCGGTGAATATTCCGATCATGGGCAGTCTCAATGGCACGACGTCTGGCGGCTGGATCCAATATGCGCGTCTGATCGAAGATGCGGGTGCCGATGCCCTGGAGTTGAATATCTATCATATCCCGACGGAGCTAGAAGTATCGGGACTAGAAGTTGAACAGTTGCACTTGGATATATTGGAGGCTGTAAAAGAGCATATCAGTATCCCAGTGGCCGTCAAGTTGAGTCCCTTCTTTAGCTCGACGGCGAGTATGGCGCGCCAGCTCGATTGGAACGGTGCCGACGCTTTGGTGCTCTTTAATCGATTTTATCAACCGGATATCGATCTAGAAAAATTGGAAGTTTACCCGCACGTAATCTTGAGTACGCCGCAGGATATGCGTCTGCCGCTGCGCTGGATCGCCATTCTCAGCGGACGTCTACAGTGTGATTTGGCGGCAACGGGCGGTATTCACTCGGCTGAGGACGTGCTAAAAATGATGATGGCTGGCGCCGATGTGACGATGATGGCGTCGGCGCTGCTGCGCAACGGCATCGGCCATATTGGCGAAGTGTTGGGTGATATGAAGGAGTGGATGGAAGAACACGAATACGACTCGGTGCGTTTAATGCAGGGTAGTATGAGCCACGCCAACTATGCCAACCCAACGGCCTTTGAGCGAGCAAATTATATCAAGGCGCTGAATACGTATACGTAGTGATTGGATAAACTCATTGTGTAAGGGGTGTTTGTTCGCATGTCGGACAAACACCCTGACTTGGCCAATTTTTTAAGTGTTTAATTGGGAATCTACCTAGTCAATATGCGTCAAATGGGTCTGTGATGTCATCAATACCCTTTAATCCTACGCCCGCCGTATTAATGGAAATCCCGTCTCCCCTTGCCGCGGTCGACCACCTTGGTGTCGCCGGTGACAATTTGTGCGCCGGCTGCCTCGGCTGTTCTGCGCATCGACTGCACGACCCGCCACAGCGTTTCCCTTTATAGGCCTTCTTCGACTATAAACCCCGCGCTTAAATCGCAGTGGGCATGGCCTAATGGGCTCGAGCGGTGGCCGCGGTCCCTCGACTTCGATCGCCACGCCTTGGCTGGAGTTGTTGACCCAGCCTCTTAGCCGCAGCTCCGTGGCCAAATTATAGACGAAGGGGCGAAAACCCGATCCCTTGCACTAGGCCGCGTACGAGCAGACGCAGGCGTTCGTTGGCAGACGGCATGGGCGATGTTGTCTCCTGGTGAATCGCCGTAAAAGGAATATCGGCGTCATTTATCTTTTGTCAGAATTTCTGAAATTCTTTATAAATTGTGCATGGGAATCCTATTGGCGAGGCCGAGTTATAACACAGAAAAAAATATGAAAAAAATATGAAAAAAATAGTCGAAGACTTACTCGAACGCGCCGATATTCGCGTAGACGGCGATCGGCCTTGGGATATTCAGGTGCACAACCCGCAGTTTTTCGATCGCATTGCCGCAGGTGGTGCGATGGCGCTTGGCGAGTCCTATATGGATGAATGGTGGACATGCCAGGCGGTGGATCAATTTGTCTACAAGGCTTTTATCGGGCGCATCAACGCGCGGATTATGCCCGTCAGCCATAAGCTGCTATTGCTAAAATCAAAACTCTTCAATCGTCAGACCAAGAGCAAGGCTCGGGAGGTCGCAGACCATCACTACGAGCTCGATGCCAATTTGTTTATGGCATTTTTGGATCCGTATAATCAGTATACCTGCGGTTATTTTAAAGATACAGACGATCTCAATGTAGCGCAGGAACAGAAGCTAGACTTGATTTGTCGCAAGCTGATGTTGAAGCCGGAAGATCGGGTCTTAGATGTCGGCTGTGGTTGGGGCGGTTTTGCCAAGTTTGCCGCTGAGCGCTACGGTTGCCACGTCACGGGCATTACGATTGCAGACGAGCAACTGCAGTACGCGCGAAAGTTTTGTGCGGGACTGCCGGTAGAAATTGTAAAATCGGATTACCGCGACCACCACGGCAGCTATGACAAGGTGATGGTCTGTGGTATGATCGAGGCGGTAGGGCACAAAAACTACCGCACTTTTATGGAAGTCGTACACCGCAACCTCAAGGATGGCGGCCTGTTCCTATTGCACACCATCGGGCGCCATCGAGCTGGTAACTCGACGGACCCGTGGATTGACAAGTATATCTTTAGAAATGGCATGGTGCCTGCGGCGACGCAACTGACGGGCGCTACCGAACGACTTTTTGCGCTCAATGATTGGCACAGTTTCGGCAGCTATTACGATCTGACGCTGATGGCTTGGCAACAAAATTTCGCGCGTAGTTGGGACCAGCTCAAAGACCAGTATGATGAGCGCTTCTACCGCATGTGGAACTATTATCTGCTCAGCTGTGCCGGCAGCTTTCGCGCCAACAAGAAGCAGCTATGGCAGCTCGTTTTGGCCAAGCGGCGCGGGGCACAGGCGGGCTATCAGAGCGTGCGCTAGGTTGCCTAGAGCGTGCGCTATACGTCGGCGCGCCGCGTATTGTCGACGAGTTGTTGGCGCGTAGTTTCCAAGCGCTGCGCCGTGACTTGCACTAGGCGGCGCAGTAGTTCATAGCCCATGTTGGGATGCGTGTCGCATAGGTCGCGCAGGCTCTTTGCTTCCAGTGCAATCGTGCGCGACTTCTCTAAGGCGCGCGCGTCGAACCGCCAATTATAGGGCGGCACAAACCACGACCAACCGAGGATCTCATCGGGATCGACAGCCTGTACGGAGACGCCACTGGTTTCGAGCACGATGCGCCCGCGCAGCACCAAGTAGAAATACTCCGTCTTTTCTCCCTGGTGCCCGAGATGCTGATTGCTTTCGAAACTCTGGTACTCGGCACAGGAAGCTAATAGCTGTAGGTGCTCTTGGGTCAGTCCTCTAAAAAAAATGTGCTGGCCGATGGTCGCGGCTAGCTCCTGCGTTTCTTCGATACTCATGATATTCCCCCTTCGTTATGCTCAAGGATATAACAGCAAAGCACATACCAATCCGATAGGTATAGATTGGATGCGCCCTATGGGCTATCGTGACCTTGTGGTCCCGAAGTGGGTAGCTGAAATGTGACTATACCGTCCCGATCTTTGTATGGAATAGCTGTGAAAATCCGCTTATTCGCCGTTCAATAGCTATGGCACGTATTTTGCCAATATTTTGCTCAAGATTGAAAAGTGAGATAGAGCGATGATTGGGGTATTCGACGCAATGGGCAAAATCACCACAGTTGAGGGGGGAATGAATTTAGAGCAGGATGGTCTGCTGCTCGTTGACTTTTGCGCCCCTTGGTGTGATGTCTGCCAAGTGACGTGGACGCTGAGTGAAGGGCTGGCCGAGTATTACGAAGGCCGTTTAAAACTGTGTCACGTAGACGTAGATGAATATCCAGAATTGGCGGCTCGGTTCCGCGTGCGCACCGTGCCTACCTTGGTGCTGTTGCGGGATGCTGAAGTGGTGGAGCGGTTTGTGGGGGGGACGACGAGGGAAAAGGTATGTGCGGCGGTGGATAGGTTATTGGAGGTGTAGGGGCGCATAGGCGGGGTTGAGCTGAGAAGGGGGATGCGATGCAAATCGCATCCCCCTTTTTTTATAATGCATCCTGCACGGCGTCTAATAAATCTGTTACGGCCACGGGTTTAAGCAGAACGGGAATCCCCATATTCTGCACGTGGGTCCAATCTGTTTTTTCGTCCATATAGCCCGTCATCAGCAGCATGGGTAAATCGGCGTGTTTCTGACGCAACTCCAACAACCATTCTGGACCGCGGCCGTCGGGTAGGGCGACGTCGCTGATCAGCATATTAAAAAGCCCGTCCTCGCGGCGGAATAGCGTGCGGGCCTCGGCCAGTGTGGCACAGGCAAAGACGGTATAGCCTTGGTCGGTGAGCACGCGCAACGCGCGGTCGAGTAGGTCGGGCTGGTCTTCCAACAAGAGTAGGCGTTCGCCGCGGCCGCGCAGGCGCGCGGTCGTAGGGGCGCGTGTCGGCAGATCTTCAGCGTCGAAGTTTTGCGACAAAATGGGGAGGTAAAGCGAAAAACAGCTGCCTTTGTTGGGGGTGCTTTCGAGTTCGATCCAACCTTCGTGTGCTTCGACGATCCCGTAGACGACCGACAGGCCCAGCCCCGTGCCTTTGCCGACTTCTTTTGTGGTAAAGAAGGGCTCAAAAACGCGTCGTTGCACGGCTTCTTCCATACCCGTGCCGGTGTCGCTGACTTCTAGGCGCACGAAGCGTCCGGGGCGCGCCTGCGAGTGCTGGCGACAATAGACTTCGTCTATCATGACATTACAGGTGGCCAAGCGCAGAGACCCTCCTTCGGGCATGGCATCGCGGCTGTTGATGGCTAAGTTGAGCACGACTTGGTCCATATTGCCGGGGTCGGCGTTGATGGTCCAGAGGTTTTTTTCCAGATCCATTTCTATGGTGATGCGTTCGCCCAACAGGCGGTCGAGCATTTTTTGTAGCTCGTGTGTCTGTCCGTTGAGATCGAGGGGCTGGCGCTCGATCTGCTGGCGACGACTAAAGAGCAGCAGTTGGCGTGTTAGGTTGGCTGCGCGCAGGATGACTTTGCGGATTTTGAGCAAGTCTTCGCGCAGCTCTTCTTCTTCGCGCACGGCCAGCATCATATCGAGATCGAAGAGCACAATGCCGAGCTGGTTGTTGAAGTCGTGCGCGACGCCACCGGCCAACTGCCCCACGGATTCCATTTTTTGCGCCTGGACCAGCTGTGCTTCCAGCTGCTTGCGCTCGGTTATATCGCGCACGATGCCGGTAAACATGCGCTTGTTCCCTTGGCTAAATTCGCTGACGGCTAGGTCGAGGGGAAACGTGGTGCCGTTTTTGTGCTGGCCCGTTACTTCGCGCCCTATGCCTATTATTTTTGCGTTGCCAGTTGTCAAGTAGTTGTGCAGGTAGCTGTCGTGCTCTTCGTGGTACGGAGCGGGCATGAGACAGTTTATATTCTGTCCGGTGACTTCGTCTGCCGTATAGCCGAATATCTTTTCGGCGGCGGCGTTGAACGATTCTACATGGCCGCGCTCGTCAATCGTGATAATGCCGTCTACTACATTTTCGAGTGCGGACTGATAGCGCAGGTCGGCGTCATCCCCCTGGGGTTGGCCATCGCGTTGGAGCAGCTTTTGGCGCAGATCCTGTAACTCTTCGATGAGTGCTTTTTTTGTTTTTTTTTCGTCTTGCATAAACCGTTTCTCAGTTCATTTAAGCGCGGGTGTGTCCAACGGATTTTAGTCTAAG
>JBLHGI010000229.1:0-9693 GCA_047616505.1 Planctomycetota bacterium
ATTTCTTTGAGCCGTTTTAAGAAACGGGCGGCGAGGGCTCCATCAACGACGCGATGGTCAGCAGCCAGTGTTAGTGTCATTTGCGGACGCACCGCGAAAGCGTCCCCCTGCACTACCACGACGCGTTTTTCGATGGCGCCAACGGCTAGGATCGCTACCTGTGGGGGATTTATTATGGCCGTAAACTGCGAAACGCCAAACATGCCCAAATTTGAAATGGTAAAGGTGCCATTCGTCATATCGTCAATTTTCAATTTCCCCTGTCGGGCCCGATCGACGAATTGCGCCGACTCCGCGGCAATCTGTTCGATATTTTTTTGTTCGGCACCGCGTATGACGGGGACTACTAAACCGCTCGGTGCCGCTACGGCGATACCGATATGAGCCTCATGAAATGGGCGGTAGCCGCCGTCTTGGTAAAGGCTGTTTACTCTGGGAAAATCAATGAGTGCACGTGCGGTGGCCTTGACGATAAGATCGTTGTAGGAAACACTCTTACCTTCGAGGCTATAGCCCTGGCGAAACTGCCCGAGCCATACGGCGGAAACATCCATTGAAATATGGATGTGAGGAATCTCTTGGTAACTGGCAGTCAGCCGTTCGGCAGCCACCCGTTCAGCCATCGTCAATTCGCCCATGGCAACCGGTGTATGAACTACTGCGACAGAAGGAGAAGCTAAGGCTTTCTCAGATGATACAGAGAAGGCCAACACATCGGAGCTAACAACGCGTCCACCAGCACCCGTCCCCTCGACGCGTGCAATTTCAACTCCGCTTTCAGCTGCAATTTTCCGCGCCTTAGGTGATGCTCTATGTTTGCGCCCTTGCATCCCAGCCACCACACTCGCTGGCGGTGCCGCCGGAGCAATAACGGGCGGCTCATGGCCGGTAGAAGGAGGAGAGGTAGCACTGGGTGGATTTTGCGCCGCGGCGTACTGACCGACGTCTTCTCCTTCAGAACCGAGTAAACCAATCACCTCGGAAACGGCCACTTCCGTGTCGGCAGGTACAAGAATTTTGAGCAGTTGTCCGTCAACTTGGGCCTCCACCTCCATCGTAACCTTGTCAGTTATGATCTCGAGCAGGGGTTGCCCCTTAACTACGTGTGCCCCCTCTTCGACTAACCAAGCACCGATGATCCCCGTCTCCATCGTGAGCCCTAATTTGGGCATGACTACTTCCGTTGCCATAATCTCCTCTTCATCCCACTCAACAGCGCTTAGCTAGCGCTTTTTTCTCTTTGTTTTATTTTTTTTACCACTAATTGGCATCTCAGGTTTTACACCTTCTTTACTTTCAACTGTCTCTGGGGGTGATTCTATGCCCAAATCGTCCCCACCTATATCCGAGGCAGCCCCATTGCCGTCTTGTACAAATTTATGATAGAAGAAACTGCCCCAAATAACGACCAACCCGATGATCGAAACGATCATAATTGTCCGGTCGGGCTCGACCATCTCAGTTTCCATTGCCTACTCCTTTTGCGGCTAACATCTAAAGATTCTCTCCCTATGGGAATCTAATTGCTTATTTTCCACGCAGTTGATTATCTAGCGCATCGACGATTTGCGTAATATTCAACGTGCGTAAATCCGCGTGGTGCACAGTCTCAACTGCAGTATTTTCCGCTGCAATCCAACGCTGAGGATTTTCTTCAAAAATGCCTACAGTAGGAATTTTTAACGAGACGGCCAAATGCAGTAAATCAGTATTGCAAGAGATCAATGTTTTGCAGCTCTGCAACAAGGCGGCTGCTGTCAAAAAATCTTCTTGTTCAAAAAGGACAGCCCGGTTGCCATAGTTCTCTTTAAGATAGTTTACCTGCTTGTGCTCCGCGAGTGAAAAAAACAACAGAGCGCGAAAACCGCGTTCGACAATACGGCCGACAATATCTTCAAGTTGGCGGCGAGTCAAACCACGTCCCGCACCCCGCCCGAGATCGACACCAATAACCTGCGCCCCTTCTTCACCGAGATAGCGAGTGCGCACTTGTTCAGCTTTGCCCTCAGCGAACTGCCAAACCAATTCAGCCTCCCCCCCCAGCCCCAGCAGCTCGAGCATGCTCTGGTAAGAGGCGACTTCGTAGCGACTTTCCTCTGAAAGCTTGATTTCTATATTAAATGGTTCAATCCCACAGCGGCCAAAACCCACCCGAATGCGCGCCCCACAGACGGCACATAGTTGAGCAAGGCGAAAGCTACAGTCAGTCCCCAAGCAAAAAGCGAGGTCAAACTCCTCGCGTCTCAGAGCATCTCCCACTGCCTTAAAAGCCCCGGACCAGATTGGCTTGCCCAATTCAGCGCTAGAAACTTCGTCTATAAAAGGTATCTGCCGAGCCATATTAGCCTGTGCACTATGTACGAATAAACTGATATAGGCTTGCGGGTAAGCATTGCGAATTAACTTGTAGGCAGGACCTGCTAAAAAGAGTCCACCAACTCTATCACTCGGGACGATAAGGATTTTTTGCGCGGATTTTAATTCGCCAAAAATATCGAGGGGAGGTGAGTTCACCGGGGCTCTATGCAACCAGCGCATAGCGAGCCGGTCAGCTATAGACCCCCTAACCCAAGATGTGGACACGGGATAATAGCAAGGTTGGGGTATGGGGGTATGGCACCTGCGCAACTATAGCGCCGGGCTCGTAGCGGGAACTTACCAGAACTTGGCTTCCAATTTAGCAATTTCGGCCATTTTACGACAGTTTTCGGCATCAAAGCGATGCAGGCGATCCTTAATACCTAACCCCTTCATTAGGACTTTACACAAATCGCGCGCCGCGGGCGCCTTGGGGTTGTCTATCATGATTGGACGACGGCGCTCGCAAGCATCAAGAATCTTGGTATCGCTGCGCACATAACCGATATATTGCATCTCCGTAGATAAATACTCTCGTACGAGACTTATAAAACGTTGGCCCTCTTCTAATTGACGCTTGTTGCGAACCCGATTTAACAAAAGTCGGGGTTTGAAGTCGGCCAACATATCTGCCGCCTCATCTCCAGCAGAAGAGTTGACCTCCTTTATATGTAATAGCAACTCACTGATGCGACCACTCTTACGGCCTTCTTTGCGAGCAAATTGTTCAATGGCTTCTTTAACTTCGTCGGATTTAGAAAATTGCCGTCTCAATTTTCGATAAACAGTGTTCTTAATGAAACCATAGGCGTCGACGCGGGCGTGCGGCTCAGGAGTACAAACGATCAGGCCCTCATTCGACAAAGAAAAAAAGTCCAAGGTATTAAAAGAAGTGCCTGCCCCTAGGTCGATAAGAATATAGTCGGCGTCCAATGTCATAATATGGCGCACGAGCTTCTCTTTGACCATATAGGGGAGATTAGCCAGCCCAATCATCTCATTACCACCGCAAATAAGCTTCAAATTTTCGCTGGGAGTCGGAAGTAAAACTTCCTTGAGTGAACTCGCCTCCTTCGTAAGAAAGTGGCTCAGGCTGCGTGCAGGGGCTATTTGGTCAAAAAAGAGATGTAGGTCAGCTCCCCCTAAATCCCCATCTACCAATATTACTTTATAACCCAACAACGCTAAACCCACACCGATATTAGCGGTTAGAGTAGACTTACCGGTCCCCCCTTTCCCACCTGCAATAGGCCAGATGGTTTTTTGCGGCGCGGCAGGGTTGAGAACAATCGTATCGGAGATTGGTTTTCTATCCACGACGAGCTGCGTGCTCATCTCGTTTCCTCTTGATGTAATGTTGGAAAACCAGGTGGAAAGACGGGACTGAGGCACGGGCTTTCTTCGCTTTAGTATTCGAGTCTAACATATTGATAATTGAGAGAGCTAGTATAGTTCCCGCGGCATGGGCCTGTCAAGACCTTTTCTCCCCACCTAACATGTGCCTATATTAACTCATCGGCATCTATTAGCAGCTTGTGAGTTTTTTCTTAACTTCTATCTCTGTTGACGACTTACCATCGAGGAAACAATAGATATTTGTCCACATATACCCGCGATTTTACCGCCACGACATTTATTGTTAAAAATAGCAGCACCTTATTGCTATGGCACAATAAAATAGAAGCCTGGTTACCTCCAGGCGGTCACATTGAAGAGAACGAGCTCCCAGAAAAAGCCGCTCTGCGCGAAGTAAAAGAAGAAACGGGGCTCGATGTAGAACTCCTCGGGGCCCAGCGCCTGTTGGACAATGTCAAAGTACTGCACACCCCAGTATGTATTCTATTAGAAGACATAAGTGAGGGGCACCAACACATAGATATAATTTATTTTGCACGCATAAAAGACGGCAAACCCCGTATAAACCCACGGGAGGCTAGTAAAATGCGCTGGTTCAGCTCTTCTGACCTCGAAGATAGAGAGATTGCCGACGATATTCGCCAACTAGGCCAACAAGCGATCGCGGCCTGTTTTCCCACCAAGAAGACGAGGCCTTAGTCATGGCCCGCACAGCCCTAATCCAACATGAAGACTTTGCCCTACACGACGTTGGCAGCGGCCATCCCGAGCGTCCCGAACGCATTACTCACCTCGTTAATAAAATAGAGGGAAGTTCTCTTTCAGAGTCTCTTATTAAAATAAAAGCAAAGGAAATTCCGCGTGACATCGCCGAGCTAGCCCATCCCCTGAGCCATTTAAACTGGGTCGAATCACTAGGAGTTCTTCCAGACCCTACCCTTGTAGCAGCAGATACGGTGGCTGGCCCTGAAACGCCACGGATTGTTCGCTTGGCAGCTGGTGCCATTATCCAGGCGATCGACGCAGTTATGCTCAATCGCGCTGACAACGCATTCTGCGCCGTGCGTCCACCAGGTCATCATGCTGAAGACGATCAAGCAATGGGGTTTTGCTTCTATAATAACATCGCCATTGGCGCGCGCTACTTACAACATCACTACGGGCTTAGCCGCATAGCTATTGTAGATTGGGATGTGCATCACGGCAATGGAACTCAGCACAGCTTTGAGACGGATCCAACGGTATTCTTTTTCAGCATACACCAATTTCCGCATTATCCAGGCACTGGTTCAGCACGAGAGTGCGGTCAAGGGCTAGGCGAGGGTTTCACCCTTAATATCCCAGTGGCTGCCGGTAGCGATGACCAGGTTTATATCGATCACTTTCATCGCACCGCTATCCCTCAACTGCTCGATTTTCACCCCGATTTTATCCTTATTTCTGCAGGTTTTGATGCCCATAGAGACGACCCATTGGGGCAGGTCAATATGAGTGAAGATGGCTTTCACACACTAAGTGAGATGGTTCTCGATGTCGCAGCCCGTTGCTGTTCTGGGCGGTTGGTATCCATTCTCGAGGGAGGATACGACTTAAATGCCTTGGCAAATTCAACCCTTGCCCATATCAAGGCACTGCAACAGGCTTAAGCTTTGCCCTTTGTAAAAACGTGAATATCGACCTGGTATTCGACCGTCCCCAACGTCTGATTTACAGTTTCAACTTCGTGCGCATATCGCTGTTTTAACAGCATAGCCACAAAGCGCTCGGCTGGCCGCCGCTTTGGATCGCTTAGATAAAATCGTCCCCCAGGTTCTAACAACGTGCGCAACACCCGATTTAAATATACGTGGTTCTTCTTTTCATAAACGACATCGGAGGCAACCAAGCATTCACAGGCCTTGCCGACCGGATTACTCCAGTCCAAGTAAGAGACCCGATGCCGATCGGCAACTCTATTTTTTTGTGCATTGTGAGCGGCAAAAGCCAGCGCATCTTCGACGTAATCTGTTGCTTCTACCTTCCAACCCAATTTGGCCAAAGCAACCCCTACAAGGCCTATTCCACACCCCAGCTCTCTTGTCCACCCCCTCGGTGGCGGCAGTTTTTGCGAACACATCCATTTCGCCAAAGCGAGAGAGGCGGGCCAAATCTCCGCCCAATATGGAAAGCGCTCAACCCGCACCATACGCCCCTCTTGTTCGATCATTCGATCGAGTAGTTCATACAAATCAGCGACTTCAACAAGCTCAACTTCAACCCCATCGACAAGCGGCCATTTGTTGTCGACCAAGTTATACTTACCAATAACTCGCTGAATTTGTTTTTCGGAAAACCGCCTCATATCATTGACTACAGCCCTTATAAAACAAAAGGCAACCTACTCGCCCACCCAGTTAATACGTTTTGCATCGATCTCACAGAGACGACTCTTCAATCTTCCGCCGCGCATTATCAATATTTTTCTGATTCATATCCACCGTGTGATCCCGCTCTTTTGTAAAGCTACCCTGAGGAAAATAGGACCTCTCATATACTGGGTACATCTCGCTGCGCAAGTGCGCCAACGGTTGATGCCCTGCCCGACGTTTTTTCTCGTAACGAAGCGCGGCAATATCGATAGGCGCTACGACTATTTTTTCACCTGGCCCCGGATCGGCCTGGGCGAGAATACGGCCGTCATAATCTACCGCCATGCTACCACCCGGCCATGAAAAGGGTGCGTAATGAGCAAGGGAAGCCCCTTGATTAGCCGCAACGACATACGACATATTTTCTAGTGCCCGACAGCGATTGATCGTCGTCCACCAATCCATTGGGGGGGTAGCCCCCCACGGATCCATATAGGCTGAAACGCGCAATAGTACTTCTGCGCCATTGGCAGCGAGTTGACGCAAAGTTTCGGGAAAAAACCAGTCGTAACAGATCGCCGCGCCGATATTGCCAATTGGTGTCCGAGCCACGGGGAATGGGTCCTCTGCATATCCTTCTAGGTCGTGCGGGCTAGTGTGAACTTCCCAGGGTATCCACGGGTTCACTTTGCGGTATTTATAGAGAATACCCTCTGGGCCGATCAGGCAAGTAGTATTAAAGACCTTACCCGGCCACAGTGGATCTTCTTCCAAGAAAGTGCCCGTCTGTATGTATATATTAAGCTCGCGCGCTTTGTCTTCATACCACTGCGTGTACTCGTTTGGAATTTGGATGGTCAAGTGTTTTAAAAGAGCCTTGGCCGTTTGATATATGGGTGCAGCATGAGCGAACTCTGGGAAAACGACTAGGCGAACATCCATAACCGGCGCATAACCATGTACGGCCATATCGATCATTTCGAGCATGCGCTGTGCATTGCCTTTTATCTCGCCACGCCGTTCGGGGTTGGGTCGATCAACCTGACAAGCGGCGGCGGCATAACGCAATTGAACGTCTTCTGACATTAGGCATTCATCTCTTCGCGTTTGGTTTTCCACACCTTGCGCACGCCGCGTCTGACCTTGACCAACTCGGCTAGCACACTCACGGCAATCTCCTCCGGCGTATCAGCACCAATATTCGCACCAATCGGTGCGTAGACCCGATCAAGTCTTTCCCGGCAACCGCCGCGCGCTACAATCCGCTTCCACAGCACGATTTTCTTGCGTTCACTACCTAACATCCCGATGTAGCGCGCAGAAGTGTTGATAGCTCGCTCGACAACTAACTCGTCGTATTGATGCCCGCGCGTCAACGCCAATATATAGGACTGGTCGTCAATTGGTAAAGTCGGGAAAATATCGGCAATATCACCCGCAATACAATCGTCGGCATAGGGATGACGTTCTGCATTGGCAAAGGCAGGGCGATCGTCAATGAGCACCACGCGAAATCCCACATTCTTCGCCAGAGCGCAAACCTGGCCACCAACGTGCCCTCCCCCAAACACAAAAAGCACCGGTGGCGGTAAAAATGGCTCAATAAAAAACTCGTTCCCTAAGCCAACTGTTTCCATCCCTTCATGAATACAAAGCCGACCACTTCCCCTGGCAATCACTTCCTCCCTTTGCGCTAGAGCCCACTCATCCCACCCCCCTTGCCCATTCCTGCCCCACACCGAACCATCGGCGCCAAACAAGACGCGTTCTGAGCTATTTAACCGCGAGACTAAAAGACAGCCTTGACGCAGCCGGCGTGCCTCTACGATTCGCGTGAACAGCGCAGCAGCCATTTCTGGAGTGATGAGTTCCGTGTAAATACGCACGGTCCCCCCACAGTTGAGACCGCTTTCGCCGGCTCGCTTTTCCGTCATCGTATAGCGCATATCACAGGGAACTCCCGTGTCTAACACTTCTCGCCCTGCGGCATAGACCTCGGCCTCCAAACACCCACCGCCAATGGTTCCCACCAGTTGCCCATCCTCCAACACGAGCATTTTGGCGCGATCACTCATTGGAATCGATCCAGTGCTCCACACTAGAGATGCTAAGGCGACACTCTTTCCACTGGCCGCTTGCTTAGAAATTTCCACCAAGACATCTTTCATTTTAACCCGCTCCCCTTTAGCACGCGTTTGACTTCCCTCTCATAATCTGCGGGCGTGTCCATATCATCCAATATCTCTGGTGAATTGAGTGCAATTTCCAAGGTATCTTCTGGGAATCCTCTCGTCACCTCATTCAAACCAACTCCTTCACCCAATGCAAGAATGTTTGCTATATATTTTCGCCTGATGAGTACAGGGTGCCCACGTTTTTCACAATACGTAGGCAGGATGATACCTTTGTCCGTTTGAACCCAAGCATCCACAACAGCATCGATGGTCTCTGCCTGCAACGAAGGTTGGTCGCCCAAACTAAGCGCAAAGTCTCGCTCCTCCCCCATCGCCTGCAATGCACACTGGACAGAGCTAAGCATGCCATCTTGGTAACGATTATTGACGACGCATTCTACCCCACTCTCACCCAGTGCGGCCGCTACCTCTTCAGCGCGATGGCCAAGTATGACGAGCACTCGTTCGAAGCGACTGCGCATGGCTTCAGCCACCCGGCAAACGACTGGGCGACCTGCAATGGGCAACAATTGTTTGAGACGCCCCATACGGGTCGATAGGCCAGCAGCCAGTATGATACCGATGATTTCTTTATTTTCATTCATTCTACACTGACTCTACTCAGCAGCCCTAGTACTGTCAAAGCTTTCAATGACTCAATCTCTTGCCGGCGAGATGGCCACTTGCCCACGCCCACTGGAAATTATACCCACCAAGATCTCCGTGAACCTCCAACATCTCACCAGCTAAGTATAGCCCAGGAACTATATACGACTCTAAAGTATGTGCATTCACTGAATCCGTGCGCACCCCACCGATCGTGACCTCTGCATAATCGAAATCACGCGGCTTATGAACAGGCACCTTCCAACCCGTCAAGCACTGGGCCAAGCGCCAGCGTTCTGCTTTATCTATCTCCCCCACGATTTTCGCTATCGAAAAGTTAAAACGATCGAGGAAATGTCTCACTAATTTAGCATTGAGCAACCCAGCAAAACTCATCAATAACGAGCGATGGGGATTACACTCCCAACGCCCTTTTAACAACTCACTCACCTCTTCTGGGCCCCTTCCAGGAAAAAGATTTACGTTTAACTCAACGGGGCCTTTTGCCAAATAAGGTACGATTCTCGCACTTAAATTCAGAATAGTAAAACCCGACACCCCGTATTTGGCAAAGAGTAGGTCATCTATATCGCAAACCCGTTCGCGACCAGGTAAGAGGGCTTCAACTTCGGCCACAACCTTGACCCCTTGCATGTGCGTAAGACACCTTTCACTGCTTTCAAGGGCCACTAATCCCGGCCACAACGGTGTTGTTTCGTGCCCGCATGCCAACGCGAGGTCAATGCCCGAACGATCGGCGCCCAGTTTAGCCAAACTAATTCCACCACTAGCTAACACGACCCTCTCTGCTACAAATGTATCTCCCCTGTCAAGATTTATCAGGAAGTGCG
>JBLHGI010000230.1:0-9646 GCA_047616505.1 Planctomycetota bacterium
GGGGATGCCGATCTATTTCAGGGCAATGATGCCACGCCCAACTTTCTCTACCGCAACGATGGCGGGCATTTTGTCGAAGTGGGGCTCTTTGCCGGCGTTGCCTATAACGAGGCGGGCAAACCCGAGGGGACTATGGGCGTGGATGTGGCCGATTACGATCTCGATGGTTTGCCCGATATTGTAATGACCAATTTCCAGTGGGAGAGCAATACGCTCTACCACAACTTGGGCAACGGTTTGTTCCGCGATGTCTCTGTCGATGCGCAGATTGGTGCCAGCAGCTTCGCCCGCCTTGCCTTTGGTATCAACTTCTTGGACTACGACCTCGATGGCGACGAGGATTTCTACGTGGTCAATGGTCATATCGATGAGGATATCGAACGCTTTGATCCGCAGGCCAGCTATGCCCAGCGCGACCAGCTCTATCGCAACGACGGCACGGGTCGTTTTGGCGAAGTGAGTGATCGTGCCGGACCTGGCCTAGAAATCGAGCGCGTCGGGCGCGGTTCGGCTGTGGCCGATTACGACAATGACGGCGACCCAGATATCTTTGTGCTCAATACGGCTGAGACGGCTGTGCTGTTGCGGAACGATAGCGCACATGCGGAGAATTGGCTGGAGCTGACGCTGCGCGGCACGCAGAACAATCGCGACGGCTACGGTGTGCGCGTTGAGATGTGGAGCGAAGGGCGGCGGCAGGTAAAAGAGAAACGCAGCTCTGCCAGCTATTTATCGCAGAACGACCCGCGTTTGCATTTTGGGCTGGGAGCGGCTCAGCAGGCCGATAGTCTCGTCGTCTACTGGCCGCGAGGATCTCGTCAGGTCCTGCGCGAAACGGCAGCGCGGCAAGTGCTAGTCATCGAGGAAAATGGGGCTGTGCAGCGCGAAGTTGCCACCGGGGGTACTGCGGTGGCAACGGGTCAAGAGGTCGTGCAGGACGAAGCTATGCAGCGCTTTTGGCAGCGAGCTTCGCTCGTATTACCTGCAAAAGTACGAGCGCCCGTAGATCCCGTACCGCCCTTGGCGCCCCTGAGAGCAGCGATAGAGCAGGACTCGCAAAATATGTCGGCCCATATAGATTTGGCCGAGGCGCTGCTGCTCGGACGCGACTACGGCGAGGCGGAAGAACGCTTAGCGCAGGTTTTGCAGTGGGCGCCGCCGAAAAATACACGCGTGGGCGCACGCGTCCACGCGCGCGCCCACGCTCTGCTGGGGCGTGTATACAGCGATCTGGGCGACTTAGAACGGGCGGTTATGGCGCTGCATCAGGCTAGCCAACTCGACTCGACACTCGCTGCCCCCAATTATTTTCTTGGCAATATTCTCGTGCGTCAGCAGCACTTGGAAGAGGCCGTACTGCGCTACGAACGCGCTTTGGCTTTAGAGCCGCGCTATTTACAGGCCTACTTCAACTTGGCGGGTTTGCATTCGCGCCAGACGGATTACGGCTTGGCTCTCGATGTGCTGAGCCGAGGGTTGCAGTATTTGCCCGGGCAAGTGGAGTTGCTGTTCCAGTTGGGCCGAGTGTACTTTGTGCAGGCGCGCTATGAGCAGGCCCTCGCCGTTTTAGACAAAGTGTTGCGCATTGAACCCGGCCGGGCCGAAGCACACGAGATGATCGCCCAGATCCACTTAAACGATCGCGATACGGCCCGTGCGCAAGAGGCGTTGCGTGCGGGGTTGGGGCACAGTGCAGAAAACGCTGTTCTAGAGGCGCGTTTGGGTGCTTTGTTATTACAAGAGGGCAAGGCGGAAGCAGCAGCCGCACACCTTCAGCGCGCATTGCGTGCGGATCCCGATAACGCCGAGGTCTATTACAATTTGGGGCAAGCTCTGCTCCGCGGTGGTAAGGAGAGCGAAGGGCGCCAGCTCTTACATTATTTTCGTCTATTACAAGAAGAGCATCAGAACTTACTCGATTTCAAGACGGCGATCGTGCTCAACCCCAACGATGCCGATGCGTTTTATCGACTGGGAGTCATCTATGCGCGGATCGGTCGTTACTACGCGGCTAGTCAGGCCTATACGGCCGCGCTGGAGATTGCTCCCGACCACCTTGATGCACTCAACAATCTCGGCAATATACACCTGCGTCAACGCCGTCTACTGCAGGCTATCGACGCCTATAATAAAGTGCTCGCATTGGCGCCGGATTATGCGCGCGCCCACCACAATTTGGGCAATGCCTACGTGCTGTTGGGTGACGCGACACACGCTATAGAGGCTTTTGAAGCGGCCGTAAACCGCGATCCGGCGTATGCCCAGCCGCGACAGATGCTCTCGCAATTGTATCGCCGCAGCGGGCGCGTGGTCGCTGCAGATGCCCAGCAAGCTGAATACGAACGTCTGCGCACCGAGGCCGCGGCTCAATGAAGGCGGAAGCTAGACTGCGTTGGTCGGTAGCATTTTTGGCGGCGGCGGTACTCGTCTACGAGATCGGTATGACGCGGCTCCTGTCTTTTCTGTTGCACTACCATTTCACATTTCTGGTCGTATCAGGTGCGGTGTGCGGTTTGGGGCTGGGCGCGGCGCTGGCCTTTTACGCGCGTCCGCGCCCAGAGCAGTTGGGTCGCTGGGTGGGGTGGGTGGCGCTAGTCTGTGCATTGAGTATGGCGTTGGCCGTCTGTGGCTTTGCCTTCTTTCCGCGTTTGCCGCCATATTTGTTGGCGCTGATAGCAGGTTTTCCCATCGTGTTAGCCGGGCTTTTCCTGACGTGGGTATTTACCGTTTGCCACGGCGAGAGCGCGCAGCTCTACTTTTTTGATTTGGCCGGCGCGGCAATGGGAACGTTAGTCGTCATACCGGCGTTGGAATGGTTGGGGGGACCGGGTGTGCTGCTTTTGGCGGCGAGTTTGGCGCTTATCGCGGCGGCATGGGTCCACTGGAGCAGGGCGTTGGCAGTGGCCTCTTTGGTGGCGCTGGCGGCGTTGGTGTTACAGGCACGCGACCCTTGGCTGCGCGTCGATTTGACGGCGTTGGGGACGGCTACCGACAAACCGATGTTTCGAGCCTTAAAAGGCGGTGGCGAGGCGGTGGCGGCGCGCTGGAGTGCCTATGCGCGTACGGATGTGGTAGACCGCAGCGGCGATACCGGTCTCAACTTATACGTGGACGGCGGTGCGGGGTCTTATATGTTTCGTTTTGCTGGCGATTTCCGCAGCCTGTTTTTTTTGCGCCGCGAGGCGGCCTTTTTCCCCTATTATTTTGGCCCGCGCGAACGCGCACTCGTTATCGGTCCCGGCGGAGGGCAGGATATACTATACGCGCTTATGACGGGATGGCAGCAGGTGGAAGGGGTGGAAGTGAATCCGGAAATCGTCTCTCTCGTGCGCGAATACGGCGACTATAACGGTCATCTCTTTGATCGCGAAGGGGTCGATATACACGCCGGCGACGGTCGCCATTTTCTGGAAAATTCGCCGCAGAACTACGATCTGATCGCCCTGCCGCTGGTCTATGCCGAAGCGGCAGACTTAGTGGGTTATGCGCTGTTGGAAAACTATCTGTTCACCCGCGAGGCCTTTGCCGCTTATTTGCATCATCTGACGCCCGGCGGCCGTCTGGCCTTAGTCGTGCACAACCACGCGCTGATGCTGCGCGCCATTGTTACGCTGGCGGATTTGTGGCAGCAGCGAGGTTTAGATGCCGGGGGGGTATTGGATCACGTGGTCGTAGTCAACGGCACGCGTGCCGACCCGCGGGCTCCACAGGCGCAGCGGCCGTTGATCTTAGTGCAGAAAGAACCGTATACGCGCAGTCAACTCAGAGAGCTGCGCGCCGTGCTCGATGAACTGGGGCTGCATCTCTACTTTGCGCCCATGGTAGCTGAACGACCGCTCTTTGCCCCCCTGCGTCGCGGTGGTGTGCAGGCCATGGTGAGGGCCGTAGAAGGAGATATATCGCCCGTTTCAGACGCCAGGCCCTTTTTCTATGATGTCGGGTCGGGAATAGATCCCAAGTTGCGCAGTTTATTTTGGGGGGCGCTGCTGGTCTGCGCGTTGGTGTTGCTTTTGCCCTTGGCACATGGTCCCGCCCGTCACGTGGTTAGCGGTGGGGTCGCGCCCTTTATTTTGGCCTTCTATGCGACTGGTCTGGGTGCGGCATTTATGTTGGTAGAGATGTATTTGCTGCAGCGCATGGGGCTGTTCTTGGGTTATCCGACGCTGTCCTTGGCGGCGACGCTCTTTGGTTTACTCTTGGCTGCTGGTATCGGCAGTCTGTTCAGCGCGCGCTTTTCCTTGCTGCAATCGGCGCGTGGGCTGGGGTTTTGCACGCTGGGTGTTGGGGTGTTCTGTCTGATCTATGGCGTACCTCTCGATAGTTTATTAAGCACGGCACATACGTGGTCGGCTGGTGCGCGTGGGCTGTTGGTGCTGGCGTTGGTTTTTTTTCCAGGTCTGCTGATGGGCGCGCTCTTTCCATCGGCTATGCGTTTGGCTTCCAGTCCTATTTGCGTGCCGTGGATGTGGGCGGCCAATGGATTTTCATCTGTGCTCGGGTCCGTGGGTGCCGTGGTATTGGCCATGCAGTGGGGAGTGGATCAGGTGCTGTTCGTGGGCGGTGGGACCTATGCGCTGGTCGGGTGCGTTTTGATAGGGGTTGGCCGCGGTAGAGTGGTCGCCAGAAGCGAACGTCTAACGCTGGGGGTTTCTTGGCGTCAGGCGCTGTTCTTTGTGCTGCTCGCGAGCGGGCTTTGGTATGGTGTATACACTTTTGTCGCCGCGCGCTACTGGCACACGCCCACGACTGAAAAATGGCCGCGCCTGCCGGTTGCCGAGCAGGTTTGGCCGCAAGCGCTAGAGCGTTAAATCGGCTTTTTTTTCAGGGCTGGTTCGAATTGAGTATATTCTATAAAATGTATTGGGTAAAATACTTAGAGCTTAATGGGGGATGCTGTTGTTTAGAATTTTACTAGGTGTGTTTTGCTGGTTTTGTGCTGCTTCTGAAGGCGTTGCTGAACCTTATTTCACCGATGTGACGGCGGCGGCGGGTATTGAGTTTCGTCATATCAACGGCGCCGGCGGCAAGAAATTTGTCATCGAAACCGTGGGGGCCGGCGGTGGTTTTTTTGACTATGACGGCGACGGCCGTTTGGATATATACCTGATAAATGGGGCGGCGACGCCGGGCGTACACTACGAAACGCCGCCGCGCAACGCACTCTACCACAATCGAGGGGACGGCCGCTTTGTCGATGTAACGACAGAGTCCGGTGTCGGCGATACGGGGTATGGTATGGGCATGGCCGTTGGCGATTACGATAACGACGGTGATCTCGATCTCTACGTCGGCAATTTTGGCCCCAATATATTGTACGAGAACCAAGGGGATGGCCACTTTGTCGATATAACGGCAAAGGCCGGCGTCGGCGATGAGCGCTGGGCTTCGAGCTGTGCATTTTCCGACGTCGACCTCGACGGCTACGCAGACCTCTACGCGGCGAATTACCACGACTTTTCCTACGACAATCATCGGGTTTGCGCCGAGGGTGGCAGTGGTTTGCAGCTCTACTGTGGCCCGGAGGCATTTGATGGCGTCTCCGATGTGCTCTATCGCAACCAAGGCGATGGCACCTTCGTCGATATTACACAGCGGGCCGGTTTACACAGCGTAGAGGGCAAAGAACTGGGCGTGGTCTTTGGCGACGTAGACTTAGATGGTGACCCCGACCTCTATTTGGCGAACGACAAAACGCTGAACTTCCTCTATATAAATAATGGCGCGGGCGTCTTTGAGGAATCCGGTCTACTCGCGGGCGCGGCCTATAACGAAGACGGTGATGTCGAGGCCGGCATGGGCGTCGATATGGGCGATTACGACAACGATCTCTATCCGGATCTCTTTGTGACGAATTTTCAGTGGGAGACGAATACTCTCTACAAGAACTTGGGCGATGGCTCTTTTATAGACGAGACTTTTCTGGCGGGGTTGGGGAAGGATAGCATTCCCTACCTGTCGTGGGGGACGCGTTTATTCGACTTCGATAACGATGGTGATCGCGATATATTTATAGCTAATGGCCACCTCGAGAGCGATGTCGAAGCCTACGAGAATACGACCTTTGCCCAGCGCAACCAGCTCTTTCTCAACTTGGGTGATGGACGCTTTGAAGAACATGCGCCCGCGGGCACGGCCTTGGCGCTAGCAAAGGTGAGTCGCGGTGCAGCCTTTGGCGATTACGACAACGACGGCGATATCGATGTGCTGGTGGCCAATGTCAACGACGCGCCGACGCTCATGCGCAATGATGGAGAAAAAAATGGCCACTGGTTGCTCCTGCACTTAGAGGGTAAAAAGAGCAATGCTGCGGCAATTGGCGCGCGAGTGGAAGTGCATGCAGGTGCTTTGGTGCAAGGAGATGAAGTGCGCTCCGGTTCCAGTTTCCTCTCGCAGAGCGATCTGCGCTTGCACTTTGGTTTAGGCGGCGCTGAGCGCGTGGAGAAAGTGGTGGTCTACTGGCCATCGGGCCTAGTCGAAGAATTCGCCGATATTGCGATTGATAAGCAAACGGTGCTGCGCGAGGGGAGCGGCCAATGAAAAAAATATTGCTCTGTGTGTTGTTAGCCGCCTGTGCTAACGAAGAAGCAAAGGTGCCCACTGTACAGCAAAAAATGGCCGTCGCACCGGGTTCGACCATCGATGCCGAGCTACATTTTGATCGCGGCGTAGCTATGGCGGCACAGGGCCGGCATACGGAAGCTATTGAAGCCTATCTCAAAGCTTCGCGTCTGGCTCCGCACTATACCAAGGTGCACTATAATTTGGCCAACGCCTACGCGCGTCAGCTCAACTATCCGGGGGCGATCAAAGCTTATTTGCGCGTGTTGGACCTGGATTCAACGCATGTGTCAGCGCGCCATAATTTGGCGGCGATGTACGTGCGCCAACTCAATTATGCGCAGGCGATCGAAGAACACCTAAAAGTATTGGAACTCGACCCTGCGCATATTACCAGCTATTACGACCTAGGCTATATCCACTTTCTGCGCGGCGAATACGAGCGCGTGCGGGAACTCATTGCACAAGGTCAAAAGCGCGATCCCGACAATGCTTCATTTTACCGCCTGCTCGGGCGCATGCATGGCAAAGAGTTAAATTTTACCGAGGCTCAGGCGGCGTTAGAGCAGTCTATTGCGCTGGACAGTACGGATGCTGCAACCTATGTCGATTTGGCGCAGGTGGATATGAAGCTGCGCGACTATGCCCATGCCGAACGCGCCGCGCGCCGCAGTATCGAGTTGGCGCCACTGGAAAAAGAGGCGCATTTCGTGCTGGCAAATGCATTAAAGAGGTTGGGCAAAGGCGAGGAGAGTCGCCAAGTGCTGGCGCAGTTTAGCGCACTCGACGAACAATTGGACAAGATGGAAGACCAGTTGCGCATGTTGGGCAATGATCCCGATGACCACGAAGCACGCGCGATGTTGGGCCTGCTCTATTCGCGCCAGGGTCGCTACGACGAAGCCGTGGAAGCCTATCGCTTGGCGACGCGTTTGGCCCCCGATAGCCTCAGTTACCAGAATAATCTCGGTAATATGCAGCTGCGCCTAGGGCATCTGGCAGAAGCGCAGGCGGCCTATAGCAAGGCGATAGCGCTCGATCCGAACTACGCCGAGGCCTACTACAACTTGGGGCAGGTGCATTTGCGCCAGCAGCGCTTTGCCGAAGCGCGCGCCAACTTCCAACAGGCACTCAAGGGCAAACCAGACGACGCCTATGCCAATTATTATTTGGGGCTGCTGTGGGCGCGCGATGGCGATTTTGCGCAGGCGGCCGAAGTCTTGGCTAAGGCGGTAGAGAATGCGCCCGACTTTTTGGATGCGCGCCAGAAGCTGGCCGTGTCCTACCTGAAGTTGGGGCGCGTAGAAGACAGCAAACGAGAATTGCAGATACTCAAAGAGATGCAGGAGGAGGCGGGTGAGCACGCGCATGAGAGTCACTGAGAACGTCCGTTGGATAGGACTCGCGCTGATTGCGTTGGCCTGTGGCGGACAAGAGCAAGAAGCAGTAGTAGAGGCGCCACAAACGACGACGGCGCTAGCGCGGGTGGGAGCCGTAGAGATTGGGGTCGATCGCTACGAGCGCTACCTGAAGCGCATACCGGAGATGATGCGCGGGACACTGGAACCGAGCCGCTATTTAGAGGCACTCGTCGAAGACGAGCTCTTGGTGCAAGAGGCCGAGGCGCGCAGTTTGCATCGCAACCCGCAGGTACAGGCCGCTGCTGAGCGCGAGCGTATTGTGTTGCTCCAGCGCTTGCTCTACGAGCGCGCGGGCATTGGTGCTAAGCCGCCTGTGGAAGATTCGCTACGCGCCTATTTTGCCCGCAGCCCCTACAACCGCAAGGTGCGTTTTAGCCTGTTGATGGTGCGCGACTCGACGGTTGCCGTATCGCTGTTGGCGCAATTGCGCAAGGGGGCCGATTTTGAAAAATTGTCGATGAGACACTCGCAGGATCCGCGCATTCTCGAACGCAGTGCCGATATGGGCTATCACCGCTGGGGCGAGACGATGCCGGCTTATGTGGCGCTGACCAAGAAGGCGTTTTCGATGGAGGTGGGGCAGCTGGCAGGCCCGCTCAAGGTCGCCGATGGCTATTTTCTTATTAAGCTGAAAGATGTGCATCCCGTCAGTTTTGAGCAGGAGCACGAAACGGTCGAGAAATTGGTCAAGCGCGAAGAGGTCGGGCGGCAACTACTCGCTTATTACGACTCGTTGCACCTTCGCTATAAAGTGCGCTACAACGAGCCGGGCGTAGAGGCGCTGAGGGCGGCCCTTGGTGATGGTGGGACCATTGCCGACCCTCAAATGATCGTCGTATCGTATGATGGGGGACCATTGAAATTGGCGCGCGCGCAGGAGATGATGCGCGGGGTGCGCGGCGAAAAATCAGAACAGATGCGCCAGGCCCTGCATCGGGAATTTGCCCGCCAAATACTGGCTTCGCTTGAAGTGGTGCGTCTCGGTTTGGTCGACGATAAAGACGTGAGCGCAGGAGTTGAACGGGCGCGGAGACAAGAGCTGGTGCGTCGTTTAAAAGAACAGCTCTTAGCACAGGCACCGCCGCCCAATATCAATGCTCTGCGCCTGTTTTACCAAGACTACGGTGAGCGCTATATGGAGCCGCCCAAGGTGGAGGTCGATCGCCTGCTGACGAGCAATCCAGATGAGGGGCGGACTATAGTAGAGCGTTTGCGCGGTGGTGAAGAGGTCGTAGACGATCGCTTTGTGCATCTTATCTACGGTAGCGGCGCTTGGCAGGGGGACAATCCCGTCAGCCGCGCGCTGCGCGCCGAGGTGGGTACGGTGCATGGGCCCTTTGCTACGGATAATGGTTATATCGTAGTGCGTATTACGGCGCGTCGGGATTCCCGCCAGCCAAAATTGGAAGAAGTGCAAGAGCAAGTGGAAGCCGATTGGTTAGAAGATCAGTCGCAGAAAGTGCTCAAGGATTTTGCGGAAGGGCTGCGCAAGCGGCGCGGCGCCGAGATCTTAATCAATCAGGACCAGTTGCAGCGTCTGTCGCACTAAGTCGTGAGAAAAGTATTCGACCTATATAAGAAGGAACGAGCATGTCGCAAAGTAGTCCCCTGATTCGCTCTGGTTATATCATAGACCGCCGCCAGGACTTTGTGTGGTTTTTGGGCCT
>JBLHGI010000231.1:0-9609 GCA_047616505.1 Planctomycetota bacterium
CGAGTTTACTACGGGACAAACGACCCATATCGACTCTGGTTTGGCTGGAGGTGAGCGCTTCTTTTATAAGGTGCAGGCGATTGGTCGTGGGAATTTAGTTAGTGAAATATCGGTGTTTGTCGGTGCTACTGCCGTAGTCGACGAAGTGGCCCCGACCGCGCCTGGCGATATATCTGCCGTGCCGGACGAAGTCGATTTTGGCCGCGTCGTCGTCAGTTGGAATGCGCCGATCCGCGATGCTGACAACTCGCAGTTAACGGGTATATCTACTTATACGGTTTATCGCTCCGTCGATACCAATACATCCTTTGTCGTTGCGGGGAATGTCGACGCGAGTCAGCGTCAATTCGCGGACTCGGGGCTCGAAGAATCGACCACCTATTTTTATGCGCTAACGGCTTCTGATGTAGCGGGTAACGAAGGCCCGCGCTCGGGGGGCGTGCAGGTCCGTACCAAAGGTGTAGACAAAACCGCACCGCAATCGCCGCAGAATATATCGGCCATTCCCGACGAGGTTAATTTTGGCCGTGTGGTCGTGCGTTGGAATGCCCCTGTTACAGATTCTGACGGCGGCGAATTGACAGGGTTGGTCAGTTTTGTGCTTTTCCGCTCTAAAGGTGGGAATAGTTCGTTTGTGCCGATTGATACGCTCGATGTGTCGGTGCGCGAATACGCCGATGCAAACTTGGAGCCACTGACGAGTTATTCTTATACGATGTCTGCACTCGATGAGGCCGGTAATGAGAGTGCACGTGCCAGCGCGATCCAAGTGCGTACAGAAGGCCCCGACCAAGTGGCTCCCGTTTCACCACAGAATTTATCGGCTCTTGCGGACGAAGTTGATTTTGGGCGCGTCACGGTTAGCTGGGGTGCCTCGACGTTGGATGTCGGCGGCGGCCAACTAACGGGTCTTGCCAATTACACGGTTTTCCGCTCGAAGGGCAGCACGAACTCTTTTCAGCCGGTGGCTTCGCTGGACGCGAACACGCGCCAATTAGTTGACGCGGGGCTGGAGCCGCTGACGACGTATTTTTACACGGTGATAGCGGTCGATGATGCGGGCAACGAAAGCGCGCGTGCTACGGCAGTGCAGGTGCGCACGGAAGGTCCCGACCAAGTGGCACCCGTTGCGCCGCAAAACTTATCGGCCGTGGCCGACGAGGTGGACTTTGGTCAAGCTACCGTTAGTTGGAATGCTTCGACGCAGGATATCGGTGGTGGTCAGCTAACGGGTCTTGCCAATTACACGATTTTCCGCTCCAAAGGCAGCACGAACTCTTTTCAGCCGGTGGCTTCGCTGGACGCGAATACGCGCCAATTTATCGACACGGGCTTAGAGGAATCGACGACGTATTTCTACACGGTGACGGCGGTCGATGATGCGGGCAACGAGAGCGCGCGCGCCAGTGCGGTGCAGGTGCGCACGGAAGGCCCCGATCAAGTGGCTCCCGTTGCGCCGCAAAACTTATCGGCCGTGGCCGACGAGGCAATTTTCACCCAGATCACAGTGCGATGGAATGCCTCGACACTAGATGTCAACGGCAATCAATTGACCGATTTAATGGGGTATATTGTGTTTCGCTCAAAGGGGACGACTAACTCGTATGTGCCAGTCGATACGGTTGATGTCGATATGCGCGAATTCGTTGATGCGAGCTTAGAAGAGCTAACGACGTATTTTTACACGGTGACGGCGATAGACGAAGCGGGCAATGAAAGTGTGCGTTCCACGGCGGTGCAGGTACGCACGGAAGGCCCCGATCGCGTGTCCCCAGCCGCGCCGCAAAACTTATCGGCCGTGGCCGACGAACTAACCTTTAGCCAGGTAGTGGTTAGTTGGAACGCTTCGAGTTTAGATGCGGGCGGCGGTGATTTGACGGGGCTGACGGGTTATACCGTCTTCCGCTCGAAGGGCAGCACGAACTCTTTCCAGCCGGTTGCTTCGGTTGACGCCGATACGCGTCAATTGGTCGATACGGGCCTAGATGAGCTAACGACATATTTCTACACGGTGACGGCGGTAGATGAAGCGGGCAACGAGAGCGCGCGCGCCAGTGCGGTGCAGGTGCGCACACAAGGCCCAGATCGCGTGGCACCGGCTTCGCCGCAGAACCTTTCGGCGGTGGCCGACGAGGCGATTTTCGGCCAGATTACGGTGCGTTGGAATGCTTCGACTCTGGACGCCGATGGCGGTCAATTAACCGATTTGACCGGTTATATCTTGTTCCGCTCAAAGGGAACTACCAACTCGTTTGTTCCGATTGATACCGTCGACGCCAATACGCGGCAATTCGTCGATACGGGCTTAGAAGAGTCGACGACGTATTTCTACACGGTAACTGCCGTGGATGGCTCGAGCAATGAGAGTGGTCGTGCCAGTGCGGTGCAGGTGCGCACGGAAGGTCCCGACCGCGTGGCACCGGCTCCGCCACAAAACTTGTCGGCCGTGGCCGACGAGGTGGATTTTGGCCAGGTTTCTCTTAGTTGGAATGCGTCGACACAGGATACTGGCGGGGGTGAGCTAACCGGTTTGACCGGATATATTGTATTCCGTTCGAAGGGCAGTACGAGCTCCTTTGTGCCCATCGACACGGTCGCTACAGATACTCGCCAATTTATCGATACCAACCTTGAATCATCGACGAACTACTTTTATACGGTGACGGCTATTGATGTGGCGGGCAACCAGAGTGCTCGCGCCTCGTTCGTCTCCGTGCAGACGAATGGCCCGGATCAAGTTGCTCCCGAAGCGCCCTCTGACTTAGTGGCTGTTGCAGCGTCTAGCGTTGAAGAGATTACGGTTAGTTGGAGTCCGCCGACCCGGGATGCCGATGGAGGTGATCTAACCGGACTCTCTTCCTATGTCGTTTTGCGTTCAAAGGATAATAGCAACTCTTTTGCGCCGATCGATACGGTGACGACGGAAAACAACCGCTATGTAGATACGGGACTCGATGCCTCGACGACGTATTTTTACGCGCTGCGCGCCGTTGATAATTCGAGCAACTCGAGTGCGCGTTCGTCTTCCACATCAGCCAAGACCGCTGGCATCGACAGTCCTTCTGGCATATCGGCGACAGCGGGTATTCGCAAGGTGACAGTTAGCTGGACGGCTAGTAGCGAAGAGAGCTTGATTGGTTATAACATATATCGGTCGACGCGATCGGATCAGGACTTCTCGCGCCTAACGGGCGTTGAGGGAACCTCGTATTCGACGGGACAGACGACCTATATTGATTCCAATTTGACTGGTGGAGCCACTTTCTTCTACAAAATATCGACCGTCACTTCAGTTAGTGAGAGCAGTCAGTCGACCTTTGTTGGTGCTACGGTCCAGTCCGACAACCGGGCACCATCAGCTCCTACCTTAGTTGATGGCGAGTCGGTAACGGACGACCCAGAGAAGATCAATATTACTTGGAAGGCGCCAACAACGGATTCAAACGGCTCAGATCTAACGGGTTTGGAGAGTTACCTAGTCTATCGTGCAACGGTCAGCACGGGGCCATTTTCCTTGGTCGGAACCGTTACAGCCACAGCGTTTCAGGATACGGGACTCGCGGCTGTGACGACTTATTTTTACCAGGTAGAAGCTGTTGACCAGGTCGGCAATGTTAGTTCGCGTTCAACGACTGTTTCGGCGATTACTAGTGGAGTCGACAAACCCACGAATGTGCGAATTTCGGCTTCCACGCCATCGGATATCGCGACATCGCCGACCGTGACGGTTAATTGGACCGCTTCAGTTGGTGCCATTCTCGAATACGAGGTGCAGCGCACGGCCGTTGCCAATAGCACGACTGATTCAGATTACACAAATGTTACGCCGAACTCGCTCAGCACTACGCGCACGGATACGGGCGTATCGCGTGGTACGACCTATTATTATCGGTTGCGAGCGCGCGATGTTGACGATCGGGTTAGTGACTGGACGGATCCTGTTCAGGTAGATGTTGCTAACTAGTCAATAAGGAGAGTCGTTTTAGAAGGTAGGGAGGGGAATGGCCGTTTGGTCATTCCCCTTCTGTATTTGTCATATGCCATTCGAGGACGGCATGGAGTATTTCCTCTAACTCCTGTGCTTCACTTTCGTCATCGGAGTTCTGCTGCTGATAGGCCATTAATGCTTCTAACAGTTGGCGCATATTGGTGCGGATTGTATCTATGGCTCGATCGAGTTGGCTTCGCTCGATCACAGAGGATAATAGATGGGCATTTTTTTCCAGTTCTCCTTGTAGCAGTGCGTATATTTCCATCATACGCGCTGTTTGAACACGGATTCGATCTAGTCTAATTGGAGGATTTTTCATAGTCTTGTCCCTTGTATGTTGTCTTTTGCTCCTCTGTACAGCAATTCTCGTTCCACTTAACAATACAGCGAACAATAAGGTGCAAACCGTGTTGGAGGGGGATTTTTGTTTTGCGTAGCGACGAACTACTTGAGAGTGTTGCTAAATCGCTGCGATGTGCAGGTTGCCATAAAAGCGAGCACGTGCTCGTAGCCGTGTCTGGCGGCGTTGATTCTATGGTGTTGCTCGATGTGTTGCAGAGACTCCGGACTGATTGGCCGTTTGTTTTATGCGTCGTCCATCTCGATCATTGTTTGCGTCTGGAGTCGCTTGAAGACGAACGCTTTGTCGCGCGGGAAGCTCAACGCCGCGAGTTATCCTTTAGGAGTCTGCGTTGTGACATCGCTGCATATGCTTCTGAGAGGCATATCTCGATAGAAGAAGCTGGCCGCGAGCAACGCTACGCCTTTTTTGCCGAAGTTGCTGCTGAGGTGGAAGCTACAAAGGTCGTATTGGGGCACCATATGGATGATCAAGCGGAAACGGTTCTTATGCGTTTGCTGCGCGGGAGTGCGGTTAGTGGTCTCAAAGGAATGGTTCCTTTGCGCGATAAATTTTATCTGCGGCCCTTATTATCAGTGCGGCGTATAGATATTGAGGCATATGCCAATGAACGGAGCATTGCTTTTCGCGAAGATATAACCAATATAGATCGACGTTTTCTGCGCAATAGAGTGCGCGGCGAATTGCTGCCGCTACTACGTGAATACAACCCTCATATTGTAGAGGCTATTCATCGCACGACGACGGTATTGCGCGCCGAGGATTCATTTGTAGAGGAAATGGCACAAAATGCGCTAAATGCTGCTCTGGTCGAATGTTGCGTCGATAAAATTGTTCTTGATGCCCCCTGTCTTGTAAGTTATCATATAGCGGTGTTGCGGCGTGTTATACGCACCGTGCTCCAGGGTTTTTCCGCAGGGAAAGGGCCTTATGATTTTGCCCGTATAGAGCAGATAATAGAGCTATTAAAGGTGGGAGATGGCGGTCCGCAGCAATTGGGAGGAGAGTTGCGCGTCCAGTGTTGGCAGGGGCGTCTTATAGTGCGCCGAGGGGTGACGCAGCCCATTGCTGTAGAACTGGTCATTCCCGGGTTTATAGAGGTGCCCGACAGAAGCTGTGCTATCGTTTCGCAGTTGGTTTCTACACAGAGATTTCGCCAATTGCGCTCCAGTCTTGGAGGGGGACGTGCAGCTTTTGATGCTGAAAAACTTGGGGCGAACCCTCTGCTGCGCAGCACGCGCCTCGGGGAGCGTTTCCAACCGCTGGGTATGAGTGGCCAAAAAAAAGTGAGCGATTTTTTAATCGACTTGAAGTATCCGCGCATCTTGCGCGACGAAGTACTCGTCGTAGAGAGTCGCGGTGAGATTGCTTGGGTTGTCGGTTTGCGCAGTGGGCATCCCTTTCGAGTTCGCGCAGACAGTCGGCAGATTGCCGTCCTGGAGTTTTCCCCATAGCAAGTGGTTAATACGTCTTATAGCATCGCCATGGATAACAAAAAAAACATAGACGAAGATGAAGATCGCCCTAAGCGTTGGCGTCGGCCGTCGCGCACGCAGGCTCTCTGGATATTTTTTATACTAGTGCTCATTTTTGCTGCCAAGTTTTTCAACAGCACGCCTTCGGATGCACCGGTTGTTTCTTATAAGGAGTATTTGGAGCATCTGGAGTCGGATCGCATCGCCGAGGCGGTGATTGTCGGAGAGAGTGCGTTTCACGGCACATTGCACAATGGCCAGCGTTTTGTGGTTAATTTGGGCCCCATCGATGCACAAACCAAGCGTGAATGGCGAAAGAATGGCCTCAACTTTCGCTTTAAGGATGAACCTTTCCAGTGGTACAGTGTGCTCTTCAGCTTTTTGCCTTGGTTGCTCTTTATCGGTTTTTGGGTCTTTATGCTGCGCCAAATGCAGGGAGGATCACGTGGACTATTCTCCTTTGGCAAGAGTCGCGCGAAGCTGCTTATGGAAGATAAACACCAGACCACTTTTGCAGACGTTGCCGGTGCTGATGAGGCAAAAGGAGAACTGCAGGAAATCATTGAGTTTCTCAAGGATCCGCATAAATTCCAGCGGTTGGGGGGACGCATTCCCAAAGGAGTGCTGATGGTCGGCCCACCGGGCACAGGCAAGACGCACTTGGCGCGGGCCGTGGCTGGCGAAGCGGAGGTCCCTTTCTTTTCGATTAGTGGTTCGGATTTTGTCGAGATGTTTGTCGGTGTAGGGGCATCGCGTGTCCGCGACCTTTTTGAGCAGGGTAAGGCCAGTGCTCCGTGCCTCGTTTTTATTGATGAGATCGATGCCGTCGGGCGCCATCGCGGCGCTGGTATTGGTGGTGGGCACGACGAGCGCGAGCAGACGCTCAACCAGCTATTAGTGGAAATGGACGGCTTTGAGTCGAACGACGGTGTAATTCTCATCGCCGCGACAAACCGCCCCGATGTACTGGATCCGGCGCTTTTGCGACCGGGGCGTTTTGACCGCAGAGTAGTAGTTGATTTGCCGGATGTGCGCGGGCGCGAGGGAATCCTACAAGTTCATTCGCGCAAAGTGCCCTTGGAAGCTGCTGTCGACCTCAAGCGGATTGCGCAGGGAACTCCAGGCCTATCGGGTGCCGATTTGGCGAACCTCGTCAACGAGGCGGCGCTCTTGGCTGCGCGTCGCGAACACAAGGCCGTCTCTATGGGCGACTTTGAAGATGCCAAAGACAAGGTCATGCTGGGTGCTGAACGGCGCAGTTTAGTAATGACGGACGAGGACAGGAAGCTATCGGCTTATCACGAGGCTGGGCATGCCCTCGTGGCTAAACTCGTGCCGGAAGGACACCAGATTGGCAAGGCAACTATTATACCACGCGGTCAAGCTATGGGCATGGTATCCTTTCTTCCCGATGAACGTCGCTCGATGACCGAGACCCGACTCAAGGCACATCTGGCTACGGCGCTAGGGGGTTGTTGTGCTGAAAAGATTATCTTTGACGAGCGCTCCACCGGCGCGCAGGGTGACTATAAGCAGGTGACAGCGCTCGCTCGCTCGATGATCTGCGATTGGGGAATGAATGAAAATCTAGGCCCCCTCTCTCTCGGAGGAGGTGATGACGAAATATTTTTGGGCAAGGGTTTCGCTCGTGGTCGCCACATAAGCGAGGAAACGGCACAGGCTATAGACCAAGAGATCCGCAAGTTGGTAAGCGAAGCCGAGGCGACTGCACTATGTCTCTTAAGAGAGAATAGCGATAAATTGCACGTTTTGGCTCAAGCTTTGCTCGATTATGAAGTGCTCGATGATGTCGAACTCGACCTCGTGCTGACAGGAGAGGAGTTGGCGCGGGATTCGGTACGCCGAGAGAGTGAACAAGACTCAAATACGCAAGGCACAGACGATTCCGCAGGGGACGTAGAGCAAGGCACATGATCTGGGAGTTGGCGAGTGGGCCGCTGGATTTTGCTGCGCGAGCACACGTGATGGGGATACTCAACGCTACGCCTGATTCATTTTATGACGGTGGGCGTTATCAGGGGGTGGAGGCTGCGGTTGCGAGTGGGGTACAGATGCTGGAAGATGGGGCTGATATCATAGATGTGGGCGGGGAGTCGTCACGGCCACCGATGTATGGTGAAGCTATTGCTGTCGATGTAGAAGAGGAGTGTCGGCGCGTCGTTCCGGTCATCGAAAAACTACGTCGGCAGACGTCGGCGCCGATATCTATCGACACGGTCAAAGCGGAGGTCGCGCGTCGCGCTCTAGATGCTGGCGCCGATATAATTAATGATATTAGCGCTCTTGAAGATGAGGAGATGGCGCGGGTTGCCGCGGCGGCAGATGTCCCCGTAATACTGATGCATCGTCGCGGTTCCCCTTCTACTATGCAATTAAATACGCACTACGAAGACTTGTTAGGCGAGGTATATTCTTTTTTAGCTGAGCGTGTTGCTTACGCTAGAGAAATGGGTATTGATGCCATTGCGGTAGATCCCGGGTTGGGTTTTGGCAAATCGCCAGCAGGTAATCTCGGTCTTCTGCGCAATCTCAGTCGATTTGCTAAACTAAACTGCCCGCTGGTGCTGGGTGCGTCGCGAAAATCCTTTATTTGGAAGACGCTGGGGCTGACGGTAGAGGATAGCTTGGAAGGTAGTCTGGCCCTTGCTGTTCTCGGCCGTGCGGCTGGAGCCCATCTGCTGAGAGTTCACGATGTCGAGGCTACCTGTCGTGCCCTGTGCATGACTGATGCTGTACTTTCGGCCGATCTTGGGGCCTGAGGAGACTATAAGTGCTAGAAGACGGACTGGTACTTTTTTATCTCTTTGGTTTTCTGCCGATATCCGTTATATCTCTGATCGATATCGCGCTGGTCGCGCTGATATTTTACCGTCTGCTGGGGTTGATCAAAGGCACGCGTGCCGGCCAAATGTTAGTTGGTCTGCTGCTCTTGGTTACGTTGGCGATGGCTGCTCCTTGGTTGCAGATGAATGCCCTTGCCTGGTTGCTCGAGCAGGTGCGTTCTATCTTACTCATTCTGCTGGTGATTCTATTTCAACCCGAACTGCGCCGCCTGTTGTTGGCTCTTGGTCAGAGCCAGGTGCTGCGCTGGTTTAGCAAAGCCGAACCTTCGCGGATTATCGATGAGGTGGTTGCAGCAACCGTACAGTTGGCTAGCCAAGGATATGGCGCGCTGATTGTACTAGGGCGCCAGGGGCAGCTTGGGTCTATTATCGAGTCGGGTGTGCTGCTCAACTCCGAAGTCTCAGACGACTTGCTTACGACTATATTCAACCCGCGTACACCACTGCATGACCAAGCGGTCGTCATTCAAGGGGAAACATTGGTGGCGGCGCGCTGTACACTGCCGTTAGTCGAGGAAGTAGAAGACCAGCGCTTGGGCACGCGTCATCGGGCGGCATTGGGGCTATCGCAAGAATCGGATGCCGTGACTATTGTCGTCTCGGAAGAGACGAGCACGATCTCTCTGGCTATTGGTGGCGTACTCGTGCGCGGTCTAGATCGCAACGAACTAAAGCAGCGCTTGGTGGAATTGCTTGCGCCGCAGCAGACCGATATGGTGGCGGCTAATGTAGAAGAAGGGGAAGAAGTATAAACCAGGCGATTGCTTGACACTTTATTTTTTGCACCCTAACTTCTTATTTTTATTTCATATCAAGAATAATTATTCAGACGGCTTATGCGGAATAAACAGGCGCGCCAAACGCGAATTCGCGAACTTCTCAATGGGCAAGCGATCGATACGCACGAGAAACTTGCGG
>JBLHGI010000232.1:0-9608 GCA_047616505.1 Planctomycetota bacterium
ACGATATTATTAGTAACGCCCCCAAAGGAGGTGCGATCTAATGAATAAAAACACCTGGTTTTACTTGCTTTTCGCCGTCGCTTTTAGTGCCGTTCCAGCCCTAGCCCAAGAAGAGGGTGCTAAAACGGAATCTAAGCAAGAACAAACGAAAGCGGCCGATACAGCCGAGGCAGCTGAAGAGAATGTCGATGAAGATTGGCTCAACACCGTTTGGACCCAAGTCGACGACATGGTCAAGGAAGAGGAGTTTAAACTGCAGGAAACGGTCACGGTCGCCGGTGTGCGCGGTGCCGAAGCCGAGGACGGTATCCTCTCCAAGCTCTATTATAAAGGCGGCAAGCGCTATCCTAGCCAGGACAAGCTGACTAAGGCCATCAAAACGCTGCAAGAAGGATTGGCCAAGAATCCCAAATCGGCTGGCGCCCCCAAGCAGAAGTTTTTTGTAGCTCAATGCTACGAGAAATTGGGCCAGATGTCGCAGGCACGCGACTACTATACCCAAGTCACTAAGGGCCACCCGCAATCGCCCTACGCGACAAAGGCGCAGAACAAACTCAGTCAGATAGCCGTTCAGTAGTCGAGAGTAAAAAAAGAGCAATGTAAAATGGAAGGTCCTCGGACCTTCCATTTTTTATTATAATAAGGGCCTATACGACTATTTAGCCGGAGGCGTGAACGATGGCTGCAGACAACCAGAAACAACCCCTACTACAACTTTTCTTAGGCCCTATCGTCGGCTTACTCGTGCTGTTCTTTTCACTAACGAAAGCCTACGAACGAGCGGAACTCGTCAGCTACGACTGGCGCTTTAATATCCGCAATTCCATCTTTGGCCTGCCCAAAATGGATCCGCGCCTAGGCACCATTGAAATCGACGACCAAACGCTAGAAGTCGAAGGCCGTTGGCAGAACTGGACACGGGCCGAGTATATCGACGTCGTGCGCATCCTCGGCCACTACGGCGCCGAGCGAATCGGATTTGATATCTACTTTCCCGATCCCATTACCAAATTGGTCACCGAGCGCCAGCTGCGCGGGCTCAAAACCATCGACGAACAAAGCGTCGCTGGCCTGCTGGCAAACGCCGACTACGACGCACGCTTCGGTCGCGCCATCGCCGAGGCCAACAACGTCTACCTCGCCCAGTATCTCATCGTCCAAGACGACGCCGGGCAAGCGATACAAAACCCCGCGCTCACCCAGGACCAGGCCTCCGTGTTGGAAAAGCTCCGCGCCAATTCTCCGCGCCTAATGAGTTCTGCCAACGAGAGCACGCTGAGCAAAGCCAGCGATTTCGAGCCCCCTATATCCGTCCTACGCGACGCGTCACGCGGTTTTGCCTATGCCCAGACGACCGAGGACTTCGACGGTGCGCGCCGGCGCTACCCGCTAGTTTTACAATACCAAGACGTACTCTTTCCCTCTATAGCTCTGCTCATCGCCTGCGACCATCTACAGGTGCCCATTAATAGCGTTGAAGTGTGGCCCGGCGACCATATCCGCCTACCCAACGCCCACTTTAGCGACGATCGCACCGAGGATATAGAAATCCCCATAGACGAGCACGGCACCATGAACGTCAACTGGGTCGGGCGCTGGGAAGAAACGTTCGTGCGCTACCCGCACCTCGCGCTGCGCCGTGCAGCTCAGCGCGAAGACAGCGAGCGCGTTCTCGACGAGCTAAAAAGGATCGTCGCCGCCGACCCCGCCGCACGCAAGACCCCGCGCGCCCTGCCCAAACTGCTCGCCGATGCCGGCTACGACGCCCCAAAGGAAGCACGCAGCGCCGTCGTCACCTGGCTCCAAGCCAGCGGCATCGAATCGGCCGTGCGCCGCCAACCAGACCAAGACGCCCCCACTTTTTGGGCTTCTAAAGGCGTAAAAAAGCCACAGGAAGCCCAGTTGCAGATGTATGCGCAAATACGCCGCAACAACCGCGTAGCACCGCTCGTCGAACAAAATCCGATGATCGAGATCGAGGGACTAAAAGCGGCACTGCCCGAATACAGCGAAGGCGACCTGCGCCAGAGCCTCTACTTCACGCGTTCAAACCTGGTCGATAACAAAATAAGCCCAGCGGCACGACCGCTTTTCTTCTATCCCTATAGCAATGCGCAGGGCTTGCTCATTACCCCCGACGAACTCAAAGGCAAGATTCTCTTCTACGGCCAAACCTCAACCGGTAGCACTGATCTGAGCGTGATCCCCTTCCAGGGTAATTATCCCATGGTCGGCATCTACTCCAATGTGCTCAATACCATTCTACAAGAGAGTTTTATCAGCCGCATGCCCGCCTGGTCGAGTACCGCGCTCGTGCTGTTATTGGGTCTGGCCATGTCCTTAATCATCCCACGCCTAAAGGTCCTCCAAGGCGCCCTACTCATTGCCGCACTCGGAACCGTGTACTCACTACTGGCCATCTTTTCCTTTACGCACGGCATTTGGTTAGAGGTCATCGGCCCAACGCTTACCATCATCGCCGGTTATCTAGCCCTGACCATCTACGGCTATGTCATCAAGGAAAAGGAAAAAGAGTTCGTCCAGGGCGCCTTCGGTCACTATCTGTCGCCTACCGTAGTCGAACATATCATGGCCAACCCCGACATGGTCAACCAACTCGGCGGCGAAGAGCGCGTAATGACGGCCTTCTTCTCTGATATCGCTAGTTTCTCCACCATATCCGAATGTTTGACACCCGGCGAATTAGTCGATTTCATCAATGGCTATCTCACCGAGATGTGCGATATCATCGAAGGGTACGGCGGCACGATCGACAAATTCGAGGGCGATGCCATCGTCGCTTTTTTTGGCGCGCCACTCTATTACGACGACCACGCCGTGCGCGCCGTTATGGCCACCATCGACCAACAGCGCAAACTAATCGAATTGCGCCAACGCTGGGACGAACCCGGCGCCATCCCAACCCCCTTAAAAGAATTGCGCGACCGATGGCACGGCGAGGGCCGCACCTTTACGCAGGTGCGCATCGGTATAACCGCCGGCCCCATGATCGTCGGCAATATGGGCTCGCGCAGCCGCACGGACTATACCATGATGGGTGATACCGTCAACCTGGCAGCGCGTTTTGAAAGTGGCCAGAAAGTGTACGGCACCAATATTATGATCAATGACCAGATTTACGAGCAGGTCAAAGACCTAGTCGAAGCACGCAAACTAGACCTGATACAGGTCGTAGGCAAAGAAGAACCTGTCATTGCCTACGAAGTACTAGAGCGCAAAGGCGAGCTCAGTGCGGAGATGATGCAAGTCTTAGAGCTCTATAATCAAGGCCAGGAGGCCTATTGGCAGTTCCAATTCAACGAGGCGCGCCAACTCTTCGAGAAGGCGTTGGAAATCGTGCCCAACGATGGTCCTTCAGCGCTCTATGCCGACCGCTGCGAAGAATTTGCACTCAACCCACCCGAGGACCTCATCTTTCGCGCACAGAACAAATGACCCGCACAACGCGCATCACGTCTGGTCTGTCTGCATAAGTGTCCTTATATTTGCATCATGCCAATGTACGCGAAAAAAGTCATTTACTTATTGGGTCTTAGCTTGGCTGCCTGCGCCACGCCCGGCCAGGTAGACCAACGCCTCGAGACCTGGCAAAACGAGCAGCGCGAAGACGTCGAAGCCCTCAAACGCGCCGTCGAAGCTTCGTATGATCGCGAGCGCGCCATGGCCGAGCGTCTGCTCCAAGCCGAAGAGGGCAATGTCGAATTCCGCCAACAGCTCAGCACCTTAGAGCAAGCAACTCAAATTCTGCGCGCTCGGCTCGATTCACTGCACACCCAAACTTTCCGCCCTTCTAACGGCCCCGGCACAGCTTCCAATGATGCTCTATCGCTCTACCAACGCGCACTGACCACCTATAATGGCAAACAATATGTCGAAGCCGCCGCCCAGTTTGATCGCGTGCTCGCAGCAGCACCCTATGGCGAATGGGCCGACAACGCTCAGTATTGGAAGGGCGAGTGCTATTATGGCATGGGGAAATTCCGCCAAGCACTGGCCGAATTCACCAAAGTTTTTTCTTTTAGCAAGACCGAAAAAGCCGATGATGCCCAGTTGAAAGTCGGCCGCTGTTATCTAGCGCTCGGCGAGCGCGACCACGCGATAGGCGCCTTCCGAAAACTGCTCGAGGAGTTTGCAGAAAGCGAATATACCTCCACCGCTCGCAAAGAGCTCAAGTACCTCGGCGGTTTATGAGCCAGCATCGAAAAACGTCTCTTATGCGAGACTGTCTTTATCGCCTAGTCGCCTTGCTGCTACTTCTGCCCATGGGCGCCAGCGCGATCACTCCGCACCCCAGCAATATGGACGTAATTGTCCAAGCCATTGAAGAAGCGGTTGACGAAGCACTTGGCCAGAGCGAAATACCGACAGATGCCAGTAATTTGCCTGTTTTTATAGCGGCCCAAGGGAAGCACGATGCGAACTGGCTAGTCGATCACGTGCTGGCGCACCGCCTGCTCGAACGCGGTTTTTCGGTCGCAGCAGATTCTAACAAAGTCAGTAGTGAAGGCATGCGGTTTTCCTTTCGCATTCTCGACCTCGGCATTACGGGCCAATCTGGGCTGCGGGGGTCTCACGTAGACCGCCAGAGCCGCGTGACCTTGGCCCTACGCCTGAGCCGCGAGAGCGATAATACCGTCTACTGGCAGGACGAAATAACGCGGTTACACGCCGATAGTATTCCGAAAAAACAGCTGGAAATTCTACAGCATTCTACCTATTCATTCGCCCAAACGGAGTTAGAGGAACAAAGCTGGAGTAAATTCGTCGAACCCATGATCGTCTCTACTGTATTGGGTGGCCTGATCTATCTATTCTTTTCCAATCGTTGAGTATGTCCATATATAATATCTTCGTTCTTATCGCCGCTGCTTTCTATCTTAGTGCATGTGCCAGCACACCGGAAAAACTCCAAGGTGCCGACTATTATTTCAGCGAGGGGCAGAAAGCCCTTGAGAAAAATCGCTGCATTGAAGCCACGGAGCACTTCCAGCGCTTAGTCAGCAACTTCCCCGGCTCACAGCGCGTCACCGAAGCGCAGTACAATTTAGCCGAGGCCTTTTATTGCGGACACGACTACGTCAATGCCGCCTTCGAGTACCAGCGTCTCATCGATATCTATCCGGCCAGCCAATGGGCGGACCAGGCACAGTTCAAAATCGGCGAGTCGTACTACCATCAGGCACGCCGAGCCGAACTCGACCAAAAGGAAACCTTTGAAGCGCTGACGGCTTTTCGCAATTTCATCGAGGACAATCCCTCTTCGCCGCTGGTTGAAACGGCGCGCGAACGCATTGCCGAGTGTCGCGATCGCCTCGCGAAGAAGCTCTTCAACGGGGCCGATCTCTACCATCGCCAGGGTTATCCAGAAGCCGCACGCATATCTTTTCAGGACGTGCTGCGCGACTACTCCGATACGATCTGGTACTATCATACGCTGTTCCAGCTCGGAGAAATAGAACAGGCCAACGGCAATACGGATAAAGCGGTACAGCTCTGGAAAGAGGTGCTCGAAGAGAGCGGTGACGAAGATCTGACGAAAAAGGTGCAAAAAGCCATCGCCAAACTGAGTAAGTCCACAGGCTAATACCGGTGCAGCGCATCGGCCTAGTAGGCGGCACCTTTGACCCCGTGCACAATGGCCACCTGCTTTTGGCCCTCTTTGCCCGCGAGACCATCCCCCTCGACGAAATCATCTTTATTCCCGCCGCCGATCCACCGCACAAAGATGGCACGCGCGCCTCGGCCACCGCGCGTCTCGCGATGGTCGAGTATGCCATAGAGGGCCTCGACCACTTCTCCGCCTCGCGCATTGAGCTCGATCGCCCCGGTAAATCCTATACCGTCGAAACGCTACGCCAACTACACGCCCAGCGCTCAGAGGGTGACTTCTATCTCATAATAGGTGCCGATAACGTCGCACAGATGTCGACATGGCACGATCCAGAGGGCATTCTCGACCTCTGTACCGTCGTGGCCGGCACGCGCCTAGCCGCAGAGGCTCACGTCGATCCTGCTCTGGCGTCCCGCATGCGCTTTATAGATACCCCGTTGATCGAACTCTCCTCGACGCAAATCCGCCAACGCCTGCACGACAGTCTACCCGTGCGGGCCATGGTGCCCGAAAAAGTAGAGCGCTATATCCACGAGAAAGGACTCTATACTCCATGTATCTAACCCACCTCGAGTGTTCGCGCAACGGCCAACGCTACGACGCATCTACCTTGCACAATTTATCAGCACAGGGTGCCCCTCTCTTGGCGCGCTATGACCTAGAAAAAGCCGCCGCCACGCTCACCAAAGCTGCGCTAAAAGACCGTGCACCCACCATGTGGCGCTATCGCGAAGTCATGCCAATTACATCCGAGGATGAAATCGTCTCTCTCGGAGAAGGTTTTACACCGCTCCACCACGTAGAGCGCTTGGGCCGTTCGACCGGATTCTCTCAACTCTATATCAAAGACGAAGCCCTCAACCCCACGGGGTCTTTCAAAGCGCGTGGTCTATCTGCCGCCGTCACCGCGGCCAAAGCCCGCGGCGCCGGCGCACTCGCCATTCCCACGGCTGGCAACGCCGGGGGTGCCCTAGCCGCCTATGCCGCCGCCTGTGGTTTGCCCGCTTTCGTTTTTATGCCACGAGACACCCCCGCTGCTTTTGCCACTGAATGTCTTTCCTGTGGTGCCGTCCTCGAGATGGTCGATGGTTTGATCAGCGATTGCGGAAAAATTGTCGCCGAGCGCAAAGAACGAGAGGGGTGGTTTGATGTCTCGACGCTCAAAGAACCCTACCGCGTCGAGGGTAAAAAAACCATGGGCTACGAGTTGGCCGAGCAGTTTGCATGGCAATTACCCGATGTCATCATCTACCCAACCGGTGGTGGCACCGGCCTCATCGGCATGTGGAAAGCCTTTGATGAAATGGAAGAGATGGGGCTCATCGGCAGCGAACGCCCACGTATGGTCTCTGTGCAGGCCGAAGGCTGTGCCCCCATTGTGCGCGCCTTTGAGCAAGGCGCCGATAGCGCCGAGATGTGGCAAGATGCCCATACCGTCGCCTCGGGCCTACGCGTACCGGGCGCCGTCGGCGATTTTCTCATGCTGCGTGCCCTGCGCGCAAGCGGCGGCACCGCAGTTGCTGTCAGCGACCGCGAATTGGTGGAGAATTCACACCGCATCGCCGCCCACACCGGTATTTTCCCCGCACCTGAAGGGGGCGCAACGTTGGCCGCTCTGCTCGCGCTCAAAGAGCGCGCGCTAGTGGATGCCGATGAGCGCATCGTGCTCTTCAATACCGGCAGCGGCTACAAGTATCTCGAAGCCTTAGCTATGAGTTACTGACTTTGCCACGTTTGTAAAATCACACTGCTATGGCGTAAATTCGCTATATTGGGTGAAGTTCATATAGGGCCTATCGCGTGAAACGGTGTAATTTAACGCACGCAGTTTGCCGATAGCTCAACCATTCCTAATGGATTCATACTGGCATGAACAAAAGCGAGAAACGCGCACGCCGCCGCCCGTTGGGGCACTCCATCCGCACTCGCCTCAGCCTGATGAGCAGCCTCGTCATTGGCCTCATAGCTCTGGCAATTTCTATCCTCTATCCCGTCTGGCACGAGAAACAGGTGACGCGCACGCTCGTTGCCAAAGCGCATAGCATCACCGACATCACGGCCTTTATCGCTGCCCCAGCAGTGCCTAACGACAATATTCAACTGATCACAGAGGCGATCTCAGGCGCGCGCGAGGACCCTAACCTCACTTACGTCGCGATTAGCAACGAAGCGGGCGATTTGATAGCTGGTGGCCAAAATAGTGCCTACCAAAACCGCCATACCGAGTCCGAGCACAAACAATACCATATCACACGTCCCCTCTCATACCAAGGCCGCGAGATCGGACAAATCGAACTGGGCTACTCGCTTGCTCTCGTGCAAAAAGATATCAGCCATATCCGCAGCGTTATCGCCCTCGTTAGCCTGGCCATTTTCTTTGGCGGCATGGTTGCCGTTTTTATCATCAGCACCATCGTCACCCGCCCCTTAAGTCAGGTCATCGCCACGGCGGACCGCATCGCACGCGGCGATCTGAGCAAGCGCACACCCGTGATCCACCCCGAGGACGAAATTGGCCGCCTCGCCCTTTCTTTTAACCATATGCTCGACAAGTTGGAAGATTTAAACCACAACTTAGAGGGCCAGGTCGAGCTGCGCACGCACGAATTGACGCAGCAGATTGAAGAACGCCAGAAGGCAGAGACCGAGCGCGCAGTTTTGGAGGAACAGCTACAACAATCGCAGAAAATGGAGGCGATTGGCCAACTGGCCGGCGGCGTCGCCCACGACTTTAATAATCTGCTCATGCTGATAACCGGCAACAACTCGCTGGTTGTCGGCCAACTCGATCCCGACCATCCGGCCCAGAGCAATCTCAAAGAGATCCAACAAGCCAGCGACGGCGCCGTCTCACTTACGCGCCAACTACTGGCTTTTAGTCGACGCCAGGTCCTGCAGCCCCAGGTCCTCAACCTCAACGAGATCATCGGTCGCTTAGAGAAAATGTTGCGCCGCCTCATCGGCGAAGATGTAGAGCTGCAGATGACCTATGCCCCCGAATTGGGCTGCGTCACCGCCGACCCCGGTCAGATAGAGCAGGTCATCATGAACTTGGCCGTCAATGCTCGCGATGCCATGGAGCACGGTGGCAAGCTCATCATCGAAACACAAAGGGTCGATATCGACGCGGCCTATACCACTCGTCACGATGTCGTCAGACCCGAAACATATGGCCCTTATGTCATGGTCGCCGTCAGCGACACGGGAACGGGCATTGACGCAGCAACGCAGCAACGCATCTTCGAGCCTTTCTTTACAACGAAGGAACGCGGCAAAGGCACGGGACTAGGCCTATCAACGGTCTACGGCATAATCAAACAGAGCGGCGGCTATATTTGGGTCTACAGCGAAGAGGGCAAGGGCACTTCTTTTAAATTTTACCTACCGCACGTCGATTCCAATATCCAAGTTGTCGAGTTACCCAAGACCAAGATGCGCATCGGCGGTAGCGAAACGATCCTGCTCGTAGAGGACGATCCTTCGGTGCGCCAACTCTGTGTGCAGCTTTTGAACCAGTGCGGCTACTCCGTATTAGAAGGCGAACACCCGCTACACGCCATGCAACTCTGCGAGCAATACGAGGGCGAGATTCACCTCATTCTCACCGATGTCGTCATGCCCAAAATGAGCGGTCCCGAAATGGTAGAACTGTTAGAGCCTATCCTGCCCAATGCCAAGGTGCTCTTTATGTCGGGCTATACGGACAACGCCGTATTGGCGCACAAGGTGCTCAAACCGGGGCTGAGCTTTTTACAGAAACCCTTTTCGCTAGATGCCCTAGCCAATAAGGTGCGAGAGGAGTTGGACAAGTAAGATGGAAGAGGTCTTGACGAGGACGGGGACGAGGCTTATTTTTTGAGTCTGAATTTGATGCACCCATAGCTCAATTGGATAGAGCACCTGACTACGGATCAGGAGGTTGGGGGTTCGACTCCCTCTGGGTGCGCCATTATTATTAAAGGACTTACGGCCTATT
>JBLHGI010000233.1:0-9581 GCA_047616505.1 Planctomycetota bacterium
CAGGCTATAGTAGAGGTAGGGATTCTCGGGAGCGATCTCAAGTGCGTTGCGATAGGCCAAGCGCGCCTCGTTTAACTGGCCGAGTTGCTTGAGCGCATTGCCCCAATTGGCCAGCGTCTCCTTTGCATTCGGTTCGAGACGATTGGCTTCTCGATAGGACTGCGCCGCTCTCTCCATGTCGCCACTCTTATAGTACAAGTTGCCGAGGGCAAAAAATGCATCGGGATCAGCGCGCAATGTCAGCAGGCGCTCCCAAGTGACGATCGCCTGCGAGCGCTGTCCACGCGCTTGGTATATTTGTGCGACCTGGCGCAGGCTGCGCTCGTGATCCGGTTGGCGCAACAAGCACGCCCGGTAGGAATATTGAGCGGAATCGAGCAGACCGCGCTGCTCGTATATTCGCCCCAACAAGTAGAATAAATCGGGGTCAGGGCGCAGTTCAAGGCTTTTTTTGTAGGCCTCAGTCGCTTTTTGTAGATGATTTTCTATCGCTTCTTGTAAACCTTCGCTCGCGCCTTCTTGTCTTAGTTTAGCGGCACTCCGCGCATGCGTCAATCCCAGCAACGTGAGCGTTTTTGCGCGCTGGGGTTCTAGGGAGAGACCTTGTTCAAAAGCATAGGTAGCGCGCAGTTCATCACCTTTTTTTAAAAAACCCGAGCCCATATTGTGAAATGCTTGAGCGCTGAGATTACTCGTATGGCTCGACAGTCGAACCTTTTGTTCTATTTGCTGCATGGCCAGCGCGCGCGCTGTCGAATCTGCCGCCGTTGCTCTTTCCGCTAGCTGGTACAATTCAATGTTGGGGTTATCGGGAAAACGAGCGTGCGCCGCAGTTAATGCGGGGATAAAATCGCGCGCGCTATCCATCAACATAATAAGATAGCGCAGGTATAAGTCTTCTAACGGCAGCACATCGGCAGCTTTATCGAGCGCGCGCTCATATTGCTCGAGCGCGTTATCTATTTCTAAGCGAGCACTGTAGGAGCGTGCCGATGTATAGTGCGATATCGCTTCGACTTTGCGCAGGTTCACATAACTGCTCGCGATAATAACTAGGAGCAACGCGAATGCGAGATAGCGCTGGCGTTGATAGCCATAGTGCCACAGGGCAGCCAGCAATAGCGAAGATCCAGCACTGGCGACATAGAGATAACGCGATGGGCCAGCAGGCAGGTCATCGATCGTAGCGACCGTTAATAATAAATAGGGAAACAAACCAACCAGCACCCACAGTGCCACCCAGTCGAGCGGCGCTTGTCGCCGGTATAATAAGTAGAGTAACACCGTTACGACCCCGATACCTAGCCCTAATTCCCATAGCGCTTGGCTATGTATCGGCAGGGGCAGCCAATGCGCCGTGCTGAGTAGACGACTAGAAAGAAAAAAAAGAACGCGGACCTGTCCCAAGACGATTGAGGCTGGAGAGTGAACCGCATATTCATCTACGGCGTGCCAGGTGCTGGCCTGACGCGAAGCCAACAAGACCGAAACGACGACGGCCAGGACGATGGGTACCGCCGTCGCGGCAAAGCGATAGAGCGCAGCGCGATCGACGTCGGCCCGCCATAGGCGATACAGCGGTAGGAGCCACAGCGCCGCGAACGAGGGGTGGGCCTGGGTCGCCAGAACCATCAGTGTGGAAAAATAGACCAGCTGCCAACGCGATCTGGTCTCGAGACAGAGCAGGGCGGCGCAGGCACAGACCATGCCGAGTGGGTAATCGAGCGCAGATATCCAGTGTATTGCTTCAAAATGGGTGACGTTGAGCAGGAAGAATAGACCGGCAGACAAGGACCACTCTAGGGCGAAACCCATGCGGCGCACGAGCAGGGCTAAAAGGAACGAAGCCAGCATATGAAGAGCGACGACGAGCAGGTGAAAAACGGCGGGATCGTTGCCAAAAATGAGGAAGGTCGCGTATTTAACGGCATCGGCGACCAAGCGCCCCTGCACCTGTTGCTTATCGGCAGAAAAAAAGTAGGAGCCGTCTTGTTCGATGCGCAAATGGTCGGCAAAACTCTCGGCATCGTGCGTATCGAGTTGGTGAAAGCGCAGGCTGCCAAAGCTGAGCCAAGTGAGGGCGACGACGACCGTGGCATAACAAAGCCATACGCGCCATTCGCTGCGGTTTTTCACATCAAAGTCCGAGAAGACCTAGACTGTCGCGGTGGATTAACGCTTCGATTTCATTTTCATTCAAGCGCGGCAACGCCGTGCCATCGAGCATCTTATTGAGTGCAAAAAGCCCTTCGATCGAGGCATCGACCGTAGTAAAGGGATAATCGCTGCCAAAGAGCAATTTGTGCCATACGCCATATTCCTGCACTAACATGAGGCTTTGATAGAGCTGAAACGGGCGATAGTGCAAAGCGCTGATATCGGAATAGAGATTGGGGTGTTTGCGGATGACCGCTACACATTCGCCCTCATACGGATGTGCCAAGTGGGCCATGATAATCTTTAGATCGGGGAAACGCGTGGCCACTGGGTCGAGGTGGCGCGGCAGCGTGCAGTCGATTGGCGCCTGGGCGACAAAGGTCGTGCCGGTGTGCAAGAGCACGGGCAGTTGGTGCTCCGTGGCATAGGCCCACAGCGGGTCGAGGATAGCGTCATGTGGATAGAAACCGGCGTACATCGAGAGTAGTTTGATTCCCCTGAGACCAAGCTCCTGGTGACCGTAGCGCATCTCCTCTTGCCAGCCGTCCTGTGTGGGGTCAACGGAGAGAAAACCGATCAGCTTTTCTGGGTGGGCACCAACATATGCGGCGACGTAATCGTCGTCGACCCAGAGACCAGAGAGCCGTGCTTTACCACCAAAAACAATCGTCTTATCGGCCTTTTGCGCCGTCTGTCGATACGCTTCGTAGGTGACGCTGAGATCGAGCTCGCGATCGGCGCGCGCGACGTCGCGTGCCTGCTGGCAGAAATCGTCACTAAAATGTGTCGGGAAATCCCAAGTATGGCTGTGGACATCTATTATCATGATAGCACCCAATATAGTAATTAGAACGGCGTATAAGGCTCGGCCTGCTCGTAGGCATTCGCTTTGGGCAGCGTATCCAATAGGGCTTCGACGGCGGGGAAAAGCAGGTCGGCCTTGGCCTGGTTTACGTTGAAGACTTGGCCCGTCGTGCGATAGCGCAGGAGCGGAAGCCCAGTCTCTGTAGCGGCGACTTCAAGTGTATCAATACGCCCATCCTCGTCTTCGAGGTAGAGGCGGCGCGCAGCACTGAACGAATTGCGCGCGTCTTTTGCACTCTGTAGAGCATCCCAAGTGAGGCGATCTAGAAAACTAATATAGGCGAAGGCGCTGCCGAGAACGCATTCGCGCTCACCGTCGGTAAATAGACCGCTCCAAGCGTAGGTCGGGCCACTCGGCGGTGCGCCGGGCATATTGGGCGCAGCCGGTGCTACCAGCTCGCGTCGCAGGCGGCGCACGGAATGCGCTTCTACGCCGGCAAAGGTGATCTGCGTAATAGCCTTTTGCGCCAGGGCGCGCGGGCGAATGCGCCGGTCTAACATCGGCGGATCCGTCGCATCAAAAGCATGCGCCGGATTGGCGTGCAGGTGGTAGATCGTATCGGCGTTCGTTCGCTGTACATACGCTTCGCCCGACCGCATGTCGGGGACACCGCGCCCCAGGCGGGCCGATAGGAGCGATGTGCCTTCTCGATCAAATAGCTCCAATACGGGGCTAGTCGGCCCCAAGCCGTAATGGATGAAATCTCTCGCTTCGCTCGATACTATGCTGGCCGGAGTCAGCAGCAGACTTTTGAGCAGGTGTTCAATGCGCTGCGGCTGTACAAAGGCATCGTGATAGTCTGGGTAATGCCAACTCGAGTCGACGCGCACATAGCGCCAGGTGCGACCATCTGCTGCGCGCACGCCAATCTGCAGTACATCCTCTGGGCTGACGCGTGCCAGCGGCCGCAGCGAGCTCTCTAACTGGCGCTGGGCAATCTGTTGGTCGCTCATATAGCCTTCTGTCAGAAACAACACGACAAAGAGCCCTGCTATGGCCACAACTAAGCGCGTCATGATTTTCTCCGCTGACGGCGCAGACGCCAGACACCATAAACGGCGAAGAGCAGCGGTGCCAAACCTACAGAAAAAACGCGCCAAAAACTCTTGGCCTCTGTACTCTGGGAGACAAAACCGCGCGAAACGGGGCGGCGCGCCTGTAGCTCAGCTAATTCTTGGCCATAGGCCATTTGCGCCACGGCGTTGAGCAAGAATTGGTCGTGCTGGAATTCGGCCGCATAGAGGTGCTCGTTCTTAAACATCTCCGAAGAACCTATCAAGAGCAGCTGTCCGTCGGCCTCTGCCTCTTCGACTAGAGCCAACTCACCGCGCCCCCCCTCGTCCGCGCTAAAGGCGGCGCGGTCAAAGCGACCTTCTAATAACACGACGAGTGGCTGGCGTTCTGGCAAGTAGTCTTCGCTATGAAAAACTTCGGGGGGCAGCCAACCACCGCGCCACGGATAAGACCAGCTGCGGTCGGAAGTCGTAACGGCGACCTGGGCCCTTATATTCATCGCGCGCAGCTTGTCCACGTCTAGCGAGAAGCGGTTGCCCCAAATAAAGAGCAGATCGCCCAAGTGACGCGTCAGCGCAGAGTCGCGTGCGTGGTGGGCGGCGACGGCGCGAATTAAGAAGGGCAGGGCAACTTTCTGTGCATCGTATTCGCGCACGGCCGTGCGGTTTACCTGCGTCTCTAACGCCAAATGCGACTGCGTGCGATCAAAGAGCACTTCGCGTTGCTGTGTAATGCCATAGAGCCCTGAGAAACGGTCGAAGTCCTGAAACTGTGGCTGCGGCCAATAGACCGTCTGGAAACCGCTGCCGCGATATTGGCGCTGCTGGATATTAAAGTGCTGCAACGCCACGATGGCGCGCCCTCCGCGCGCTAGATATTCGCTCAGGAGCAAGATGGCTTGCCCAGAATCGCGGCGCGGCTGTAGCCATAGCAGCACGTCGATATCGGGCGGCATTACGGGATTTTTGGGGTTGATATGCTGCACGTCGTAGAGGTGATTGGCCAACAGCTCTTTCAGCGCGCTGTAAATATCGACACCACTGGGCGGGATAAGACCCTTTTTGTGATAGTCTTCTAGGGCTTCGGCAGGCGAAAGACGCGGCAAATCAGAGACGATCGCCACGCGCGGCTTGCGACCCGTCGCTAGCTGCTCCAGTGCAGCGGCGAGCAAAAACTCTAGGTGATTCAGCCCCTGAACATCGAGGCGCGGCACGATGACCTGCTGCGCTCCCCGCCGCAAACTCAGTGCGCTCCAGATCGATTGTGTTGCCAAGGTATCGTGTAAAACGCGCTCTATAGCAAAGGGGGCAATATCCTCGTTGCGCAAACGTCCTATATCGGCCGCTAACATGTTTTCTGGGCGCAGGACTTGTAGGGTCGTCTCGTCATGAGATAAAAGATCCAGCACGCGTGCCTCTACGCGCTTGAGTGCAGAAGGCATAGAAGCGCGCGCGGTGATATAGAGCTCGGCCTCTAAGTCGGCGGCACTTTCGCGCAGCAGGCGCTCGCTCGTCGGCGTCGGCGTGTTGAGCTGCTCCTGCGTCCAGTCGAGGTAGAAGCGATTGGGGCCCTGCAGAATCCAGGTGCCCAGTGCGAGCACGACCATACATAGAGCCGGCCAGGTCCAGCGTTTCAAGGGCATCGAATGCCGAATCTGGCGATCCCACAAGCGGTAACGGTGGGCGCCGATAACAAGTGCGACAAGAGGCAAGAGAGCGACGGTAAAGAAGCGCCAAAACAGGCGCGCTATGCCGCTGGGCAAGTCCAGACGCGGCGGTGGGGTTTTGTCGATGCGGGCACGGACCAGGCGTTCGGGAGCACCGTAGGTGCGGGCGATATTATTGAGAAAGACGCGATGGGCGTAACCGGGTTGGTTGATGATGCCGTCTTGGAAAGGCGCGGCACTGGCGAGCACCAAGACTTCCCCATGCCAGGCATTTTGCGGATTCAAGCGCACAAAGAGATTCTGTTTCGGCACGGGTAAACCCGCCAGCAAGTCCTCATTGGAAAAAGCACTAGCCGGCAGCGGTAGCACGCGCACTTTCTCCGTCGTAGTGCCGAATTGTTCGGCGACAAAACCGCTAGCGGCAGCGCGAGCGACATCGATCTCTAAAGCGCTGGCGGCGACGAGGTTGAGACCGCCACGAGCGGGCAGGCGAAAACCCTTCATATGATAAAAGGCGGGCAACATGCGCAGATGAAAAGGAGCTTCTACTTCGTGCACCTGCCCCCCCGCCTCGATATGGACCGTGCCCATATTGGTATCGAGCAATAGGTCGGGCACGGGGTTCAGGCCGAAGGGTTGTAGTAGGTCTTCCCAAGCGCTGTCAAAACGACGGGCTATATAGAGCGTCTTTTCGGCTTCGAGAGCATAACCGACAGAATAGGCACTGCCCGCTAAGACGACCGAACGACCGGACTCGACGAAGCGGCGCAAACTGCGCACGTGCTCAGGGGTAACGACACTTGGCTGCATCCAGAACAGCACATCGGCGTCGAGAGGTATTTCGCTCTCTCGATCTAGATCTAATTCGATCACGTCGCCGCGTTCGTTGAGCAGCGCAGGCAGAAGGCGATAGGGGCCATTGGCCGCAACGGCGAAGACGGGGCGCGGCGGTTGGCGCTGTGCTTTTAAATGCTCGACGACGAGCCCTTCTAAGTGGCGCAAGTGGTCTTGCTGGATGCTCTGTATAAGTATCTCGGGCTGCCCAGCGCTGGCCAAAACGAGCGAAGACCAGATTTTCTGCTCGGATTGCTCGTCGTGTAATACGCGCCGCACGCTAAAGGACGAAGCTTTGTGGCGGGCGGCGTAGGCGATGCCCGTAGCACCGCTAGCTTCAGGATCGATGACGCGGTAGTCTATTTGCCCGGGGGCACTTCTTTTAAACGATTTGAGCAGGCGGCGGACCTGGCGTTCGACTTCCTTGAGATGCGTGGGCATGCGCTCGGCATCGGTGGCGAAGTAGGTAATGCTGAGGGAATGGTCGAGACCCGCCAGATACTGCTCAGTCTCGGGATGGAGTTGGGCGATATCGGCCTGCCCTATAGCCCAGCTGTCGCTCAGGCGTAGAATGCGCCCCGCATAGGCAGCAATGCCGAGGAGGAGGGCACAGGCCAGCGCCGTTTGCAGCAGGAAACGGTGCTTCAATAGCGCGTCCTCTGCAGGCTGATATAGTTCATGAGCACAAAGAAACCACTCATCAGCAGAAAATAGACGAGGTCGGCCAGCGCGACGACGCCGCGGCCGAAGACCTGGTAATGCGGCAACACGGAGACCGACTCATAGAACCAAGTGCCCAATTGCAGCGCGGGCGCGAGTCCATCGAGCACTTCGACGACTTTTTCGTGCCCCGACAGCACAAAGACGAAACCGAGCAGCGTCGCCAAGACAAAGGCGACGATCTGGTCGCGCGTCATACCCGAAGCCAAAAGACCGAAAGAAAGGAAGAACGCGCCGAGCAGAAAGGCGCCGAGATAGTTGGCGGCGATCAGGCCTAAGTCGGGTTGGCCGAGAAAGACAAGCATGATGACGATCGGCAAACTGCCCATGAGCACGATGCTATAAAAGGCCAGAGCCGCGGCGTATTTCCCAAGCACGACCTGTAGCGGATGCAGCGGTAGCGTCATCAGCATTTCAAAGGTGTGCTGCGCATGTTCTTCAGCCCAAGTGCGCATCGTGATGGCGGGGATGAAGGGAATGAGCAGAAAGGGCAGGACCTCGAAATAGGCCGACATATCGACGATGGCGGCGAGAAAGAAGGAATTCATAAACGTAGTGCAGGAAAGCACCAAGAATACAGCGGTATAAATATAGGCGATAGGCGAATCGAAATAGGCGGCGAGTTCGCGCGAAAAAACGACGCGAAAACCTCGCATAAATTGCGCGAAACGCAGCGGCTCTTCACGCGCGACCCGCGACAATATTTCAGTGGACATCTCGACCCTCTGCTTGCACTAGGTGGGCGAAAACCTTCTCTAGGCCGGCGCCTGCTATGCCGTTTTGTGCGGCTATATCCTCAACGCGACCATCGCCCAAGATACGCCCCTGATGGATAACCAACACGCGATCTGATATCGCCTCGACATCGGCAATGATATGCGTGCTAAAGAGTATCGCGCGTTCGGGTTTGAGACGCACTAACATATCGCGAAAAGCCATCACCTGCATGGGATCGAAACCATGCGTAGGTTCGTCGAGCAATAAGATCGGGGGGTCGTGGATCAGCGCTGTAGCCAAACCAATGCGCTGGCGAAAACCGGTAGAACACTCGTCCACGCGCTGCAGCAGAACGCCTTCTAAGCCACATACATCTACGGCCCAGTCAAAACCCTTCTCCAACGCGTCGCCTTCTAAACCGCGGGCCTGGCCGATAAAGCGCAAAAACTTATCGACGCGCATCTCGCGATAAAGCGGCGTATCGCCCGAGAGATAACCGATGCGACGGCGCACGGCCAGTGGACTTTCGACCGCATCAAAACCGTCTACTCTTATCCGCCCCTCGCTGGGCAAGAGAAAGGTCGAGAGCATTTTAAGCATGGTGCTCTTGCCGGCGCCGTTGGGGCCGACAAAACCGACGATTTCGTTCCTATCGACATGAAAACTGACGCGATCGACGGCCGTGAGTGCACCGTAGCGACGAATGACATTTTCGACTTGGATCATGGGCAAAAACTACGCTGAACATGGCGGGTAGGCCAGGGTAAATGCGGCAGGTAAAGAGCAAATACAGCGCATGGCAAGTGCTTTCGCTGGCAGATTGAACCCTTCATTTCTTTGTACATCAATCTTTAAAGACGCCACAATGTAGCATGGTGGATCCGAAATAGGGATTCATAATAGATGGGCCGTCTTTTTGTATCCAATGTCCCCCTTGGTTGTTGTCGGCCATGGGACAATACGCGAGCACGTATCCCTCGGGCACTTCTCCCTTGATAATCTCTTCAGACAGCGGTTTAAAAACGACGCGCATGGCCTCGATATCACCGGCGCTAGCCGCCTGTTGGGCCAGCGACTTAAACGCCGGATCAGCCGTTTGTAGCAACTGCGCTAGCGCCTTATGCGCTCTATCGTAATCGTCGTCAGCCAATGCTTCCTGTGCTGCGACATAATGAGTTAACGAAGGCGGCGGCTCTGAACCGCAGGCCATAACGAACGACAATCCCGCCAATAAAAGGACGAGTCTATACATGAGAACAATCTCCAGTTGGTATACGATAGTCTGCTATATGAATATATAAAATGATCGACTCTATGCCTATGCATTGACCTATCGTAGGCGCAGGCTGCGCAGGCGGTTGAGAGCAGCGGCTAATTCGATAGAACGAAAGCGGACCAGATTGCCTCGACGGCTTGCGTCTAAAACGTCGAGACCAGCAGCGTCGAGATCTCGCTCGACACAAATTAGTATTTCTCTTAACGAACGATTATCGTCTATATAGTGCTCGCGAGCGTAGAGCAGTGCCGCCGCCAGCGCGCGCGTCTGGCCGGGGTCGACGAGTTGCTCGACACAACTCAGATCGATCTGCTCCTCGCCAAAGAGCACCT
>JBLHGI010000234.1:0-9578 GCA_047616505.1 Planctomycetota bacterium
ACAATTCGAGTGGAGTTGGGCCATCGCCATCGGTGCCTTAGCGCTTTATTTGCGGTGGCCCATTTCGGGACTGGCTTGGTCCCACGTCGACGAACGAGCATTTCTCCTGTATCCGCTGGGTTTCTGGAGCGGCGACCTCAACCCCCATTTTTTTAATTATCCCACCTTCCACCTCTACCTAGTATCTGGGCTGTACTACCTATACTATCTAATTTTTAGCCCTGATTCACTCGACTATTTCATCGCTTACCACTACCTCGTAGACGGCGACGCCCTACTGGCCATCACCGATGTGCCCGCCGCCTTCTGGTCGACATTGGCCGTGCTCTTTTCCGTGCGACTACTACAAGAAAACGAGATGCGGCGCGCCTTCGCACACGCACTCAGAATGGCGCCCGACCATCCACAGGTAAAATCCCTCCAGCGCAAACTAATGCAAGTACGAGATCTTTGATGTACCGATACGCGCTATGGTCGATATTTCTATTTATCGCGGCCGTTCTACGCCTCGGGCCCCTGCTAGCGGGCAAACCGGTATGGCACCCCGACGAGTTCAATTTTGTCTACTGGCCCCTGCTATTCTTCGACGGCGACTTAAATCCCGATTTTTATTATTACCCGCACTTCCACTACTATCTCTTGGCCAGTTTCTACGCCCTGTTCTTGGCGCTGCAATCGGTCCTATCGGGATGGAGTTTGAGCCAATCCGTTGCCCACTACTATTTCTGGCAGGCAGACGATATCCTGCTAATTGGCCGCTCAGTATCGGCCTGCATGGGAGTGGGAACCGTTCTATGGCTAGCCCTTATAGCCCGCCGCATATATGGAGATTCGGCGGCCTTAGCCGCCGCCGCTCTCGCCGCTGTATCCGTCTTAGCCGTGCGCCAAGCACCGCTCGCAGCAGCCGATATCCCCATGACTTTTTGGTTTGTCGCAGCGCTGTGGGCGGCCCTGCGGCTCTCACAACATGAGCGCGCGCACGAGCGTGCACGAGACTATGCGCTGGCGGGGCTATTTGTTGGCCTGGCCGCCGCGAGCAAATACCACGGCGCCCTCATAGCCGTTGCCATCCTCGCTGCCCACCTACAGCTACGGCGTTCACTATTCGATAAACGCCTGTGGCTAAGCGCACTGGTTTCTATCGCCACCTTTACCTTCGCATCGCCCTATGTACTAATTGAGCACGAGCGTTTTTTACAAGATTTCAGCGCCGTCGTTGCACACACGGCCAGTGGGCGCGATGACCTAGGCCCGGCCGCATGGTATCACGCCCGTTTTAGCTTATTGTACAATCTCGGCTTTTTAGGAGCACTACTGACATTGGCGGGTATTTGGCGCACGGCGCAAAGTGCGTCGGGAAGACTACTACTCGTCAGCTTTGCCGCCTATTATATCGCCATTAGCAGTGGGCAGCTGGTCTTTGTGCGCTACGCGCTACCCGCAGCGGCCCTCCAATGCCTACTCGCCGCTGCAGGCCTAACGCTAATACGCCAGCGCCCCTGGCGCACGTGCCTGCTGTGTTTGGCCCTGATCCAACCGTTCTATAACTCGCTATCCGTAACACGGCTATTAATAGCGCAAGACACGCGCGCCCAAGCAAGGCAATGGATAGAGCGCGAGGTGCCCGCAGGCAGTACGCTAGCCAATTTTGGCGGCTGGGCAGGCGACCCGCAGATCGAGACCTTTGAGCATCTGTGGTGGCGCACCAAATACTATGTGTGGAATGCCGGCTATAAACAACTAGAAGAACATCTCAATTTTTTTGAACAAGAGTCGTCCATTCCACCCTTTTACCACTACGCCATACAGGCGGGAAATGGCGAAAAGGCACAAGGCGACCAAAAATTATTCGACGATTTTTCCACACCCTACGCCCTACTGCACCGACACCCACTCGGCGCCTCGCATATAGACTCGACCTTTGCCCAACAGCTGCCCACTAGCGCACGGCGAGTAAAAACCTTCGCACCACAGGGGTTAGAACAGAGTAACCCCAGATACGACCTGCTCGATGCTTATTACGTACCACTGGCCCACTTTAACAGCTTGCAACAACCAGGCCCTGCCATAGAAATCTGGCGCGTCGCACATATAGCTACACCACCAGCGCACGCGATCTCACCCGTGCAAGCCCTGGCCGCTGCCTATATGAGCGGGGCGCGCGCCGCGCTAGCGCAAGAAGACCCCGCAAGCTACGTGCGTCTAGCTAAGCGCGCACTTTTGCTCGACCCCGGACAGCTCGATGCCGCCTATTATTTGAACTTAGGGATCGCCCACCGCCGTTTAGGTCATTTCCAGGTGGCCCTGCGACAGTGGCAACAGGCCTTGATGCTCGATTCAACATCGGTCGCAGCCCACTATAATAGCGGCCTTGTCCACCGCTACGATCTGAACAATAGCCAAGCGGCACTAAGAGCCTGGCAACGCGCGCTCGCCTTTGACGACCAACACCTAGCCAGCCGCGAGCAATTGGCCCTGGCCCTGCGCGAAGAGCACCAATACGAGGAAGCGGCTAGGCACTGGCAACGCCTATTAGATATAGAGCCAGACTACGCCGCTGCACATTTGGATTTGGGGCAAATATACCTTCGCAACCTCAACAACCCAGACAAGGCACGTTTCCACCTTTACAAAGTATTGGACCTGCGCCCAGACCATCCACAAAACGAAGAGATCAGAGCTTTTCTACAGGGGCGTTGAACTGGTTCATACCGCACTGGGAGAAGAAAGTCTGCCAGGCACTAGTGTGCTGTTCTATCGCAGCCGCAAACCGCGCCCGCGTCGCCGTGGGCAATTGTGGGTCCAGGTGGCGAGCGCGATAGGCGACAAAGGGAGCGGGGAGCTGCAGCTTCGACTGCGCGGCGACCAGTTCATCGACCGCATCGCCCCACGCGCTACCCTCGCGGTGCACGCGCGCTAAATACTTCTGCGTTTTTGCGGCGTAAAACTTTAGGAACACCGTCTGCATGACCTTTGCTTTAGGCGTGGGCACCCCTTGAGGACAAAGGCTGTTTTTCAACTGACGCAGTTCTATCGCATGCGCAACACGCTCTAAATAAAAGCTCAGCAAATCCATAGAGAGCATCAACTGGCCGCCGTAGCTGCGATTTTGCAAAGAGAAAAAATGCCGTTCTAGCTCTGCCGAATCGATGACCTCCCCTGGTTGACCGAGCAGGGGCGATAAATCTCTCAAATAATACAGCGCCTGTACTTGCGGCGTCGAATCCTGTTCTTGCTCGAGCGGCAGAGCCTGCGTCGCCAATGAAAAATGCTCGGCAAATTCGCCACTGGCAAAAGTAGCGTTCCAATAGGCCTGCGGCAGATCGCGCTCTTTTAACTGTATAACTTCTCCTAGGCGGGCGAGCAGTTCGGGAGCCTCTCCATGCGCGCGCAGCGTATCGACACAAACGCGCGCCAACGCGAGCAGGCGGTGCTCATAGAGAAGCTGTTGGCTAGGCAGCATCACTTTGCCGAGACCACTGTTGCGCGCGGCCACCAACTCTTCTAGGCCACAGCGCTCCAGCGATACCAACTCGAGCAAACCGATGCGCAGATCGCCTAATTCAAGCCGCAAATCGCGACGACGAGGGTAGCGACCGAGAGCACTGGCATAAACGGCAGGGCTCTCGACCTCAAGCGTGTTGTAGACGCGCTCGCTATAGTCAACGAGCATATCCTTAGGCGTCTCGGGGCCACATGCCAAGAGCAAAAGCGTATAGAATCCCCATGCGATACGCCACCCGCTGCGTTTAGAGTTTCTCCGCACCGGCGCTATCAATAAGTCCGGTAAGTGGGCGATGACAGAGACCTAGGCAGGCCTGTCAAACCCAAGCCGAGCGCAGTTCATGTAGCTCCAACGCACGCAGTTGCGCCACGCCTCCTTCGGCATAGAACACAAGCGGCACGTCGGCCGCTTCGGGTAAGAAACAGAACGACATCGACACTTCGCCATCGTGGGCAAAGACTTCCAACGACGTGCGATCGACCAATAAATGCAGCGAAATACTACCGTCGCGTACTTCTAGTTCGACCTCTTTTCCCAAAAAAGAGAGCCGCTGCGCCACCGCATCGTAGCGCAAATCATTGCCGCGAATTTGCACACCAACGACATGGACTTCACCGGGTTCTAGCTGCAAACGAATATCAAACAGATCACCTTCTACGTCCGGCCGCAGCGGTTTCCCAGGGCTCAACTCCGCGCTTTCACCATAATGTACTTTCTTCTGTAAGACCTCGACCTCGCGCACGGGCTCTCGGCAAAGACGCACCCCGGCAGGCGTCGTGCGCAACGTCAACTCGACGGGAAAGGACATCTGCTGGTTAAAGGGCATCGCCGGGTATTTTCCACCGCGCATCCACGCAATCTGTATGCGACGCCCATCGGCCGCGGCTACATCACTCCAGGTCTGCGCCGCATATCCATTGGGCCCATGCTCTGCACAAAACACCTCCGTTTCGGGCACGTAGACCGCCCCGTCAAAATGACCGAGTAAATAGCCGCCATTCGCCCCCCAATAGACCCAGCGCGTATTCTGCATATCGCCATCGATCGGCAGCTCAAAAAGGTCCGGGCATTCAGAAACACCGGGCAACTCTAAGTCGCACAGGTGCTGCCATTCCCGCAAATTAACCGAGCCATAGAGCACGTATTCTGCACCCTCTAGATAGAGCGCCATCAGCCATTGATTCGTCTCTTTATGCCAGACGATCTTGGGATCGCGGTTGCTGCCTTTTATATGGCCGAGAACGGGGTTGCCCTCGTATTTCTCCCACGTGCGACCCCGGTCGTTGCTATAGGCCAAACTCTGCGTAAAGGGCACGGGCTCTGGCACATGCGCACCCGCCGAAGTATAGAGAATGATCAAAGGCGGCTCGTCGCCCTCTTGCAGCCCCGATGTATTATGCCAATCCACAACGGCCGAGCCCGAGAATATCGTGCCCAGATCGTCGGGATACAGCGCGTGTTCGAGCTGGGTCCAGTGCACGAGATCCGTGCTTATAGCATGCCCCCAAGTCATATTGCCCCAGAGCACACTCGTGGGATTGTGCTGGAAAAAGAGGTGGTATTCACCTTGGTAATACACTAGGCCGTTCGGGTCATTAATCCAGTTTTTCTGCGCCGTAAAGTGGAATTGCGGACGATGCGTCTCGTCGTATAGCACCTGGTTGGGCATAGTATAAATCCTCGTATTATGCATCGTTGTGAAAATTAAATAGAGCGCGGCGGTGCAACACAGCCGATAAAAAAGCCATCAGCAGGCCAACGCAAAATAGAACGGGCTGTTCTATAAACATGCCAAAAAACAGGCCGACACCCAAGAAATAGCCATGGAACACCAGCGGCACCCAACGAGCGAGCCAATGCGGCCGACGCACGAGGCGGGGCCTCTGTGCAAACACGGCAACCAACGCGATTAAAAGAAGCGCGCAGACCGTCGCCAGCACATAGGACTCGGGCACATAACTGACGATAAAGCGATTGCTCATCAACACGCCCAACACGCCCAGCACAATGGCCCCCAATGGGGCTACGACCACGCGGTAAGGCACCCGCTCTAGACTGAGTAAACGCCGGGCTGCCGAAAAGAAAAAGATCACCCAGAACCACGCCCAAAAATTCTCATAGGGCACGCCAAAATAATCGTGTTCTAAACCCTTGCCCCAATCCCACATCCCCCAGCGAATTGCCACAGCATCCATAGTCAGATCGATATGGAGTGCCAATAAGGCATCGGCAACGGGGCGCAGTAGAGGGGATAGCGTACTACTATCCGTATACAGCGCCGCGCTGTAGAGTATGATACCCCAGCCCATGCCAATCGACAGCGGCACCGAATATATGGCCAGAAAAAACTGCTGGCCATACTGATAAGCAGCGAGCTGCTCGATAGTAGCCCACTCTAAGATCAAGCCAAAAACAACGCCGGCCAGCAGGGTAAGCACCGCGTGCAAACCACGCGTTGCCGCATGTCGCAAACAAAGGCCGAGTAGACCTACCATCAACAATTCGAAGAGCCAAAACCCTCCGGCGGGCACGGCTTCTATTTTTTCGCCTCCAGCTCTTCGCGGCGCTTTTTCATCGCATAATCGGGATCGAGCCAAGCGACCTCATCCCCTTCTGCAAAGCGACGCAGACCGATCTCTTTAATCGCGCTATCTTCGACCTTGGCGAGCGGCGTGTAGTTGGGATGCTGGGCTGTTTTATAGGGGTCGTTGCGCGCGGCATTATAACAGCAGATCAGCGACCAACGCGCGTTTTCAGATTTATTCTGATCCGAGCGGTGCAAGAGGTTTGAATGAAAGAACAGCGCGTCGCCCGGGTCCATTTCGCAATAGATCAGTTCATGGCGCTTTTCCGCCTCCTCGACGCGCTCGGGATCCGCACCCGTCTGCTCACCGCGCAGCACGTGCTCAACCCGCCCCATATGATGCGAGCCCTTAAGCACCTGCATACAGCCGTTTTCGCGCGTGGCTGCATCGACGGCCACCGCCACGCTGGCCATGAGTGGATAGAGGCAGCCGTTGAAATACCAATAACCGTAGTCCTGATGCCAGGTCCAAGCACCACCGTCGCGCGGGTCTTTGAGAATCATCTTTGAATGGTAGTGATACACTTCGCCCCCTAAAATGGCCTCCATGCTATCGACGATACGCCGACCGCGCGCATACATGCCATAGACATTATCACCTGGATGGTTCCACACCGTCAAACGCACGCGCCCACCCTCGCCGTCATCGCGGTTAAATGAGCGCTCATCAAGTGCATTATCAGCGCGCGCAGCCTGCCCTAACAGACCGATTTCCTCCGCGTCATAGAATTTGCGTGCAATATAAAAACCATCGCGTTCGAACTGCGCTAACTGCGTTTCATCGAGTGCTCTCATAGAAACTCCTGTCATCTCTTTATGATAGTATCAATACAGCAAGGGAAATAAGCTTATTGCCATTTATACCGTCAACCGACACGGCCCACTTAACTCAACCGTACTTGAGTGCGTCCACATTTCTTCATAGTCTCAGAGTAGCCAATCTGGTCAACGAAGGAGATGGCAGATGGACGCCTCACGCGTGTCGCGCGATTTTTCGGATAGACCCGTACCACGCAAATTGGTCGAAGAGGCGCTCGCAGCAGCCAGTTCAGCACCGAGCGGTGCCAACCTACAGCCCTGGCACTTCGTCGTCGTCTCCGCAGCCAAAACAAAGAAGGAAATTCGCACCGCAGCCGAAGAAGAGGAGCGCCTCTTTTACTAGCAGCGCGCCCCAGAAGAATGGCTCGAGGCGCTCAGGCCACTGGGTTTGGATCGTAGAAATCGAACGATAATAATTATCACGACTGTAAATCATAAACAGCAATAACGGAGCGCGGGGCCAACGAAAATACCAACGGGTTATTACGACAGTATTTCCCTAAGGGCACTAACTTTAAGACGATCACTCAAGCTAAAATCCGGCGGGCGAAAAACCGACTCAATGACCGACCCAGAAAAATACTGAAATTTCGATCGCCAAACGATACCTTTAAACACGGTAATTCATAAACACTAAACGTGCACTTCAGAGTTGAGACCACCCTATATCATAGTCGGTCTGCTCGATCAACCTATATGCGCAAAGAGGAATCACCTGCCATTTATTCACTTCACGAAAGCCCAATCGTAGGGGGCACCATGCCGAATGTCTTAGTAATAGTAAGCGACCACTTGTCGACGCGCGCAGTCGGCGCCTATGGCGAAAGCAGTTGGGCCGATACACCCCATATCGACCGCATCGCGGCGCGCGGGGTGGTGTTTGAAAATATGTACACCAGTTGTCCATTATGTGCGCCGGCGCGGGCTGCGTTTTGGACCGGGCGCTTTCCTCACGATACCGGGGTACTCGCCAATGGGACGAAAGTCGAAGGACCTGATATCGTGCCCAATCGCAGCGTGCCGGAGGATATGCCGACGATCGGCGAGTCTTTTAAACAGGCTGGTTATCAGACCATACACTTTGGCAAGTGCCACGACTCGGGGGGGTTGCGCGGTTTTGATATTGTGGCGGACGGCCAGCGCAAATCAGCTCAAGTCCCGGTGGGCTATCCGGAAAATAGCGATACCTGGAAAGACAACTGGGCGATGGACCGTTTCGCCGAATGGGCCGAAGGTGGTTTTCCCGATCCGTTCTGCTGCGTGGTAGACTTGCAAAACCCGCACAACATCTGCAGCTGGGTCGGCGAGCACAGCAGCCTCGATGGGCCGGTGGGGCATCCAGAGCGGACGGTAGACCTGCCGAACCTGCCAGCGAATAATAGCGTGCCCAACTGGGAGAATTTGCCACTGCCCATTCGCTACATGTGCTGTAGCCACCTACGCACCGGCCAGACCTCGCACTACAGTGAAGAGGATTGGCGCTATTATATCGACGCATTTCGCCACTATAGCAAAATGGCGGACGATCACGTCGGGACCATATTGCGGCTATTAGAAGAGGGCGGTGTGTTGGACGATACGCTGGTGATCTTGATGGCCGACCACGGCGACGGCATGGGATCGCATCAGACGGCGACTAAACAAGTCTCGTTTTACGAGGAGACGATGCGGGTGCCTTTTGTTGCCGCTGGACCCCGCGTGCCGAAAGGAGGGCAGCGGATAGAGACGCTGACTTCGCTGCTGGATTTGTTCCCGGGCCTATGCGAATATGCAGGGGTTGAGGTGCCGGAGGGGCTATCTGGCAGGAGCTTTGCCCCCTTGCTAACAGGAGAAGGTATGGAGCGAGAGTTTGTCGCCGCCGAGTGGTATTCGGAGTGGGGGTACACCATAAGCCCGGGGCGGATGATTCGCAGCTCAGGTTTTAAATATACTTCCTATCTCGAAGGCAGCGGCGGGGCGGACGATCCGACCGGCGGAGAAGAGCTCTACGATTTGACGCAGGATCGGGGCGAGATGGTCAACCTGGCGATGGATCCCGCCTATCACGAGGTGTTACTCGAACATCGATCTATGCTCAAACGCCATATCCGCGAGCAGCAAGATCCGTTTTACTCGCACAAGGTCGTAGTCGATAAAAAGTGGCGTGCGCACGCTTCGGGCTATGAACATCACTCGGGGCCGCCCGCGCCGATGGCCGCCAAAGAATAGAGAACTTCAGGGTCGTCGTTCCCTGGCCGCAAGAGGAGGTCGAGGCCGGGGGCTCAACCGGTTCGACATGGTGAGAATTCGCACCGATTCCGCTATCACGGGATACGCCACCGGCCTATCCACGCTGAGGAAGATCGCCCATATGGCGACGGCCCTGGGCAAACAATTCTTCCAAGTTTCATCAAAGCTTGGAAGCATTGTTCATTAGGTGCATCAGCTTGCCGCCTGAAGTAACTAGAGGAAAGGCAGACCCCCGGAAAATCCTAGGGCGAAAAGACACCTACATCATTTGACCACTCATTATAAAAACCCTTTTATAATTCCTATTCACTACTCCGACAAACCCAACTCGAATGTAATTCCATGAACTTCCAGCACGTACCGGGCTGCGTCATACACCACGTGGCCGCCAGCACTCAGCAGTATGTGGGTTGTCCCTCCATCGCCATCCTGACCGACGGA
>JBLHGI010000235.1:0-9543 GCA_047616505.1 Planctomycetota bacterium
CTCAAATACTATCACATCAGATAAATCATTGTATGATTTTGTAATAGAGCTAAAAAAGCGCTACCTGAAAAGTTCTCCGCCCATTGCACGAGTGCTATTTGATAAGAGAATCTCGATCGATCATCACGCATTGGGTCTGCATTCTACGAAGTCTAGAGTCCAGGGTCGGAAACTGAAGTCTAAAAGTGAAATTCGCATCGCAGATCGTCTAAAAAATACTCCAGAACCGTTATTTAGATCCGTTGTTATTCATGAGCTGGCACATCTCAAAGAGAAAGGGCATGATAAGTCCTTTTATCAGCTGTGTACATATATGGAACCCGATTATCATCAGCTCGAATTTGATCTCCGTCTTTATCTGGTTTTAGAGGATTATAATGATACGAGCGATCAAAGATAATTCTCTACAGACATGAAAAAGGAAAGGAGAGTTACGATGATCCTCAGGCGAGAAGTGCAGAAGATTCGTTCGGGAAAATGGGAGGAATTAGAAGAGCTGGAAAAGAAATGGCAGGAGCTCGAAAGACGCGCGGGACACCCCGAAGGGAAGAAACGCTACAGGGGTATGTCGGCCCCCCATGATCTGGACACTATGATAATAGAAGTTGAATGGGAGTGTCTTGCTGCCATAAGCCCGAGCATTCATTGTCGAGAATTGCCCGATATTGCCTCCCCGACTACTTTATTGCCGCGGCCGGTCGAACAAGCAGAAGATTTTCAGAGGGGATTGAATGAGCGAAGCGACTGAGGCTCTGGTCGTAGAAGATCTGCACAAGAACTTCGGTAGCCTCGAGGTGCTCAAGGGGATCTCGCTGGTTGCGCACGAGCACGACGTGGTCTCTATCCTCGGCAGCAGTGGCTCGGGAAAGAGCACCTTGTTGCGCTGCATCAATCTGCTGGAGACTCCGGACGCCGGTACGGTCTACGTGCACGGCGAACTGATCAAGATGACAACCAAATCCGGCGCCGGGCGGGTGCCCGAGGACAAGCGCCAGGTCTCTCGTATCCGCTCGCACCTGGCTATGGTGTTTCAGCAGTTCAACCTATGGTCCCACATGACGGTGATCCAAAATGTCGTTGAGGCGCCGATGCACGTTCTCAAGGTGCCTAGGGCCGAGGCGGTGGAACGCGCCGAGCAGGTGTTGCAGCGAGTCGGGATGTACGAGCGCAAAGACTACTACCCGGCGCACCTGTCGGGTGGTCAACAACAGCGAGCTGCAATCGCTCGGGCCCTCGCCATGGAGCCGAAAATGATGCTCTTCGACGAGCCGACGTCGGCCCTCGACCCAGAGCTGGTGGGAGAGGTGCTCAAGGTGATGCGCGGCCTGGCGGAAGAGGGCCGCACCATGCTGGTGGTCACGCACGAGATGGCGTTTGCGCGGGAGGTGTCCAACAAGGTCATGTTTCTGCACAAAGGTCAGGTCGAGGAAGAGGGCCTACCGGCGCAGGTTTTCGACCAGCCGAAATCTGCGCGTTTCAGGCAGTTTCTAGCGGGAACGTTGAGGTGACGCTAATGGGTTTAGCAGGTTATGCCATGACCGCGCTGCAGCGGTGCAACCGACATAAAGCAAACAGGAGTAGGAAATTGAACAAACTCGTCGTACGCGTGCTGGCCTCGGTCGTGCTGATACTGGGCAGTAGCGCCGCCAACGCCAAGGATTGGAAAAAGATTCGCATCGGTGTGGAGGGGGCCTATCCACCGTTCAGTTCGATGACCGCCGAGGGTAAGCTGGTGGGCTTCGACATCGACATTGCCAATGCGCTGTGCGCCGAGATGGGCGCCAAGTGCACTCTGGTGCAACAAGACTGGGACGGCATAATTCCCGCGCTGATGGCACGCAAGTACGACGCCATCATCGCGTCTATGGCCATGACCGAGGAGCGGAAAAAGAAGGTTGCATTCACCAACAAGTACTATCAGGTGCCCGCCAAGTTCGTGCGCAAGAAGGGCTCTGGAATTGAAATCGATAAAGCGGGCCTGAAAGGCAAGGCCGTTGGTGTGCAGCGTGCCACTACCCACGACAACTTCATTACCGAAAAGTTCGGCAGCAGCGTAGACCTCAAGCGCTATGCAACGCAGGACGAGGCCTATCTGGATGCCGTGGCAGGGCGGCTGGATCTCTTGCTTGCCGACTCCGTGGCGTTGAAGGACGGCTTTCTCGACACCGACCAGGGCAAGGACTGGGAGTTCGTCGGGCCAGATTACATCGACGTCGAATACTTTGGCGAAGGTGCCGGGATCGCGGTCAGTAAGAAGAACCAGGATTTGGTCGACAAGCTCAACAAGGCTATTGATGCGATTCGCGCCAACGGCACGTACGAGAAGATCAACGCCAAGTACTTTGAATTCGACGTCTTCGGGGGCTGACAAGGGCGTCCCGATCAACAGTGACTGCGCCCATGGTTAACGCACTATTGGAGCTTCTTTGGTGTTCGATCTGCACGGCTATTTGCCATTAATCCTAAAGGGGATGCTGCTCACCGTCGAGGTGGCGGTGTTGTCGCTGCTGATTGCCATTGTTCTCGGCTTGATCGGCGCCGTGGCGAAACTGTCGGGATCGCGGTTCGCGAAGTGGGTCGCCGGGGTCTACACGACCGTGATCCGCGGCGTGCCGGATCTAGTGCTCATGTACATAATCTTCTTCGGTGGCCAAATCCTGGTCAATGATATCGGCGATCGGCTTGGGTGGGACTACGTCGACGTAAGTGCCTTCGCCGCCGGAGTGCTGACGATCGGCTTCATCTTCGGCGCCTACTTGACCGAGACGTTTCGCGGCGGGATAATGGCGGTGTCCCGGGGGGAGATCGAGGCGGGATACGCGTACGGCATGAGCTCGATGCAGGTCTTCTTGCGGATTACTATGCCGGCGATGGTGCGGCACGCGCTGCCGGGCTTCAGCAACAACTGGCTGGTGTTGGCCAAGACTACCGCGTTGGTGTCCGTCATCGGCTTGCACGATATGGTCGACATCGCCTACCAAGCCGGGGGAGCCACCCGGCAACCATTCACCTTCTACTTCCTCGTAGCCATCCTATTTCTGGTCATTACCGGCGTGTCCGACATCGGCCTGCGTTGGCTTGAAAGACGATACAGCGTTGGCGTGAGGAAGGCCTAGATCGTGGATTTCAACATCATCATCGAGAATCTCCCGCTGTACCTCGAGGGCCTGTGGCTCACCGTACAGCTTGTGGTCCTGGCGCTGATCTTCGGTTTGGTCTTGGCCGTGCCGCTAGCCCTGGTGGCTACATCGGGCCGTCGGTTTATCGCATTCTGGCCCAGGGCCTACATCTACTTTTTTCGCGGCACCCCCTTGCTGGTGCAAATGTTCATGATCTATAACGGCGCGGGACAGTTCGAACTGCTCAAGGAGAGCGTGCTGTGGATCGTGTTCAAAGAAGCCTACTGGTGCGCCCTCATTGCGTTCTCCCTGAACACCGCGGCCTATACCGGCGAGATGCTCCGCGGTGCCATAGCGCAGACGCCGTTCGGCGAGGTCGAGGCAGCCAAAGCGTACGGGATGTCCAGAGCGACCCAGTACCGACGCATCATCTTACCGAGCGCCTTTAGGAGGGCCTTACCGTCCTACGGCAATGAGGTGATCTTCATGCTCCATGGCAGCGCTCTGGCCGGCTTGATTACCATTGTCGATCTGTTCGGAGCGGCGAGGATCGTCAATTCGCGCCACTTCGCCCCGTTCGAATCCTTCATCGCGGCTGGCTTCTTCTATCTGTGCATGACCTTCCTGATTGTGTGGATCTTCAAGGGGGCAGAGACGCATTGGCATGCCCACCTGCGTCCCAGAGTGGAGGAAGGTAAGAAGAAGGAAGGATGGACTTCCCGACTATCCTCTTTGGTTACGTGATCGTTGTTGGTTGAGTCTCTGTGGACTCGCAACGTGTCCCCTCCGAGGGTGATTTTCCCCCGTCGTACAGCCGTACTGGAAGATAATGACATTTACCGTGTCTTCGACTGAGCATCGCTACCATCGACGGGACCAAGCGATTAGAAGAGTTTCCTCTTGGCTGATGAAGAGGTAAGAAGACCTGAGGAGAGTCAAAGTGGACGTTTTGCCGATCGCGGTTTGTGGCATTTTCACGTTTGGACTGTGTGAGGAAAGTATGGGAAAAGTCAAAGCAGATTGCTCCGATTCAACCGGCCGACAAGAGATGCATGGGGCGTTTTGGCGGGATCAAGCGCTGCATGATATTATGCCCGCGTGGCTGGCGCATGGGATAAACCCGGCTAACGAGCGGTTTTACACCGGGTTGTCTAGAGACTGGAAGCCGATCGGGACAACGGATCAATATCCGACGATGCTCGGCAGACACCTTTTCAGCCTGTCGGCGGCGTACCTTTTGTCCGGGGAGGAGCATTATCTTCGCCTCGCCAAAACTACGGCGTCCTACCTGATCGAGTATGGATGGGATTACGAATTCGGGGGCTGGTATGACCTCATCACGCAGACAGGCGCACCTGGAATTACGACCAAAGGCGCATTCACCCAAATGTATGCCAACACCGGGCTGGCGCTCTACTTTTTCACGACTCACGATCCCGATGCCCTCCGCTGTCTGGAACGGTCGAATGAGATTTTTGAGTCCCGCGCATGGGATTCCGAGTACGAAGGCTATTACGTCACCCTGAACCGGGATCTGAGCGTCGCGAGTACCAATAAGAGCTTCAACCCTCAGATCGGTCTTTTGAGCAGCTATATGTTGTATTGGTATCTCGCAGACGGTCGGCCCGCGCTGCTGGCGCAGATGGAGCGGACGATGGATGTGGCGTTGCGCCGTATGCAAGATCCCTCGGATGGATATATCCTCGATACGTTTGACCGCACGTGGCATTGTATTACTCAACGATGGGACGATGGCACAGAAGCCCTCTCTGCCGGAGGCAACATCGAGACGTCGTGGATTTTGATGCGGCTCTACCATCTGACCGGAAACGAGGCGTACCGGATAGGCGCCCTGGAACTTGGCGAAAAGATGATCCGGGTGGCATGGGATGGCGTGCATGGGGGATGGTTTGAATCCTTCGTGCGGGATCAAACGGAGCGGCACGGTCCGAACAAGGCATGGTTTATCCAGGCGTACGGCAACTTCATGGTGCTCAGCCTATACAACCAGAGCGAAGAGGAGCGCTATCTGGACCTCTTCCGCGAGGGGAGCCTGTTCTGGAATCAATACTTCTTCGACAAAGAACACGGAGGAGTGTATTGTAGCGTGGATCTGGCGGGAACGCTCGTGGACGGAACGAAGGGCGGCCCCGCCAAGGGTTCCTATCACAGTTTGGAGCACTGCCTCCTGAACGTTCTGTATCTGGATCTGTATGTGCACCGGAAAGCGGTCGAATTGCATTTCAATGTCAGCTCGGAACGCCCTATCAAGCACCGTGTGTGTCCGGTGGAAGATCCGTCCGTACACATTGCCAAGGTGGCAGTCAACGGCAAGGCATGGACGGACTATGATGCGGAGGAGCGCACCGTCAACTTACCCGCCGGGGAGGGCATGAAGGTTCGGGTTGCGTTGGCCAACGTGCACTAAGCCTCTTTTAGAGGCAGGGAGTGTGGAGCCGGATGAGCTCAATGCGGGAAATTACAACTGGGCCTTGATCCATACGGACGAGGGGATCACAGGACTGGGGAAGTCCAAGGCTCAGTGGACAACTGAAGCCGATGGTGTGAGAGTTTATTTTCTTTCTTATTATGATCGGGTATTGGATCGAACGGAACAGATCCCCGCTACGCGGCTTGGCATTTGCCAGGGGCGTGGGTTGGAGAACGGTTGGGCGATATTAACCACGTGAAAGGTGATAGTATAATCTTTGGGTAAATTGGACTCGATTAGACAGCCGAATCTTCCCAGAGTTAGCGATGCTTTAGACTTGTCTAATCTGGCAATTACGGACGAAGCCATCTTTCGTGAGGTGGTGATTTCCAACTGCTCTCTTGAGGGTCAGGTCGCTGAAGGGGTTGTGTTTGAATCAGTTCAACTCAATAATGTGAAGCTGCGGGAAGCAATCTTTGAAAGAATTGAGATGAGCGACCTTCGTCTACAAAACTGCGATTTGGCAAACATGGATTGCAGGGATGGAATTTTTCATCGAGTAGAAATCGTTCAATGCCGCCTTACTGGTTGTCGATTTGTTGAGATCCATATGCAGAACGTTTTGGTGAGTGACTGTAGTGGAAAATTTGCTCAATTTCAGTTCACAAAATTTAAGTCCTGCCGATTTGAAGGCTGTGATCTGAGAGAATCGAACTTCCAGGGAGCCGATCTCAGAGGTGTTATTTTTTCTGAATGCGATTTGCGCAATGCAGAAATGTCGCAGTCGAATCTCGAAAGAGCGGACCTAAGTTCTTCGAATATTGACGGCCTTCGGATAAATCAAGAATCTCTCAAGGGCTTGATAGTAGAACCGTTACAAGCTGCGTATTTATCAAGTTTATTTGGCCTGAAAGTTCGGTGGTCATGACGCAGTATTGTCGCTAAAATGACATAAGTAACATCGCCCAACAGCAGCGTTCCCGGCTTCGCCCAACCGCCTCGCGGTTCGGGAACGCTGCGAACCGTTATCTGCCATGACAATCTGGAGGGCCTGTTGTAATCTTGAACAAGGCAGGCGTTTGAAAATCAAGGATAAGCATGGATGAGAAGTGAAAAAGAGTTTGAGGGGATGTGGCACAACGCTCCTATCTATAGGCATGGTTCCGTACCGTGTCGGAACGTTGATCATTTCGGGGCTTTCTACCTCCCTGCAACTATTCCGAGTATCTCATCTGGAGAAAGCTTGCTCAATTCAATTATATTTTTTCCAGAATTAGCCATCGCTTGGTGTACGATATACCTGCCAACTCGATAGCCAATATAGTTTCGGCCATCAGGGTGCTCACCCATCATCCAAGTAGAGTAATTGGCGTCCTTAGGGAGCGATAAAATTTCCTCCAGCCATTTGAATGCGTCTTCGGGGTAGCTTTCCGACTCCTCAAAATAGACACCTGTATATTCTTCGCTAAACACACTAGCCAATCCTTCATTGACAGCTGCAATAGGAATCCCCGCTCCAAACTTGTTTCCCTGAATAGTCCAGCCGCGATCCAAATGGTGGAACTCGTGAAAGATGGTGGAAGACAGGGCACTTTGGGCGGCTGCAGATATTCCTCCAGGAAACACGCTGGAGAGCTCAACTATTACGACCCCGGGAGCATCGGCCCGACCAGTGACCCCTCCAACTATATCTACATTTCTATCAATAAGTACTGCGGTTACTTCTATATCTTCAGGTAGGGTGGGCAAGAGCTTTCGCACTTTTTTTTCCGATTGGATTATGATATCAGTAATCAGTTGCTTGTCCTCGTCACTGAATCCATTCTCCCCAGCATCATCAAACAGAATACTCAAGGTCGCATTCTTTTCAGGAGTAGCCTCTTTAGAATGCAGTACCTGCTGCCCTTTATAGCATGATACTTGGATAACAATTAGCAGTAATATTGCCAATAGGTTTTTACTGTTTTTCATTTTAGCCTTGTCTCCAATGTTTGCAGGTTTCAAATCCCGGTGATAGCGCCCATGTGCGTGGGCTAAAGCAATATTAATGAGCAATAGTGGGAAGCGCATACGCATCCCTCTTTATTTCTTACAACCGACCGCATTCTGCTGTCTCCAGTAAGCTCGATATATCATCGCGCCCATATTGAAGGCGCCCCAGCCTCCCGATATATCTCCTGGTACTAATACAAAAAAGCGGCTCCGCCCTATCGGCGGGGTCGCTTTTTCTTTGTGAGTTTTTTTTAGAAGGCAGTCGCCAGTAAGGCTGGGCGGGTTTGCAGGGGCGTCGTCTCGAAGAGTTCGACTATTTCGCGCTGGCCATAGCCCTTGGCCAATGTGCGGGCGGTGTTGCCGTAGTCGTTGTTGGCATCGGGGTTGGCGCCGGCTTCGATGAGCATGCGAGCGATTGCCGTGTGCCCTTCTTCTACCGCGAAGATCAAGGCGGTGTTGCCGATGTAGCCACGGGCGTTTACGTCGGTGCCACGAGCGATGAGGTTGCGGGCGATTTCTGTCTCGCCATAAGCGGCGGCCGACATTAGCGCCGTGTTGTTATTTCCGTCGCGTTCGATGGTCTGTGCAACTTCTACGTAAGCGACTCTCTGTGCGATTTTTTCGCCGTTAATGGCATTGGCGTTGGCGTTAATGAAGGCGACGGCGGCGATGGCGGAGAAGAGTAGGATATTCATTTTGGTGCTCCTTTTAAAGTTTCTATTTTGCTATTCGCCAAGGATATTGCAAGGAGCATGCCAAAAATGCCATGTTGCGTAAATTGTTTATAAACAGCGTGATGTGTTTTTTTTAATCGGGCAGATAATAAATAAGTCGACAATTAATTTGCCTATAATTTCTATAAATTGGCCATAAATATATGTTAAATAATAATCTTATGTGGCTGCCAAATAATTTGTCTAATTTGACAATACTAATGTCGATTAGGGCGAGTTGGCGGCCACACAAGTGGAGGGCCAACCTTCCCCCTCGGAGGTTTGGCATCGAAGTTGGGTCCTAACACCCGGATCTCGGACGGGCGGGAAAACGGTATCAAACTATGCTGAAGGTCTTAGTGCATTCTGTGACTGGTGTGTTCAGCGCGATGACTTAGAGCAAGGTCCTCTAAAGGGTTTAGCTCCTTTTGATACTACCCCACAAACAGTTCGAAGGGCAATGGCAGTAGATGAGATTAACCGACTACTTGTTGTTGGGCCAACTCATAGACGGTTCCTGTATGAAACTGCTTTTCTTTCGGGTTTAAGGGCAAATGAACTGCGTAACCTAACCGTAGACGATTTAGATGTAGAACGATGTGGTTTGCGTCTAGGTGCAGAATGGACGAAGAATAAGAAGGACTGGATTTCAGCCGTTGCCTCGCGACTTGGTAGAGCGCCTAAGGTCTTTCGTAGAGACGGGGGAGGCGGAGCGTATATTACGAACTGAACTTTACGAAAGCTAAGACTCAGCGAAAACCGCCCGAGAACCCTTAATTCTATGCGGCATCCCAAACCGACAGGGTATTAAATATCGACATAGAAGCAGCGGGGATGGACTTTGCAGGAAGTGTAGTTCAGGGAGATGATATGACGTGCGCGGTAATACGCGTCGAGAAATAGGAGAGATATTTTCTCAAGTTGAGGTGAACCGACCTCACTCCGAGGTGGAGTGGGACTCCGGATATACTTGCGCCCAGATTATAGGAATGGCTCCGACCTATTTTCCATACGGGTTCGCTATAATAGTGACGTTAAACGTGATGCGCGGACTCGACAAAGGCGTGTTGCTGTAGGGAAGAAATTAGCAAGATCCAGCATTAAACAGCGGCCCTGGAGGAGCTGCATTCCTCAAGGGTTTCTCTGTATCTGAACACGGAGCTACGGTCTCGGATGTGTTTATTGATGTGGTTTAAAAAACTTGCATAAGATAGTAAAATATGTAATTTTAGAATCGTATGATAAAAAAGATAAGTAATAGGGTATTTGGGTAAAAAATCATTGAAAC
>JBLHGI010000236.1:0-9437 GCA_047616505.1 Planctomycetota bacterium
TCGGGTAGCTCAGATCCGCCGCCAGATCGAAGAAACGACTTCCGACTACGACCGCGAGAAGTTGGAGGAGCGGCTGGCCAAGTTGGCCGGTGGCGTCGCGGTGATCAACGTCGGCGCGGCGACCGAGTCCGAGATGAAGGAGAAGAAGGACCGGGTCGACGACGCGCTACATGCGACTCGTGCGGCGGTCGCGGAGGGCATCGTAGCCGGTGGTGGCGTGGCGCTTTTGCGCTGTAGTAACGCGCTGGATGGATTGAAGCTGGGCCCGGAAGAGCAGATCGGTGTCGATATCGTGCGCCGCGCTCTGGAGGAGCCGCTGCGCGCCATTGCCAATAATGCCGGTTTCGAGGGGGCTGTAGTGGTCGGCAAAGTGCGCGAAGGCAAAGGGACTTTCGGTTTTAACGCGCAGACCGAGGAGTATGAGGACTTGGTTGCGGCGGGCGTGGTGGACCCGACGAAAGTCGTGCGCAACGCCATCGAAAACGCCGCCAGTATCGCCGCTTTGATGTTGACGACCGAAGCCCTGATCACAGAAATTCCCCCGAAGAAGCAGGCGGCCATGCCGCCTGGGGGCGATATGTACTAAAAAAACTTTACTCATTACCGATTTTGGCCGGGCATCTGTATACGGGTGCCCGGCTTTTTTGTTGCGCGATCATTGATATTCCTCGTTGAATCCCAGGTTTATGTGGCTGATCGCCTGTTTGGCGACGGTCCCCACAGTGGATCGTATTCGAGGGTTAGGGAGGGCACGAACTCCATTAGGCGATCGATGGCTTCCACGCGGGTAACTTTTCCTTTTCCAGGTCTTTAAGCCGTTTAGCATCGGCTATATCCATGTCCCCGTATTTACGCCCCATCGATAGAACGTCGCTTTGGAAAGGTTGTGCTCTCGACAGACTGAATCGATGCTTTGATCCGTATCGGCTTGGCGAAGAATGCGGATGTTTTTTTCGGTTCTGTGTTGTTTCTGTTTCATGAGGTTATTCCTTAATATTATCTGTCAGTGCGTTATTGGGTGCAGGAGATCGCTGAGAGCGACGAAGAAAAGGAACTGATCTGGGTAAATTGATCTCGGACTTGTCGGACAATTTATCGGGGTTGTAACACAGAACGGGCCGTGGGCTATTCACCCACGGTCCGTTCTGTGTTAGTTTGAGAGTACATGCCGATTGACCCGAGCTTTAAAAAGGACACACCATGAACGTAATCGTCATCATGCTCGACTCGCTACGCACCGACCATGTCGGTGCCTATATGAACGGCCAGGCCAAGGCCAAGACGCCGAATATGGACCGCTTTGCTCAAGACGCCGTCGTCTTTGACAAAATGTATGCGGGATCCTTTCCAACGCTGCCCTGTCGCAGAGACCTGTTTACCGGGCGCTGGGGGCATCCCTTTAATACGTGGGACGAGATGGAGCGCGATGTGCCGACCTTGGCTGCGCGCCTGCGCGCGGAAGGGTATACGACGGGGCTGGTCTTCGATACGCCGATGTTTATGACGCAGGGCAATTTTCTAGACCGCGGCTTTGGTTCGATCGAATGGGTACGCGGCCAGGGTGGCGAACCGTGGATCAGCGATGGTTTTGCCGATATACAGTGTCCGGCGCCCGAATCGAAGGTGAAACCGGGTGTGATGCGCTATCTGATGAATATGTCGCGGCGGCACTTCGAGTCCGACTATTTGGGGCCGCAGGTCATGCAGGAGGCCGTGCACTGGTTGGAGCGCAATTATAAGCAGGAAAACTTCTTCCTGTGGATCGACTCGTGGGATCCGCACGAGCCGTGGGACCCGCCGCAGTACTACGTGGATATGTACGATCCCGGCTATGAGGGCGAGGAACTGATCTATCCACAATACGGCTTTATAAAGGATATCATGAGCGAGCGCGAAGCCCAGCACGTGCGCGCGCTCTATGCCGCCGAAACGACGATGGTCGATCGCTGGCTCGGTTATTTGCAGGACAGCATCGACCTCTTTGGTCTCAAGGAAAACACGATGGTTGTGCTGATGTCGGATCACGGCCATTATTTTGGCGACCACGGCCTGCAGGGCAAACCCTGGGGCGATTTGGGCCAGCTCTACGAACCGATGGCCAAGCTCTGTTTTATGGTGCAACACCCGGACGCCACGCCGGGCAGAGCTTCGGGGTTGGTGCAGCCGGTGGATTTATTTCCCACCGTCTGTGAACTGAGCGGTCTTTCGGCACCGCAGGGCTTGCAGGGGCAGTCCTTTGCCGGGCAACTCTTGGGCAAGGATAGCGGCCACCGAGAATACGCCATTACGGGGCGCAACCTCAACGACAATTGGGGCACGGTGCCGGCGACGATTACAGATGGCGAATGGACGCTGGTCTACTGGCCAAACAAAGATCTCGAATACAAGTTTAAGACGCCGCGCAAAGAGTATCATCCGCACACGGGTTTTCCCGAGCGGCGGGTGGAGGAGCTGTTCTATATGCCGGACGATCCGGGCCAGGAGAAGAATGTGCTGGCCGCACATCCAGAGCAGGCGCAGCGTTTGCACCAGGCTTTATTAGAGCTGATAGCAGAGACGGACGTAGAGCCGGAAATTGCGCGCACCTACCGGCGCCCGCCGGGCGAAAACTATCATTTATAGAGGTGCTTGATGGGGTGCAGCAACGAGGATATATTGTCAGCCGCTATATCATCTGCTAGGGAGAGCGACCATGACCGATCTATTTACACCTGTTGATCTCAGCGCTTCGTATAATACCGGCAGCGCCAATACCAGTTCCGACGAGCGCGGTTTGCTGTGGCCGGCACCGGAGGAACGCCCGGACGATACGCCGCTGAAGAACATGCTTCTGGGCGAGCGCGAGTTTTGGGGACTGCCCTTTAAGCTCGGGACAGAGGACGCGGAAAAGACCTTCGTGCAGGTGGCGCAGAAAGCGAAGGGAGTGCCCGAGTCGGCGACGATTGCGGTTGGCGCGACGGCTCAGCGTTTGCTCTTTGCCCACGCCTGCGCGCCGATCAAAGGGGAATTCGGCACGGTTGAAGGCACGGGGGAGGCGATTGGCACCTATAAAATTATCTATGCCGATGGCAGTAGCATAGAGCAGTCGTTGCGGCGCCGCTTTGAAGTGCACGATATCAACGTGCCGTGGGGGCACCATCCCTTCCTCTGTCGCAACTGCCGCGAATTCCGCTCGGTGGAGCTGGATGATCGCAGTATGTCCTATGGCATGGCGCAGGTCGGTGTCTATACGCCGGATGGGCACGATTTGCAGGGCTGGTGGATCTACGATTGGAAAAACCCCGAACCCGACAAGACGATCACAGAGATCGAAGTGGTGGCCGCTGGCCCAACGCCGCTGGCGTTGGCGGGCATTACGCTGTGCCAGGAAGAGGGCGATCCCTTTGTCTGGGCATCGCGCAAAGAGATTGCCGTTGAGATCGAAGGGGGGGCGGTGCCGGAGGTGGAAATGCAGCGCGGGGTGATTGCGCGTCAGGACGATCTCTTTGTGCCGGGGAAAGACTTTTTAGACAGTGAAGAAGCGGGCTGGGGACGCGGTGGGCAAGAGGTGAAGAAGGGGGGGTATGTCGAAGTGCACGGCTCGGAAGAAGGTGAGCTGACGGTGCGCGGGGACGAAGGGGTTGAAGAGAAGATGCGCTGGGGCGATGTGCTGGAGCGCAAACAGGTGGAGAAAGGGCGGGTGCGCATCGAGGTGGTCTCGCCGGAGGGCAAGCAGTGGGTGCACGTGCGCGTAGAGGACGAGGATACGGGGGAGCAGATCGGTACGCGCGTGCATTTTCGCACCCAGAGCGGGGCCTATATCGCGCCGCACGGTCATCAGGCCGATGTCAATATTGCCTGGTTTGAAGATATGGGCGGTGACTGCAAAGTAAACGGCGTGCCCTATGCTTATATCGATGGCAAGTGCCAGATCGACCTGCCCGTGGGCGCCGTCTACGCCGAACTCGTGCGCGGCTTTGAATACGAGCCGGTGCGCAAACTCGTTGAGATCAAACCCGGTCAGCGCGATCTGACGTTGAAGATGAAGCGTTCCTTTGATATGAAGAAGCGCGGCTGGTATTCCGGCGATACGCACGTGCACTTTCTCTCGTCGCAGTCCGCGCACTTGGAAGCGGCGGCGGAAGATCTGAATGTGACGCATTTGCTGGCCAGCCAGTGGGGGCGGCTCTTTACTTCGTGGGAGGAGTTTACGGGCGGGTTGGCACCGACCAGCAGCGCAGAGCACAAGATTTGGGTCAGCCAGGAGAATAGACAGCATGTGCTTGGGCATATCAGTTTGCTCGGGCTCAAGGATATGATCGCGCCGATCTGTACGGGTGGCCCGCAGGAAGATTGGGTCGGCGGCGAGGTTGAGGCGATCATGGCCGATTGGGCCGAAGCGTGTAAGAAGCAGGGCGGGTTAGTGATTATGCCACATATGCCGCTGCCCGACTTTGAGAATGCGGCCAATATTGTGATGGGGCACGCCGATGCTGGTGAGATGTGTTGGGTGTGGGAGGGCGAGAAGATCAGCTCGGCCGAGCGCGGTTATTATCGCTGGTTAAATGTCGGCCAGAAGCTGCCCATCGTCGGCGGCACGGACAAGATGTCGAATGGGCGTATCTTGGGTGGTTCGCGCACTTATGCCCGTCTGCGCGAAGGCGAGGAGTTTACCTTTGACAGTTGGTGTCAGGCTGTAAAGCGCGGCTCGACCTTTGCCAGCACGGGTGCGATGATCGACCTCCAGGTTGAGGGGCAGCCAATGGGCAGCGAGATTCACCTGAAGGGCAATGGCGGCACCGTGGAGGTCGAAGTGGTGGCCGAGAGTGTCTATCCGCTGACGGGGGTGGAAATCGTGGTCAATGGCGAACAGGTCGCGCGCGAGGAGAGCGAGCACGGCAGCCAGCGTTTGGTGCTGAAGTTTAAGCTGAAGACCGAGCTTTCCTGTTGGGTGGTGGCGCGCTGCTGGGGACCGCACCATACGGATGCCGGGCCGGTGATGGCCCATTCGTCGCCGGTCTATATCGATGTGGGGCGGCGCTGTGCTTTTGTGCCGACGGAAGGCAATTATCTAATGACGCATATGGAGGGCGGGGTTGCTTGGGCGGAGAATATTGGGGTTTTTCGCAATGAGGGGGTGCGGCAGCGGCTGATTGGTTTGTTTAATGAGGCGAAGGGGGAGTTGTTGCGGAGGATGGGCTCGTAATCTCTGCCGACAACATTGAACTCTGCGCTCCAGATCTGAATGAGTATTGTCAGAGTTCCATCCTTTTTTGGGCTGGTAGCTCATGAAAAGGGCGGTGCTTTTTGGGGTCTCCATATCCTTTCGGCTTATTGGTTTCCCGTTCCCCTCTGGGGGGCGGACCTGCTCGCCTATTATCCCATTTGGGCTCAGATACTTTACATTTTTCTCGGATGTGCCCTAGTTTGGGCGCCCTCGCCCGTTCTTATTCTTGGTGCAACCCGCGCAATTTCCCCGCGGCTTTTCTCGCCCCAATTTTAATTTTAGACATAGACTTAAGTGCCTAAGTCACAAGTCTAAGCTCAAACAACCTGCTACCCATATGGGCGGGGTTCGATCCTCAAATACACAACTATTATTTATTGGCACCAGCTCATTTCTTAGATTTTTTGAATCTACAATTGTTGGTCGCGCCGGCTCCGCTCATGGTGCTCTTTCTCTTGCGCAGGCCCCGTCGCGATATAGGTCAACTTTTTCTGCTGAGTGCTGCGATTTTTCCTTTGCTCTCTACCTTTTTGGCCAACCCAGGTGTTGGAACTTTTCGCGATTGGGATGTGCTCTCCCTTTCGGCTCTGCCATTCAGCTTGTGGGCAGCTCAGGCGCTTAGCAATCGTTTTCACCGTGCGGCGGAATTGCAAGAGGTTGGGTGTATGCTGTGCGGAATGGCGGCATTGCACGTGTTTCTATGGATTGGTCTCAACGCGAATGAGGCGGCGGCGGAAGCTCGTTTTATACGCGTATTAGATAGCAGTGTGGTCTGCCCTCCAGGCCGCGCTTATGGGTGGGAGATGCTGGGTATCCACTATAAAAGAAGCGGTGGGGATGAACGCAGTATTGAGGCCTATCGTCGGGCCATTGAGATTGTTCCGAATCCTCGCTATCGGCTTAGTATAGGCGACCTCAATACCCGGCTCGGTCGCTTTTCAGAGGCGGTGCAAGTCTATGAACAGGCCCTAACGGATCGACCCGATATGGCCAATGTCTGGACTTTATTAGGTGAGGCGTATTTCCAGGTGGGGCGCAGCGACGAGAGCTTGCAGGCATTCTACAGGGGCCTAGCGTTAGATCCGACCTACCTTCGAGGGTATCTCAGTCTTTGTATGACCTATAATAAATTGGGGCGTTATAGAGAAGCCGTGGTGGCGGGGCGGCACGCACTCGCTCTCGCCCCAGACACTGAAGCTGCACACTATGAGCTACTCAGGGCATATCTCTATTTGGGAGAGACCGAATCTGCGCGCCGAGCATACGAAGCGCTTGTACGGATCGCACCTGATCGTGCCCGTGGCGTTGCCGAACTCTTCGAATAAAAAATAGCTGAGTCTATTTTTTGTGTAAAGAAGCTCTCCGGCGAAATTGCAAATAGAGTCTTGTATACAATCAGGCGATATAGCCCGGCTACTTATTGACAGCATCCTATGTAGCATTTACTTAGGATGACGCAGATAAATGAAAGTGACCAGGAGGATGATAGATGCTGAGCCAAGCGGCAATAGACGAATTTGACAGAAACGGCTTTTTAAACGGCGGAAAAGTCATAAGCGATAACGATTTGGACGAGCTGACGGCGGCGCTGGATGCGGTCTTGGAGAAGGGGCCGGAAGGGTTTTCTGAGGAAGAGCGGCAGCCCGTTTCTTTTCGCGATTTGACGGGGGGCAGCGAACATCCCGTGTGGCAGATCGTCAATATCTGGGAGGCGACGGATGCTTTTGGAAAGCTGATTTATCATCCGGAAGTGGTTGGGGGCATTAGTCTGCTGACGGGCGAGGAAGACTTGATGGTCTGGCACGACCAGATCCAGTATAAACCGGCCGAGTATGGTGGGGCGACTACGTGGCATCAGGATGCACCGCTGTGGCCGATTATCAAACCGATGACGCCGGTTTCGGCGTGGATTCCCTTTGACGATGCCGACGAGGAAAATGGCTGTATGTGGATGGTGCCAGGCAGCCATAAGTGGGGTAACCAGATCGAATTTCTGCGCACGCAGGGCGAGCTAAAGCAGCGCGAGGATTTTAAGAATTTGGCGGCATTTAAACCGTCGGAAAATGCGGAGATTACCGCGGTTGAAGCGGTGCCGTGGCCCGTCAAGCGCGGCGAGGTGTCCTTTCACCATTCGCTGACCTGGCATGGCTCGCCGTTTAACCGTTCGGGGCGTCCGCGCCGGGCTATTGCCATTCACTATATGACGGGTGAGGCGTGTTTTGATGCGGGTGGACAGCATATTATGAAACAGTTCGTCGATTTGCCAGATGGAGCGCCTATGGCGCAGGCAGGGGCTCATTTTCCCAGCGTGTGTAAGGGCGGTGTCGCCGTGGGTGCTCCGTAACGCTTGGCATAGAGCTAAAAAACAGAACTTCGTCCTTATTCGGCTCTCACTGCAGTGCCGGCGGGTATTTTTCTTAGCCCTCCGTGTGGTGAGAGCCGTCTTCTATTATAGGGCAATATACGTTTTATCCGTACTGTGATTTTACAAAGGGGATTTCTATGTCTTTGGGGTCTAAAATAACCCATGCTTTTATCGCGTTAACGGCGTTGGCACTACCGGCGCTGGGGCAAATTCCGCAGGTAGCAGATCCATCGCCGGGCGAAATTTTTGTCACGCCGCGCCTAGATCTGGGGCTGCAGCCCGTGCCACTACAAGTACCAGCGCCGTATGCCAGCGCTGCGCTGAGGGACCGCGAGCTTTTTTTGCCGCCGGGTTTTGTCGTCAAGGTCTTTGCCGCTGGCGGGCCTCTATTTGGCCCTCGCTATATGGCGTGGAGCCCAGAGGGCGTACTACATGTAGCCAATATGAAGGTGGGGGGAGGAGAGTGGGGGCCGGAAAAAGATACGAGCGAACCGCCTCCCCGAGATCAGATGCGGGCGCAAGTCGTGGCGCTGCCCGATGAAGACAACGACGGCGTCGCCGACGAAATGCGCGTGGTAGCAGATCAGCTGTGGTTTCCCAATAGCATTCAATTTCACGGCGATTTTCTCTACGTGGCCGACATGCATCAGGTCGTGCGCTTGCGCGACGGTGACGGTGACGGTTTTTACGAGGCGCGCGAGGTCGTGGTGCCCGATTTGCCGACGGGGCATCACCGCACGCGCACGATCCAGATCGATGCCGCACGTGAAAAACTCTATGTGTCGATCGGATCTAGCTGCGATCTATGTCGCGAAACGGATGCTAGGCGAGCGACTGTTATGGAGTTTAACCTGGACGGGTCGGACGGGCGGATCTTTGCGACGGGGCTGCGCAATGCCGTCGGTTTGGATATCCACCCCGTTACCGGCGAGTTGTGGGGCACCTTTAATGGCCACGATCGTTCGGCGCCGCCCGAGCGCATTGACATTATTCGCGATGGCGCCTTTTACGGTTGGCCACTGGCGCACGGCTATCGCACCTGGATCGATTTTGCCGGACAGAGTTCGTATCGCAACGAGATCTTTCCGCTGACGGCGCAGGATAGCGCGTTGGTGGAGACGGTGCCCAGGCCGGTGGCACAGGCAGGGGTGCACCTAGGTCCGATGGGCATTCACTTCTATCGCGGTGAGCGTTTCCCCGAAACTTATCGCAACGCCGCCTTTGTGGCTTTTCGCGGTGGCTCCAACGCGGCAGTGCCGGGCCAGAAGGTCTTGGCGCTCTTTAGTGATCCGGACGGACGCAACGCGCGTTTGGCCGATTTCCTTTTGGGTTTTCAGCCCACCGTGGGCAGCGGTAGCGGCGTCTGGGGCAAACCGGTGGGTTTGACGACGGATGTGCGTGGTAACCTCTATGTCAGCAGCGACTGGATCAACCATATGATATTGCGCATCGAACTGGCGCGTCTGCGCGGTAGTTGGCAAGGAGAATTGCCAGCTGAGGTGCTGACGGGGGGACGGATAGATCTGGATGTGACGATCCGTATAGAGGCGCAGGCCGAAGGCGGCGAAGCCGTGCGGGTGGTGGCTGATCTAAGTGCCTTTGGCATAGAGGATGCCGTGCCTCTAGAGATGGTGGGCGACGGTGAATTTCGTTTGCGTCGCCCCTTGGAAATAGGTGAAATTACCGGTGAGCGAGCGGTGGAAGTTGTGGTGAGGCAGGTCGTCGGCGACGAGCGCTTAGAGATGCGGCTACGCCGCGTGCTGCGCGTTTTGCCGGGCCGCGATCTGATGGTGATCGGAGAGGGTTTGGCACCGGGTTGGCAGGTGGACGAAGGGGCCGTTATACGTTGGCTGGGAACGGGGGAAG
>JBLHGI010000237.1:0-9403 GCA_047616505.1 Planctomycetota bacterium
CTATCAAAGGCCTGGGAACATAGATTAAATGCCGCAAAAACTCACAGGGGGCGTTTCTGGCTCTTTAACAAGCGATCTGGACAACTATTCAGAGGGGAATCCTCTCTTTAAAATACAAGAAATGGGCTATGGCTAAAGAATTGGAGTGCTGGAAGCAGTATCCCGAGTTCCTGACCGTAACGCAGGCACAAGAGCTGCTCAACGTGGGTCGAGCGACGATTTACCGCTGGATTGAAATGGGCAAGCTACCAGGGGCGATACAGATCGGCGATACGTGGCGAATTAGCCGCGAAATGCTCAAGCGCTATGTCGAGGGCCATATAACGCGGACCTAAAAGAGATATGGGCCCCGCTAGCGCACGGCCCATACCTGAGCTTCTGATTACTATTGGTCCACGACCTTTATACGTCTAGGCAGGAATTTGTTTGCGATGGAGTGAGGGGCGGGGAGGTTTGCGGTGGAGCCGGGGCTCAGGCCATCATGTCGATTTGTTGGCCAGTCTGTGCTGTATTGGGCGCAGCTGGAATCGACTCGACCAGACTCACAGCGGCCTGAGACTGGGCGTCTAGGCCTTTTTTAAACATGCTGATCGAAAACGCGCTCTTCAATTGGACGTCCTTCATAGCCATGCCCAAACTGATCAGTGAGTCGGTAGAACCGCTTATTTCGCCCATGCGTAGTTCCTGTGCGGGTGTGCAGTCACTATGGAATGATGGTTATCTACTTTATCGGCGGAGACTGGGGAAACTTTAGTCTTTTATTCCTCACACCGTTACAATCTGCGGGCCACATTGCGATCTTAGCGGTATTAAAGGTACCACATCAAGAAAAAACGGTAGGCCGCTTTTAGCGTGCTGCGCACCTTGGTCTCGAGTATGTTCCGCGTCCATTGGCTAATCTGGGGGAAAGTATGGGTTGGGGAAAGCGTTGCTGTAATCATCGATTAGGCCTCCTTGCTTGAGGAAGTGCGTATTGACTCCCAATATTTTCAGGTCATCTATTCCATCGCAAGGACCATGCCCAGGTAATTCACGGATATAAAAAAGAACTTATAAGAGTATAAGCACTTGATAATACACAGCTTTTCTCTTAAAAACAGCATAGAGGCGTTAAACCCGCGAACAAACGCATGCATTGAGGATGTACTGATTGAAAACATTTGTGCTATGGGCTGGTACACTCTGTTAAACAGTAGTACAGGTAAGTGCTAATGAATGGATCTATACCATCCTTGCCCCCCGTACCATGTACTTGCCATCCTGCTATGGCCCGCCCGAAGCCGTTATTTGATGTGATTAAGTAGCGATTAGTGCAATACGATTAAGGCTATTAATAACAGATATTTGTGTGCAAATTTTGCACTGGCCTATGCGCGATGCGATGCCTATGATTGGGATCACCTTAAATGGAGCCTACTCCCTCTCTATGGGCGTATTCAAAAAGAATGACAGCTGGTGGGTTGACTACTCTTATCTGGGTCGACGCCACCGGCAAAAGATCGGCACCCGAAAGAAGGATGCCGAGAATGCACTGAGCCAAATCCGCGTGCAGGTTACAGCGGGCACGTTCATTCTGGAGGCCGAACGCAAGGCAGCCGAAGCGGCCAAACCAAAGCCGGTCACCTTTGCCGAATATGCCGACAAAGAGTTTAAGCCCTGGTCGGTGAGCCATCATTCGGACAAGTCCTCAACGCGACTGGCCAGCATGATTGCACAGCACTTAAAGCCGCATTTTGGCAAGCAACCGCTGTCCGAGATCACCACCAAGCAGATTGAAGATTACATGACCTTGAGGCGGCGAAGCCACTACAAGAAGGGGAATAAGACGTTCCCCACGTCGGAGGCGACCGTCAACCGCGAGTTGACCGGCATGAAGGGGATGCTGAGAAAAGCGGTCGAGTGGGGATTTCTTGAGGGATCGGTTGCCCACGGCATCCGCGCCTTCAAAGAGAAGAACGCCGTACCGCAGCTGCTGGAGAAGGAAGAGGTTGCTCGCTTCTTAAAAGAAGTGCCCCCGCACTTCCACGCGTTGATCGCCTGCGCCGTGTATGCGGGATTGCGCCGTGAAGAATTGTTCTATCTGAGGTGGGAGGACATCCACTGGCAACGACGCGAACTGGTAGTTGCATCGAACCGCGAACACCACACCAAGAACTACGAGTCGCGCCGCATCCCCATGAACGACGCGCTGGTCACTGCGCTACAAACCCATAAGACGAACCACATCATCGTCGGTAGTCCCTACGCTTTTTCCAACCCTCAGGGCAAACCCTACACCGATATTCGGGAACCTCTAAACAACGCGGCACAGCGAGCGGGTATCAATGGCTCAGTCAAGCTGCACCAGCTACGCCATGCGTTTTGCTCGCATGCGTTGATGTCGGGGATTGACCCGCGAACGGTGCAGAAGTGGATGGGCCATAAGGATCTGAAGACGACGCTGCGGTATGCGCATGTATCGCCCGACCACGAGAAAGCGGCGATAGAGCAACTTAGTTTCAGGTTTGAAGACGCCCCATCAGATGAAATAATCCGCGAATCTGCTTGATCGACCATCTTGCCCATAGCTTCTGGCGGACATACTTGCGCACTAATCCAAACAGGCGATAGTGTACATGAGATACGAATCTATAACTCAAACGCCTAGAAGGCTCAAAAAATGGCACTATATGCCACCAGACACCTAAGTCCAGTCTCTGCATATCTCTAAAAAATAACATCAAAAGAGAAGGGGTTGCGAGTTTTAAATACTCGCAACCCCTTCTCTAATAAAGTTTTACATTTTGGCGAGAACGTGTGGGAATCGAACCCACCCAGCAATACTCTCGCATTGCCACCACGGTTGTATCCACCGTGGTGGTGGTGTGACCTCCCCAATTTGCTCCATGTGAGGTGAGACCAAAAATCAGCGCCCCCAAGTAACCAGTCCACATGCTCTGCATGTTTTTTAAATTATCATAATCAAAAAGAAAAAAAAGACGCCCACTCGCGAGCAGGCGTCTTTTTCGACAGGCTATCTAAGGTTCAACTACACCGCTTGCACTACTGCGCTCTCACACCAAAAACGGGCGCCAGTCCACTAGGCACGCGCTCTGGCACGCGTAGCAGCTGTGGATCAATGGCACTGCCATTGTCCGTCAACGCCTTCATAAAAGCGACTACGGCAGAGACCTCACTCGGATTGAGCCCCAGAGGTGTTTTCAGATCGGTATCGAGCATGTCATCACTCACCGCCGGGTGCCGTGGCAGGGCACCGTCATTGTAAAACTCTATCACCTCGGTGAGTGTTGCAAAAACACCGCCGTGCATATAGGGCCCGGTGAGTTCGATATTTCTCAGCGTCGTGGTGCGGAAGGCAAAGCGATCGGCTGGATCTTTGGTCGCCTCTTCGCGGCCAGTATCATCACCCGGAATTATGCGTTTGCCTGGTCCGATCTGCGGCACGCCATTCACGATAAAGCGAAAATCGGTAAACATAGCACCACTGTGACACACGGAGCATTTGGCTTTAGTATGAAAGAGCTCCATCCCCCAGCGCTGCTGGCGATCGAGCGCATTTTCATCGCCGTTGACAAAGAGGTCATAGGCCGTATTGCGCCCGACTAATTCTCTCTCATATGCAGCGACAGCCCGCCCATAAGTATCTTCGTTAATAACTTCGGCTCCCGCGATGCCTTCATCGGCAAAAGCGCGCTCAAACAGCTCGACATATTCGGGGATTTCGCGCAGGCGGACTACGAGACTGTCTATCGCGACTTCTCCCGGATAGGCATCTCCGGCCATCTCCACGCGCGAGGTCGGCGGTTTGGTCGCCTGCTCTTCGAGTCCCCCCTCTACGCGCCCGTCCAAAAACTGTAAGCTGAGATGTGTCGTGCGACCGTTGCTATCCTGATTAAAGGCCGTATTCCAAATCGTGGGCGCATTGCGGGGCACTGCGTGAAAAGCATCGCCTGTTATAGCCGAGGGTAATACCTGGCGGTCTGGCCCCAGTCCCACGCCGCCCGTGCCCGCCGAGAGGTCGCGCCCATCGGCGAAACCAAGGTCGGGGTGGTGACAGGTACCACAGGAAACATCTTTCTCACCACCAAGTATCGGGTCGAAAAAAAGCAGTTGCCCCAACTCCACCCGCTCTGGATTGTGCGGGTTATTCGGTGGGTAGGGAATCTCCCCTAGCGTCTTCAAACCATAGGTGGCGATAGCCTCCTCGCGCGGCAGCAAATTTTGAGGACTGTATCCCCCGGCTTTTGCCTTCGACAACGTGAGTTTGGCAGCACTTCCTCCCATTTCGGCCTCATCGGAGGCCAGAGGCCCTTTGTCGACACCACAAGAAAAAGTGCCAATTACCAAAGCCAAAACCGCCATTCCCTTCAACACTTCACAATTTCTTGCTTTCATATTCTTTCCTTATTAAACATCACAACCCATTCAGCATAAATAGCAAGACTAAATCCCGTACCAGGGGTCGACATTCGTTTATCTAATTTAGGACGACAAGAAGAGTATATACTCGAAGAAACCGTGATGGGCAACGATATCAGTTGCTGATTTGTACTAACTGTCCATATTTGTCTTTAGAACCACTTCATTGTCTACCGCTCTGACAAACGCCTGACACAAAATTGGCACAGGATATTACGGGGAAACTCACCACATTGGATCCCACGCCCATAGTTGCTTTTCGCGCCTATGGATTACCAACATAAAAACATGATCACTCTCCCCAGCCATTGATTTCATCTTCCAATTTCTGCAGCGCATCAACGACCGCATCGAAGTCTGGAATTTCGCCAAAAATCATCATTGCCATATCGCGGTAATCGGATCGCAATTTTGCCAAGTGAGCACCAAAGGGGATGAGCTTGAAGGTTCCCGGTCTGGCCTTTTCGTACCGAGCCCAATGTCCTCCCGGCAGATTTCTTGGACAGCAGCGTAGACCCACCCGGTCGCAGTCTGCGTATCGAACAGTACCTTTTTACGCCGATCTGGGGGAAGCCAATGGCGAATTCGGGTCTTGATCTGGGGAGTAATTCGATCTGCGCCGAGAGATTTAAGCGCCGACACAATCAGCGCACTTTCGCGGTGTTTAAACCCTGCCTCTTTCAATGCAGTATGTTTAAATTCCAGCAGGACCTGGCCCATCTGGTAGGACCGATCCGGCCCATCGGACAGATAGAGAAAACGGGCAGGAACCTGGGTGGATAATCCCAGTAGATTTTGCGCGATCGGTCCGCTGGGTTGAATGCGCCAACCGAATTTACGAGCCAATGCCTGGGCGACTTGATCAACGTCAGGGCTAAGGTTCCCGTTTAGGAGCTCGCTAAATCGAGGATATTCGTAAATGCCGCGCAGAGCCCGACGTATTACCCCCTTCTCCCGCAATCGATGCAACGCAACATCTATTGCCGATCGGGTTCCAAGGTGGGCGAAATCTCGTTGAGAAAAAGCCCAACCACTATTTTAGTAATTTATTTTCAATACTTTGATTCATAAAATAAAATCCTTATTTGTAAGAAAAAAATAAATTTATTTCTTACAAATAGGAAGTGAATTTAGAGAGTTTCCGGTATCCGTGTCGCAAGTATTGGAAACATATCGCGCTGGTAGATTGGATCGCAGATCAACAAAGGAGCATATATGACCGACTCCTCCACTGGCAACCGACCAGTGATTCCACATCGATCCTAGTTCCGGGATCGAAACAAACTCCCACCCTGCTTCAAAAATACCGCAATAGAAACTTATGCCCTGACTTAGCAGTGCAACCTTCGAGTCCGGATTGCCGCGATAGTGCCTTGAAAAACTTTGATGCATGGTGCGCAACGCGCTATATTACACCAATGATCGCTTCGTTCAAGCATAAGGGGTTGAAACGGTTTTATGAGACCGGTAGCACGGCCGGCGTTCAGCCCACCCACAGGAATAGGCTTCGACTACAGTTGGCCGCTTTAGATACTGCGGTTAGTATAGAAGATATGAACGTGCCTGGGTTCAATCTGCACCCCTTGAAAGGGCGGCAAAAAGGCATATGGTCAATCTCTGTAAGTGGAAATTGGCGAGTAACCTTTCGATTTGAAAACGGGAGCGCACACATCGTAGACTATGAGGATTATCACTAATGGCTATGCACAACCCCCCGCATCCTGGCGAGTTCATCAAAGAAATCTATGTTCAGCCCTTTGCACTAAGTGCTAGGCAAGTGGCTACCAATCTAAAGGTGTCTCCTTCCACATTTAATCGCCTGTTAAATAGCGAAAGCAATGTCTCCCCTGAAATGGCCTTGCGTTTGTCCAAAGTGTTGGGGCGCAGCCCGGAGAGTTGGCTAGCGATGCAAGATCAATACGATTTGTGGCATGCTGAAAGAAAGGTGGATCTTCGGGGTATGAAAAAGCTGGTGTTACCCGCTGTCGGATAAGCTGAGTTGACCGGATCACCTGTTTTGGTTCACCTATTGGTAAGACGTTTGGGTTGTGTATAAAGCTGACTGGAATACCTGTTTTAGTCCACTTAGCTTCTGGCGTGATATGCGAGTCAAAACATGGCACTATATGCCACCACCGACCATTTTCCAACTATGATAGGCCCCTCAAATAGTCCCAAATAGAAAAGGGGACACGAGCTAACTACTCTCGCAACCCCTTCTCTGACAACCTCTTATATTTTGGCGGGAACGTGTGGGAATCGAACCCACCCAGCGCTACTTTCGCAGTACCGCAACAGTTTTGAAGACCGCGGGCCTCACCAGAGAACCAACCGCTCCCGTTTTAACTATAGACGCTCACCAAATTTCTATCCTGCTCCTACTTCCCCTCCGCCTCTCGCCGCTCCCGCTCCGCCTTGCGCTCGACCTTATCCGCCTCTTTCTGCGCGCGAAGAATCGCCTCACTGGGCAAGCGACGCGTATCGACTACTGGATAGTCCAGTGGAAATTCCCAGCGCAACGTGCGCACGGCCTCACTGCCCAAGCCCTCTATATGCAATTCCAGTGACTTGGTATTGCCATCGACTATGCGCGTCTTCATATCGGCCCTGCGGTTGGGGAAAAATACCCGATAATACGCCTTGTTTACCAGCGTTTCGCTACCGGGCCGATCGCTCTCATACGGGTAGGGGCCAGCTGTACCGCTAGGTTTGTAGCGGTTGCCGTCTTGGTCGACGAGAAACGTGCGCTCACCGATATCGGAAATGGGTGGCTCATTCTCAGCTTCTTCGCCGTTTAAGTAAACGACAAAGACCAAGCGACTGTAGAGCGTTAACCCCCAGCGCTCGTCGTAGTGGTCGCGCAGCATGGGAAATTTGCGGTCGTAAACGGGATCGATAATGCGGTCGATAAATTGGTCGCGGAAGGTATTAAACTTACTTCTTTGCATCGGGTCATCGGAATTAAAGTTGCGGTCTACTGCGTAGAGGTACTGCAGGTAAAAACTGCTAAAGTCGGTGCCGTCTTCAATCGGGTAAGTCCCGTCGACATAGGAGTGAATCAGTAGCCTGAGCCGATACTCCAGCTGCTCCTGGCCCAATCCCTCGCGCTCGGCGCGGGCGTAGGCGTGCGCCACTTCGTAGGCAAAGGTGCGCAGCGTAGCTTGCACAAAGATATCGTCGTCGCCGACCGCTTTTTTGTTGACGACCTGCCAGGCCCCATCCTCTATTTGCTCAAAAGGACCTTTGGCGTATTCCGAACCGCATCCCAAGGCGAACAACAAGAGCGCGTACAGCGAGAGCCGGAACCTCCCTGGCATAGTTTGTCTCCATCGTTACCGGGTGAAAAAAAGGCGGGCGCCCGCAGGCGCCCATCTTCTCTCTAATCTACACAAAAAGCCCGGTGGCAACAGCTCGGGGTATCTACTCTTTTACGACCCAAAGCTTGACCTTGGCCGTTACCTCTGAGTGCAAACGCACATCAATGGTATAGACACCGAGCGCGCGGATCGGCTCTTCTAGCTGAATGGCGCGGCGATCAATCTCGTATTTCTTTTCGGCCAACAATTCGGCAATATTCTGTACGGTAACCGAACCGAAGAGACGATCTTCTTCGCCCACGCGCACTTGCGCCGTCAGTGAATCGGCCTCGAGTTCCTTGGCAATGACCTCGGCGGCACGGCGCTCGCGCTCGGCCACGGCCGCATGCTGCTTGCGCCTCGACTCGAATTGAGCAACATTCGCATCACTGGCAACTAAGGCCTGCTTCTGAGGAATGAGGAAGTTTCGCGCATGACCGGACTTTACCTGCACAACTTCGCCGGCGCTGCCCAAGGTTTCTACATCTTTTAAGAGAATTACTTTCACGGTATCGTCCTCCACTCAGGGGGAAACGTTTGTATTAAATTTCGTCTTCGTCTTCATCGGGCAACGCCGGTCTTAGGCGCCGCCAGTCGAACCAAGTATCGAGCAATCCAACACCAGCTAATATCATCATGGCTAGGCCAGCTACCAATAACAAGGCTAGATAAAAAGGCAGTTCCATGGCGCGCGGCACGCCTTGGCGTTGGGCGAAAAAACGCAGGACAGCCAATCCTTGCATGGCGTAAACAACCGCCATCACCACCACCAAGTTGAGCGCCAAATCCACCAGCCATCCCCCGCCCAAAAGCGAGATAGCCAGCGCGCCGATCATCACCCAAATCAGCTCTTCCCAAGGTCGCCACAATGGCATCGGCGGCGCAGACGGCAACCCCTCCACTTGAAAGCGAGGGGCCAGTAGGCCGGCCGTGCGAAAAGCCAATAAAAAGGTCAGCAGCAAAGAGACAAATTCCACGGCTGGCTGCACTCGCAGCACCATGTAAATCATCCCTTCCAGTGCCTGTGGCTCCATCTCCATACCCAGCATCTCAAACTGCTCAACAACCTCGTCGGAGCGGCTCTGCAAAGTCTGCGAATCACCAACTGAAAATACCATCCACAGACAAAATACAGCAGCAGGCAGCACCGCCCCAGCGACTACTTTGCCAAACCCTTCACCGCGCTCGATTTGGTATACAGCAATCCAACCCATGATCGGAGCCAAACCCAAACCGGGGCCAAGCAACGCGAAAGCAACCAAACCCGCTATGACTACAGCGGGCAAGGCGCCGCGCGTTCCGGCGCGTAAACTTAAGAGCAGCGATACGCTGGTCAGCAGGATACCGGCAAGAATTAGCATCGGCTAGCCGGCCAGTGCGGCACAGAGATATTTATTCGTCGTCCTTCTGATCTTCCGCAGCGGGCGCAGCACTCGCGTCATCTGCACTGGCAGCGGGTCCCGCACTTTCATCGCGACCTCTAGAATCATCGCGACGCGGTCCACGATCACCACCACGATCACCACCACGATCACCACCACCGCGCTCTCCCGGACGACCGCGGTCACGGCGCGGCGGCGCCAACTGCTCTTTGAGAAAGTCTTCAGGCATCAACTGCGGCACGCGGA
>JBLHGI010000238.1:0-9397 GCA_047616505.1 Planctomycetota bacterium
CCACTGAGTGGCGATACCCTGTCCGTGACGCCGCGCAGCGTCGGTGCGCTGCGTGTTCGCCAGGTCTTTCCGAAGATGGCTCTGGCCGAGTTGATGCATATCCAGGGCGCAATAAACCCCATGCTGATGCGCATTGCTCCGATTAATGACCCCGAGCGCCTGATGCAGGTGGAGCGCTACCTCAAACAGAGCCCAATGAGCGGTGGCGTTTCGCAGCGTTCGGTATTCGTGCCGGGGCTCTACCAACTTCGCATGGGCGAAAAGAACAAGGGCTTGGGATTGTTGGGGGTCGAGGCGATGGCATTGGCGTTGGGCATGATATATCGCATCGACAGCAATAATTGGTTCGATTCGTATAACGAGTTGCCGCCTGGCACGGCGCCGAGTGTATTCGACGATCGCTTTAATAAAGCCAGCGATTTGCGCTCGCGGAGTAATCGTTTTTTTCTTCTGGCCGGCGCGGTCTATGCCTATAGCTTAGTCGATGTAATGTGGATGGGTGGCAATATGCCGATGAATTCTAAAAAGGGTTTATCGCTCGATATAGGACTCGGCGGCGAAGGGGCACCTCTCTTGCAATTTACGCGCAGGTTCTGAGGCGATATGGCCAAATTACTAACGGGTCTCCTGCTGTGTTTTTACCTAGTCGCCTGCGGCAATTTCGATCGCGAAAATCCCTACGATCCCAAAGGGGGAGGCATTACGGATTTCAGGGCCCTATTATTGGGTACGTGGAGCCGAGAAGATGCGGAAAAGAACCAGGTATATACGTTCAAGGAGGATGGGCGTGTCGAATTGCGCGACTACGCTTCCCCGGACGGCGGCGCGATTGATCGCAATGCTTCGTACCCGCAGGCCTTGGTACTGAGTTTTACGGGTACCTACAGGTTGGTCGGTGATCTACTGAGCATCAATTTTACGGGAGTACAGACCAACGACCCGACGGGGCAGACCCCAAGTGTGGGCAACAAACAGGTCAATATCCGCATTAATGGCAATACGTTGACTTTGGTCGAGTTGGACGGCGCTCGATTGTACGTGCGCATTTAAATTTGACCCCTGGCGCATAAGCGTTCTTTATACTTCCCATAAGTTTTTTACAGCGAGCGCTCCGTTGGCACAGCGGGGCGCTTGTTTTATATTTCAAGCTGTTCTCTCCCGCTATCCATCATTTTATAAAGGAAATTTGCCGTGGGCATCGTCGTCATCGACTTCGGTGGGCAATACGCTCACCTGATTGCCAATCGCATCCGCCGCCTGCGCGTATTCGCCGAAATCCGCTCGCCGCTTGTCGATGTGGCCGAGCTGGACGCATACGACGGCATCATTTTGTCGGGCGGTCCCTCCAGTGTCTACGACGAGGGGGCCCCCGCTTTTAACCCCGAAATATTACAGTGCAACAAGCCGATTCTGGGGTTGTGCTATGGGCATCAACTCATCTGTCAGGGGTTGGGAGGGCACGTCGAGCCAGGGGATACGAGTGAGTTTGGTGCCGCCTATCTCGATGTGAAAAAGACGACGGGGCTCTTTGCTGGCCTCGCTGCGCGCGAATTGGTGTGGATGAGCCACCGCGATATAGTGGCACAGTTACCTCCCGGCTTTGAGGTCTATGGTTCGACCGAAGATTGTCCAGTCGCTGCTATGGGGGATAGCACACGTCATATATACGGGTTACAGTTTCACCCAGAAGTGACGCATTCGGTGCACGGCATTCAGATGCTCGAAAATTTTGTTGAGCTCTGTGGCTCGGCGCGCAATTGGACTATGGAGCAGTATATAGAGGAGACCATGGAGCGGGTGCGCGTGCAGACAGCCGGCCGCAAGGTGTTCTTGCTCGTTAGCGGTGGCGTCGATTCATCGGTGGCCTTTCTCCTGTTGAACCAAGCGCTGGGAGAGGATCGGGTGTTGGGTTTGCACATCGACAACGGTTTTATGCGTAAAGGCGAGACGGCCTTGGTCGAGCGCCTGATGAAGGATTCGGGTTTTCACAACTTAAAGGTCGTCGACGCCAGCGAGGAATTTCTCCGCGCGCTCGAAGGAGTGGCCGAGCCGGAAGAGAAGCGCCGCCTGATTGGCGAAGAGTTCTTGCTCGTGCGCGATCGCGCGTTGGTCGAATTGGAACTCGACCCAGAAGAATGGCTTCTCGGACAGGGTACGCTCTATACGGACACGATTGAGTCGGGTGGAACGGATAATGCCGCCGTTATCAAGACGCACCACAACCGCGTCGGGGTTATTGAAGAGTTGTTGGCCGAAGGCAAGGTGGTCGAGCCGCTAGATCAGCTGTATAAGGACGAGGCGCGCGAACTGGGTAAAACGCTCGGATTGCCGCATCACTTAGTTTGGCGCCATCCCTTTCCGGGACCGGGCTTGGGCGTGCGCGCCCTGTGTAGCGATGGGGTAGAAACGGCTCTGGGGTTAGAAGCCGAAGAGCAGGCGGCGGTGCAAATCGCCGCACGGTTTGGCCTAACGCTAGAGATCTTGCCGCTGCAGTCGGTCGGTGTACAGGGCGATTCACGCACCTACGCGCATCCGGCTGTTGTCGCGGGAGAAAGCGACTGGAAGACTTTAGAGGCGCTGTCGACTGAGTTGACGAATAATTTTTCGTCGATCAATCGCGTCATTTACCAACTCGGTCCGCAAGAGCGGCCTACTCAGCGGGTGAAGCGGGGCTATCTGACGCGCGATCGTTTGGATTTGTTGCGCGAGGCGGATGCCATCGTCATGGAAGCGCTAGAAAGCCACGATCTAATGCTCGAAGTAACGCAGATGCCGACGGTGCTGGTGCCGCTCTCTTCGGACGGTGTGCAGGAGAGCATTGTATTGAGGCCTATCTCGACGGACGATTTTATGACGGCGCGTTTTAGCGAGTTATCGCCGGTGTTTATCGATGAAGTTCGCGATAAATTGTTGGCACTCGAAGGGGTTGAGGCGGTGTTTTACGATGTTACGCACAAGCCTCCGGGGACGGTGGAGTGGGAATAATAACGAGTAGGTAGCTGTTTGAGCCGAGTAGAACTGAGAGTTTTTTAAGAGGCCCTTCGACGCGAGTTGGAGGGCTTTTTTTGTTATATGTGAGAGGGGTGGTCTTGGGATTTGCTTACGGGGCGAAAAAGACTGGCCTAGGGCCACTTGAGGAGGGCGTGGACGCTGAGTGCCAGAGGCGCCTATATCCAGGCTGATATAGGGCGGTTGTCTTGAGTGGTTGGGCCGACGGAGTTTTTCGCCCCTACAGCAAACCCCAAGACCTAACCGTCACTTGGGAGGGAGGATTAAGTGGGGTCTCTCTAATTGGGAGGGAATGAAGTTTAGATGGGGCAGTTTTTTATGAGGCAGAGGTTTAGTAGCGTACTTGGTCCCTCCTCCCCTCTTTAAAGAATGGGTTTACTCGTATGGTCGAGGTTGGGGTTGGGGTGTTTCCGTAGCGGGTTTATATCGCCCGAAGCCACAGGATGTGGCGTAGGGTGATATACCTCGGAGCCGCACAGGATGTGCGGCGAGAATGAGCGAAGGGAATGCCCCAACCCCAACCGTCCGCAACCAGCACAACCCATCAAACGATATCTGCTGCTTTCGGATCAATACAGGCGCCCTTGGGCCGCGTGCCTTGTGGACGCGCCGGCAACTCGTCGTAGGATTCGTAGGCTATGCGTAGATAGGGCGTCTCGACTACGCGGTGGTCTTCGTAGCGAGAGATCATCGCCGCGTCGATCAGGCCAGTAGTCAGCAGGGTGCGCTCTGGCGTATAGGGCGCTTTACCCGTGGCAAAGAAGCGCTGCACGTTCTGACAGAGATAAGAAAAATGGGCGAAGGGGCCGTCGTTTTGCAGGTAGAATTCTATCCCGTGTACTTGGCCATCGACGCGGGCGGCATAGGCGAATTCTTGCACGTAACCGCTGAGCATGAGCGTGGCCGCTTTGAGACCGTCGGCGTATTCGATGAGGAACACGGCGGGGTCTTTGACGTGGTCTTCCATCGGGCCGTCGGGTTTGTTGGCGATGGCGGCGACGGCGGCATCGGCTAACTCTCGCGACCAGCGTCCGTCCGCGCCGGCTTGCCACACTTCGTCTCCTTCTAAGCACTGTACGGAAACGACGCCCTTTTCACCGCCGGGGCGGCGCTCGACCATGCACTGCATAGTTTCTAGCGCGTGGTAGCCGTAGGCCTCGATGCCGCCGTAGCCGATAGAGAGCGCCTCTTCGACTTGGGTGCCCTTCTCGTATTCGATAAAGGGGCTGCGCCAGGACAGCGGCAGGCTGGAGCCGGCCATCAGTGGGATACTCAACTCTCGGGCGCGGTCCCAGATCCACTGGGCGTCTTTAAAGTCATAGGAAAGATGTTTGTCGTTAAAGACGGGGACCGAGCGGCCGCTCTCGGAGAACACGCCGGCGATTTGTTCGAAGAAGTAGCGTCGCGGATACATGTGGCGGCCGCGTTCGTTCCAAGGGTAGTCGCCGTGCTCGCCAATGAGCAAGACGGCGTCGACATTGAGCTCATCGGCGCCGGCGTGCAGGGCGCGGCGGATGCTAGGGTAGATGGGCACGTCGAACTCCTTGGCCAGGTCGACGCCGATATCGTTTTCGAGCACGTGGTCGAGATAAATCGAAACGATGTCGATCTCCGGTGCCAAGAAGCCCTCGTCCGTCGACATGCCCTTGAGGAATTTGGTGACGATGACATCGGCGTGGGACTTGGGGTGGTAGATGGTGATGATGGCGGCGACGCGCAGGCGCTGGCTCATGGAGTGGCTCCGTAGATTGCGGTGAATCGGCTATGTTTTTTGTCGGACATAAAAAAGGGTGTGCTGGAGTCGGTGTCCAGTGGGGATCAGGGCGATACGGGTGTGGGCAGTTCGGGGGTGTACTGGTAGGCCGGGTTTTGCTGCTGTTCTTTGATAATATTGATGATCTCTTTCCACGCTGCCGTCAGACCGCGGGGGGAGACGGGCAGCTCGTGGCGGATCTGCTGGTGTAGCTTGCCTAGGTTATAACAGGGCACCGCCGCATACATGTGGTGCTCTATATGGTAATTCATGTGCCAGTAGAGAAAACGCGCGAAGGGGTTGAGCAAGACGGTGCGGGTGCAGAGGCGGAAGTCTGGAATATCGTCCTGCAAACCGGTGTGCTGCGTATGGTTGCACAGAAAGCGCAGCCAGCCACCGTAGAATACCCCGAAAGTAGTGAGCACGGGCAAGAGCCAAAGGCCAAAGTAGATAGAGAAACCGACGAGGGTGGCGTGGCCGGCGAGCAGGAGGCGCGACCAATTAAAGAGCCGCCGCCGTTTTTCTGCTGCTTCTGGGGGGAATAGGTGCATTTCCCACTCGCCTTCGACGCGGCCCAAGGCAAGGCGTATAGTGCCTTTCAGCGTGGCGTAGAAGGTCCAGGGGTCGATGAAGGCAACGCGGAGGAAGTCGTTGAATCTTAGCAGCCTCGGCAGCACGACTTCGAGGTCTTCGGGTGGGTGCAGCGTGTATTTGTGATGCTCGGCGTGGCTGGTCCAAAACATATGGTGGTTGCGCCAGGCAAAAAAACAAAAGAGGCGCAGAAAGAACGCGTTGAACGCCCTCGTTTTAAAGACGGAATTGTGCGAAAGCTCGTGCGTTGCGTTGAGCAAGAACACGTAGAAAGTGCCGTAGGCCAAAAGGGTCGGCAATAGCAGGTACAGTCGATCTTGCACGTGCCAGGCGATTGTTCCCGTCAGGGCGATAAGGCCGAGATGGCCAGCGACCTGAAGAAATGCCTTCAGGTCACTGCGCCGGTGCAGGGCTTTTATCGTCTCGCGTTCGACGGGCGTGCGATGCCAGGCGATCGTGCGTGCGCTGCGTTCATTGGACATGCGACACCTCTCGGGGATGCAGTCTATCTATTTGACGAGGGTATACTTCTTTTTGCCGCGGCGAATAATCAGATATTTGCCGTGCAGACCGTCCTTCGGGCCCAGGTTGCGCTCTAAGTCGGTACAGCGCTCGCCGTTTATATAGATAGAGCCGTTTTGCAGATCTTGGCGCGCCTCGCGCTTGGACGAAGATATTTTAGCTGTGATAAGTAGGTCGATGATCGCTAGAGATTCTTCCTGCATCGCATAGGTCGGCACGTCGTTGAACCCTTGGAGGATTTCCTCCTCGCCCAACTCGCCAAATTCTCCAGAGAATAGAGATTTAGAAATACGCTGTGCCTGTGCGGCCGCTTCGGCGCTGTGGACGAGCGTCGTCACTTCGTCGGCGAGTCGGCGCTGTGCCTCGCGTTTTTCCGGCGCGTTCTCTACGGTTTGTTGCAAGCGGCGGATCTCGTCGTGGTCCAAGAAGGTGAAGACCTTGAGGTAGTCGATTACTTTTTGGTCTTCGGCATTGATCCAAAACTGCCAGAACTCATAGGGTGAGGTTTTGGCTGCATCGAGCCAGATGGCGCCCCCTTCGCTCTTACCAAATTTGGTGCCGTCGGCTTTGGTTACGAGCGGCCCGGTCAGACCGTAGGTCTTGTTGCTATTCGAGCGGCGGATCAGATCGATGCCGGCCGTTATATTGCCCCATTGGTCGGAGCCGCCCAACTGTAGCTCGCAGCCGTATTCCTCGTTGAGTTTGAGAAAATCGTAGGCCTGGAGCACCATGTAGCTGAATTCCGTGTAGGAAATGCCGTCTTGTAGGCGCGAGCCGACCGAGTCCTTGGCCAGCATATAGGAAATGGGGAAGTGCTTGCCGATGTCGCGCATGAAGTCGATCATTTTTATCTCGCCGAGCCAGTCGTAGTTGTTGACGAGAATGGCGGGGTTATCGCCCTCGAAATCCAAGAAACGCTCCAACTCGCCGCGCACCTTCTGCGTCCACTCTGCGACGGTGTTGGCCGTGTTGAGACTGCGCTCCTCACTCTTGCCCGAAGGGTCGCCAATAAGGCCCGTGCCGCCGCCTACGAGCGCCATGGCTTTGTGGCCGGCGCGCTGCACGCGGCAGAGTAGCATAACGGTGGCTAGATTGCCCACCGTCAGGCTGTCGGCCGTGGGATCAAAGCCGCAGTAGGCGGTAATGGGTCCCTGTGTTAGGCGTTCGGCCAAGCCTTCTGAATCCGTGTTTTGGTATACCTGGCCACGAAATTCTAAGTCTGTTAAAAGGTCCATATATACCGTGTCCCTCCAATAAAAAAAGCCCCTGATCAATCAGGGGCTCCAGTCTCGTGCAAACGTGTGTACGCGTTTTTAGCTGCGAGCCCCTTGGTGTCGTAGTTCGCAATAATAGGCGTGTGTGCGTTTAGTCGTATGATTTTTCATAAAGTACCTTTGCGCTGAAATATAGCCGCCGCTCTATAAAACGTCAATCACCGAAGTGGCGTTCGATCAGGCTTTTCACCTCTTGTGTTTGTATACCGAGGGTGATAAAGCGTTCGAGATGTGCGCGCGCGCTGCTGTATTCGGCATTTGTGCTGCCGTATTGAGCAAGGGCATCGGCATAGGTCTGTCGTGCCGATGGCAGGTCGCCTAGGGCTAAATAGGCTAGGGCTAAATCAAAATGTGCCTGCGGATTGGGAGCGTCTGCTAGCGAGAGCTGATAGTGATAGATCGCTTCTTCAAAGCGGTTCTGGGCAAAGAGCAGCCAGCCGAGTTCGTTGCGCGTTCGCTCATTTTTTGGTGCCGCGATTAGCGCTTGTTCGTAGGCTGTTATGGCCTGGAGAGAGGCGTGGCGACTAGCGAAGCCGCGCCCGGCATTTTCGCATAGTTTGGCGATCCAGGTGGCGTTGTTCGCGCTTTGTCGTCCGAGATAGGCGATGCGTTTCTTTGCCGCCGCACGTTCTTCTTGTTCGCCGTTGAGTGCGAGAAAAACTTCGTGGGCAATAGTGAATTTAGGGTGCTCGGGAAAGGCGTGTAGCGCTTCGTTTAGGGTTGGTTCTGCAATGGAGATACTGTCGATTATCACGACGGCGAGGCGCGTATAGACGTCTTCGAGGTGTATGCTGTGGGGCGCCAGGGCGGCGGCGCGGCGCAATTGCTCGATGCCCTTGGGTAAATCGGCGTTGGCCAGATAGCTGCGCCCGGAAGTGTAGCGCGAAAGTGCTTCGGTCTGCGGGCGGCTGTTGAGGCTGCTGGCCAATAGCACGAATAATAAGACGGCCGCCCAAGGTCGCTTTATTTGCCACAGCGCCTGCGCTAAGAGCAGCGAAGCTCCTGCGCTGGCCGGGTATAGGTAGCGAGAAGGGCCGACGGGCATATCGAGTAGGGTTTGGCTCGTCAAGGTGATAAAGGGTAGTAGAGAGAGCAGGGTCCATGCCGACCAGACTTGGCGGCGATAGACTAGAAAAATTAGCGCGCCGACGCACAGTGCTCCGAGAAATAACTCCCAAGTTTGTAGCTGATAGACCTTGATGGGCATATAGTGCGCCGTGCTGAGCAAGCGACTACTGAGCCAGAGCAACATCTGGCCCCAGTCCAGGAGCAATAGGAGGGGGTTCGACTGCGGATAGCGCTCCAACGAGTCCCAGGTGCTGGTTTGGCGCGAAGCCAGGGCGAGGTTGGCCGCTAGGGATAGGGCCAGCAAGAGGGCGAGTGGCGCGAGGTGCTTGAGCGCATCTTGCAGGCTGGCTCGGCGCTGCCAGCACAGATACAAAGCAAAGGGCCATATCGCCGTGGCGGAAAGATGCGAGAGGGTCGCCAGCACGGCGAGTAGGTAGAAGCTGGCGAGCCAAAGCATATGTTGCTTTGATAAATAGTGGGTATAGGCCAATAGGGCGACTAGGCTGAGGAGGAGCGCCAACGGATAGTCGAAGGCGGTGATCAGGTGCACCGCTTGGAAGTGGGCAATATTGACCAAAAACAGCAGGCCGCCGATTAATGCGACGGGGAGTGCTGTCCCTAGATGGACGGCCAAGAAGGCCAATAAAAGGGAGCAGGCCGTGTGCAGTGCAATGACGGTCCAGTGGAAGGGGGCACTCTCGTTGCCGATGAGTAGAGAGATCGCGTATTTGCAGAGTTCGGCAAAGGGGCGGCCCGTGAGCTGCTCTTTCTCAGGTGAAAAGAAGAAGGAGAAGTCCGCGTCTATGCGGGCGTGGTCGCGAAAGGTCTCGGCGTCGTGCGTGTCGAGGCCGAGTTCGGCAATGGGGGCAAAAAAGAAGACCGAGATCGCGCTGAGCAGCAGTGCATAGGCCAGCCAGAGACGCGGTGTCGATACGATCATGCGGTCAAGGGGTGTTAGGTGGAATGGTTCAAGTAAAGATAAGGGATTTATTCTTGAGGAGTGCGTAGTAAAAGGGTTTTGCGCAGATTGGCTTCTGTTCCTATTTTCTACTGCTGAATTTGGGGCGATTAGCTCAGTTGGTTAGAGCACCTGCTTTACACGCAGGGGGTCACTGGTTCGAGTCCAGTATCGCCCACCATATTATAACCCCCTGGGAAACCAGGGGGTTATTCTTTTTGT
>JBLHGI010000239.1:0-9352 GCA_047616505.1 Planctomycetota bacterium
CGCACCCCTACTGTGCCTAAAAAAACACGACGATATTCCACTCTTTATCTGTTTGCTCAAGCGGCATATAATCCTGTTGACTGCGGGGGCTGTCCATATTAAACGGCGGTTCCCATACTTCTACGGGGTAGGGATACCAGGTCTCTTGTGCTGCTAGTGAAACGATGCTGCAGAAGACGAATCCGAGGCTTATAAAGAGTCGGTTAGGCACGGTCTAGTCCTTTGTCTAGTTGTGAAGTGCGCGAATCGCCTCTTCGATGTCGGGCAATGAGCGGAGAATGTTCCCCGCCCCTTCCATCTCGAAGAGTGCCGTTTTATCGGCCAGGTCGTTAGCCCACTGCGCAAGCGGCTAGTAGCCGTGTGTTTTGCCCAACTTCTGCATATGTCCGGCAAAGGCTTCGATCTCGCTGATCGTTAGGGTCGCTACTAAATATTCCCAGATGTCGTGCTGATCTGTTAGTGCGCTAAGGAGCTGTGGCAGGTGCTCTATCGCTCCGATAATGGAAGTGCTATCGGGTGCGGAGTTAATATCTATTTCGGCCAAATGTGCGGCTTCTTCGGCCTGCTCTTTGGCTAGCTGGAGCTATTGGGCCTGTAGGCCAACTGTAATTCGGTCTCCTTGCGTTTGCTGATATCGCGCACGGCCGCCGAGACAAGCGTGCCGTTGGGGGAGCGCAGCGGGCTCAAGCTGATTTCCACTGGAAACTCGCGTCCGTCGCGTTGGTAGCCGAAGAGCTGTTCGGTCATGGCGTCGACGAGCTGGCCAAAGCGGCGCTGGCGTTCGTCCTGCAACTCGCGTTGACGCAGGTCTAATTTGCGGGCTATATCGCGCAGGCTGGCCGCGAGGGTGCCGATCTCGTCGTTGCTGGTTATGGCAATAGGCGCGTCTAGGTGTCCTGCAGCTATGGCTTGTGCGGCGCTATCGAGTTGCGTAATGGATGCGCTAATGCGGCGCGTGGCATAAAAGACGGCTGCCAGGAGTAGGACGAGGGCCAGTCCTATAAAGTATCGCTCGTAGATGGCCTGTTGCTTGGTAAAAACCAGTGCTTGGTCTGCTGCGGGCTCAGCCATACGCTGCTGCGCATCGCGGGTCATGCGCTCTTGCACCTGTGCGAGATTAAATACTGCGATGCCCGCAAAGGCCAGCAGCACGGGGACGCTGATATAGAGCAATAATCTGCTGCGGATAGAATAGCGCATAGCCTCGAATTCAAACGCCGGTTGCGTTGTGTAAAAGATCGCTGATGGTCTGCAGGAGATCCTCGCGGCTGTGGCATCCCTTGCGTAGGACCTGTTCTACATAGCGGTTGAGATAGATGCTCTCTTTTTCGCTGAGGTCCTGTGCCGTGACGACGATAATGGGGATATTGCGCCATTGGGGGTGCGTGTAGAAGATATCGATAAATTCAAACCCATTCATTTCCGGCATGACGAGATCGAGTAAGATCAGCTGGGGACGGCAGTGGTCCAGTGCGACTAATGCCTCGGCGCCATTTCCAGCTTCCATCACTTCCCAGCCCTCGCTCTGTAGTACGGCACTGGTAATCTGACGCGTACCGGGGTCGTCTTCGACTACGAGAACGGGACCGGCCTGTTTTTCTAGGCGGAGTCGACGCAGCGTATCGATGAGTTTTATGCGGGAAATGGGTTTGGTTAGGTAGTCGCTGGCACCTAGCACAAATCCTTTGCTCTGGTCTTCTAATATGGAGAGCATGAGCACGGGAATATCGCTGAGGACAGGATCGGACTTGAGGCGGGAGAGCACGGCCCAGCCATCGAGATCGGGCATGAGTACGTCGAGGACGATGACCTGAGGCCGCTGGCTGCGCGCCAGAGCTAAGCCCTGTTCTCCGCCTTCGGCTACCAAGACCTCAAAACCCGCCTGAAGCACGATGGCTTCTAGCAGTATACGCGTAGTCGGGCTGTCGTCTATAATGAGTATGCGCGTCTTCTCCACCATGGCGGCCCGTTTCTTTATATAGTAGAGCGCGTGCGTTCCCAACGCTACAAATTAGCGTCTTTAGCGTGTGCAGCAACGATTAAACCGCTGATGTTCTCATGATTGGTGGGAAAGAATCCACCGATAGCTTAGATTATACTATCTGAGATTCTGGAAAGGAACGCATGATCGATAGAATTTACCGCGGTTGTTCGCTGCGGGCCATCCTCGTTGGATTGTTTATGGCTGCCTTTATGGGGGTGGCGATTCCTTGGGGAGATATGATAATAAAGGGGTCGCAAATGGGGGTGTGGAATACTAACCCAGGGGCGATTTTCCTCTTTTTTATTCTGGTCGCTATCGTTAATTCGCTATTGGGGATGCTGCACAGGCGCCTGGCCTTGGACCCCGGCGAATTGGCTGTGATATATATTATGTTGTTGGTGGCCAACACGTTGCCCGCGCGCGGTTTTGCCGCCTATGTGCCAGCGGTGGCCACGGGTGCTTTTTATTACGCGACTCCAGAGAATAGCTGGAAAGAGCAGGTCCTGCCCTATTTGCCGGAATGGGCTATGGTGCACGATGAAACGGCGGTGCGCCAATATTATGAGGGAGCCGAGGCGGGCCAGAGCGTGCCGTGGGAGTTTTGGCTGGGGCCTCTGGCCTATTGGCTGCTATTTGGCATGGCGCTTTATTTAGTCATGGTATCGGTGTCGGTCATATTGCGCCGCCAGTGGGTCGAGCGCGAGCGCTTGGTTTACCCGATGATGCATTTGCCTCAGCACATGCTGCGCGAAGATGAACATGGGAACAAGACCTTCTTTCGCTCGTGGGCGATGTGGTTGGGTTTCCTCTTGCCTTGCCTTATTGTAAGCGTCAACGCACTGCACAATTATTTCGAATTTTTCCCCAGTATTACTACTAATTTTGGCGTGGTACCGCTCTTTCGAAACTCTATTAGCATCGGGTTTAGTCTGAGCTTTACGATGCTCGGTTTCTCTTATCTAATCAATCGCAATATCGCCGCTGGGCTCATTTTCTTTTTTCTGCTCAACGTCGTTGAGCAGGGCTATTTCCGCATGGTCGGCATCAAGATCGATGCAGGCCCCGTAGGCGCCTTCGGTCACTATGCGCAGCCGATTATTATTTATCAGGCGATGGGTGCTATGTTTGTGTTGGTGCTGACTGGGCTGTGGAACGCGCGCGCGCATTTAGCCGATGTGGGGCGGAAGGCATTTTTTGGCGACGAGCAGGTAGATGACAGCGACGAAATGATGTCCTATCGTGCCGCTGTTATTTCTTTGATCTTGGGCACGGGCACCTTGACGGTCTGGCTCTGGGGAGCGGGGCTGCCGCTGTGGGTTGTGCCGCTCTTGTTGTTTAGCTGTTTTGCGATTTTTCTTACGATTACTCGCGTCGTAGCCGAAGGCGGTGTAGCGGTGATGTTTCCGCCGATTACGGGCCCGGATTTTACAACGGCTGCAATCGGTACTACGGCCTTGGGCTCATCGGGGGGGGCGGCGCTGGCAACGACTTATGTGTGGGGTACGGATGTGCTGGTGCTGCTGATGGCGGCATGTAGCAATGGCCTTAGGCTCGCAGACGAATTCGTGCCGCGCAAGCGCCGGCTGTTTTGGGCCATTATGGCTACAATCGTCGTGTCAATTTGTTCGGCGCTGTGGATTCGTTTGGTGGTGGCTTACGCACATGGAGCTATCAATCTAAATCAGTTCTATGCCGATAATGCGGCGCAATATCCCTATCGATTTATGGCGATTGTGGCGACCTATCCGCAGGGGCCGCATTGGGATGGTTTGCTGCAGGTGGGGCTTGGCGCGGGAATTATGGCGGCGTTGGAGCTTCTTCATTACCGTTTTTTGTGGTGGCCATTTCACCCGTTGGGTTTTCCCATTAGCGCGGCTTTTGGCGGTATGTGGTTTAGCGTGTTGGTTGCGTATTTGTTTAAGGGGGCCGTTCTCAAATATGGAGGCCCGCAGTTGTATCGGCGCACCGTGCCGTTTTTTCTCGGGTTGGTTCTGGGGGAGATTGTGACGGCGGGTTGGTGGTTGGTGGTGGATTATTTTACGGGGATGAACGGCAATGTGTTGGGGTCTTTTTTGGGTTGATCTGTGCTCGGAATCGAACGAACACCCCGTTTAGAAACGGATCGAAACTCGGTCCGTTGGGCTTCAGACAACGATCAGTGCTGGAATCGAACTGACACTCCGTTTAGAAACGAATCGAAACTCGGCCCGTTGGGCCTCAAACAACGATCCGTTTCTAAACGGAATGCCCGCCCGATTCTATAGACATTGAAGCAAAAGAATAATAGGTGGAGAATAAATATGAAATATAGGGCGTTGGGCAAGACTGGATTAGAGGTTTCGGAGGTGGTGTTTGGTGGGGGAGCGGTTGGTGGGCTGTTGATTCGGCAGGAAGAGGATGTGAAGCGACGGGCGGTTGAGCGGGCGCTAGCGGCGGGAATTAATTGGATCGATACGGCGCCGATGTATGGGCAGGGGGAGTCTGAAAAGGCGATAGGTTGGCTGCTAAAAGAGATCGAGGAGGAGCGGCGACCGCATGTGGCGACGAAGGCGATGATCGATGTAGAGGCGGGAGATTTGAGTGGACAGGTCGAGCGGATTTTGAGCGAGAGTTTAGAGCGGCTGCAAATGTCTTCGGTCGATCTTTTGCAGATTCACAACCGCGTAGTTGCCCAAGGAGGAGAGGGCAATGCGCTGGGAGTGGCCGAGATGCTGGGGGATGTGCGCAAAGGGCTGGAGCGCGTGCGCGCTGGGGGGATGGTGCGGCACGTGGGTTTTACGGCCAACGGCGACAAGGAGGCCTTACACGAGGTGATTGGGGCGGGTTTTTACGAGTCGGTGCAGGCTTATTATAACATGATCAATCCTAGTGCTGGGCGCGATCTGCCCGCGCAATGGTCGGGGCACGATTTTGGCAATTTAATCGGCCAGTGCAAAGAAAAGGGAGTCGGCGTGCTGGTGATCCGCGTGCTGGCGGCCGGTGTGCTCGCTACGGATGTGCGCCACGGACGCGAGGGCGAGATCATTCCGGGGGCCGACGTCGAATCGAACGAGCGCCAGGCTGCGCGTCTCTTGGCGGCGATTGGCGAAGGGCAGGGCACGCGCGCGCAGATGGCCGTGCGTTATGGCCTTAGCAATGCGGGTGTGTCGGGTGTGGTGGTGGGCATGGCTGAGTTGGAGCATTTAGAGCAGGCGCTGGGGGCGGTGGATATGGGGCCGTTGTCTGAGGATGTGCTCGCGCGCTTGCATGCAATTGTAGACAGCAATTTTGCCGAGTAGCATATCGATATAGGAGCAATCTCATGAAGATAGCCGTACTGGGCGCGGGCGCGCATTCGCGCGGCAATCACGGGCCAGCGTTGCAGCGTTGTAAGGTGGAGCGCGGTGACGAACTGGAGCTGGTCGCCGTCTGCGATCTGGACCTGGCAAAGGCGGAGGCCTATGCGGCACAATTTGGTTTTGCGCGCGTTTATACCGAGTTAGAAGAGATGGTTGCGCGCGAAAGCCTCGATGGTATGGTCGCGCTAACGCCGATCGAATATACCGAGGAAGTGGCGGGACGTATTATGCGCTTGGGCGTGCCACTGGTCGTGGAAAAACCGCCGGGGGGCAGTCTGGAGCAGGCGCGGCGCTTAGCCGCCTTGGCCGCAGAATTAGAGGCACCCCATATGGTGTCCTTTAATCGGCGCTTTGGTCCGGCATTTATGCGGGCGCAGGCGTGGTTAAAAGAGAATGCCGAACGGCCACCGGTTATGGTTGCCTCGCGCATGCTGCGTCACGCGCGTTATGACGAGGAGTTCGCGCCGGGTACGGGCATTCACTCCATCGACCATGTGCTGGCTTTTATGGGACGGCCATTGGAGTGTGTGACGCAGACCTATGCCATGGGAGAACGGCAGACGCCTTTTTTTGACGCACGGCTGCGTTTTACCCATGCGTCGGCGACTTTTTCGATCGCACCCGTTAGTGGCGCGGTTACGGAGAGTCTCGAAATCGTCGGCGATGATTACCACATTTTTATCGATGTAGCTCAGTGTAGCATTTCTATCGCCGATAGGGGCAAAAAGGTGCTCGATTGGCATGCGTCGGAAGAGATGCCCGAATGGGAAAAGAACGGGACGCTAGACGAGACGCGCGCTTTTTTGCGCTATGTCGAAGAAGGGGGATGGTGGCCGACTTTGGCGGACGGCTGTTTGGCGATGGAAGTGGCCGAGGCGATACAGGCGGGACGCAGGGCGGAGTGGGCTGTTTGAAATAAGCTGACGCAAACGAAATGCCCGTTGACTGCGCGTCAGTGTCTTCCCGGCGTATTGCGCAAGCGAGGTGTGGCGAGGATCGATGAACGCTTAGTCGATTGCCAGCGAGACCTGTTCGTTGAGCGATTCGTTCTGCGAGTGCGCGTCCGACGTAGCGTAGTGGAAGATAATGGCTTTGCGCCAGGTGTCGGTCTGGTTTTCGCCGCTGTGGTGTAGAGTGCAGCCGTGGTGAAAAATAACGGACCCGGCTGGTACGGGGCAGGGCGTGGGGGCGGGCAAGTCGATGGTGCCGGTATTGGGTATGTGGTGAACGGGGCGGTCGGGGTCCTGTCCGACGGGGAAGATCCCGTGCTGGTGCGATCCGGGCACGTAGCACATGCAGCCGTTTTCCAAGGTGGCATCGTCTAGGGCGATCCAGGCCGTGATTAGGTCGTCGATGGGGTCGACGCGAAAATAGCTCTGGTCCTGATGCAGGGGTTTGGCTTGGCCGCCCGGTGGCTTGAAGAGTGCTTGGTCGCGGAACACTTTGACGCGCGGGCCGAGCAGTCCCCGCGCGCAGGCGAGTAGGCGCTCCTGTTTTGCTATGTCTTGGAAAAAGGGCATATAGCGCACGAGAAAGGCGGCGCCGCGTATGGCGTCGTTTTTGGCTGCATCGCTGTCGCGGTCGGCGGCGGTATTGCCCTCGCGGCTAATGGTCACACCTGTAGGCAAATGCTCGGGATTGGCGATTAGGGTGTCGACCTGGGTGCGGATGGCCTGCAATTCAGAATGGTCAAAGACGCCTTCGACCGTTAGGTAGCCGTTCTCTTGGTAGTATTCCTTCATTTCCTGTGTAAACATAGTATGTCCTTTTGCACAAGGGCCTAGGGCGCCTAAAAGATCTGAGACAAGAATAAGTACAAGTTGGTGGATAGGTTGTCAATCGGATAGAAAACCCCACTGCCCAGCAAGAGTTGACGAGCAGTGGGGTGGATATTTGTTCAGGTAGCGGATCTTATAAGTGTCGCGTAATGCCGAAGGCTAGATGCCAGTTTTTTGGGCTGGCTGAGGTGGGGGCGCCGACGAGGAATTGCGCCGGATTGAGGCGCGTATTGTTGGTGGCAAAAATATAGAAAGCGTGCCCCCCGGTCTCGATGGAGGTGCCAAAAGAAAGCGAGTCGTAGGAGTGACCGCTTTCACCCGGCAAGAGGATGCCTTGGTAACCAGAGAGTGCCGGGTTGTATTCGAGCCAAAGTCCCCATAGGTCGTTAAAGTAGTACTGGTAATAATTGCCCAACGTGAACGTATACTGCTTGTCGACGCTGAAAATAGCGCTGTTGTAGAGATACGACGGCACGATGCCGACGCCGAGCTTGCCGTCGAAAAGCAGGGTGTTGTAGACGAGTTGAGCGTAGTATTGAAAATTGGCCCCGTCCGTTTTTCCGCGGTCAATGATCGTGGGGATATCGGTATTCCAGGCCAAACCAAAGCGCATGGCCACGGCGCTGGGTAGCGTGGAATGGTCCATATCCCAGAGGCGATATTTGATTTGTAGGTCGAGATTGTCGAGCAGGTTGCTGCGCCCCAGCGTCAGGCTGAGGTTGTCACTGGCGCCGTAACCGACGGCTGTGCGCATGCTCGCTGGGCCATCGAAACCAAAATTGGCGTCGTAGCCCTCGTCGATGGTCGGGTGGAAACGGTGCGAAATCTCGTAGTGCCAGTCGCCTTTGTAGAGCATGGTCGTCGTCGGGAAATTGGGCGTCATCGTGGCGCGGAAAAGTTCTACAGGTTCTTCTATTGTCGACTCTGTGCTCTGCCAGGAAGGTTGGGCTAGGGCGAGCGTCGGCAGGAGGAGAGCAGTCGTTAGGATGGTTTTCATCACTTGGAGTTCTTCTCCTTTTCAATATGCTTCATGGTGAAATGCACGGCGACGGCGACCTCTTCGCTGACTTTGACGAAAGCCGCCAGGCTCGGTGCTTCAATATTGTAATCCTCTAAGCGCATGGTAAAATTCGCCGCAATGATAGAGTGTCCCGGCGCGATTTCTATGGTGGCCGGCACGTCAATTTTCCGCTCGACGCCGTGCAGAGAGAGCGTGCCTCTCGTCAGCATATGATGCACGTGGGCGGCCGTAGAGTCGGGAGTGTGCTGGACGATCTCTCCCTTGAAAATAGCCTTGGGCCATTTCTTTGTGCCAATGACATCGCGCATATCGCTGTTGCGTTTCCCCATGCCGGTGTCAAAGGAAGCCATATCTACTTCAATGGTGAATTGGGCCTTTCTTTCGAAGAGCTGCTCGCCTTCCCAATAGATATAGCCGTCGACCTGATCGGTCGTGCCGTCAAAGGTCAGGGCTATGACTTCGGAGGTAAAGGTGACTAAGTTGTCCTTGGCCTTTTTATCGACGTGCCATTCGCCGGCCTGAACGCTGGTAGCTAGTAGGAAAAGGGTTAGGACGGGGATCCATCGTTTCATGGTATTAGCTCCGGTTTAATCGTTGGGGGCGCCGCGCTCAATCCAGTCGCGGACGGCAGCGATGAGTTCGTCGCTGAGTGGCGGGTTGCCCTTGGGCATGCGGTCGCCAAATATTCCATCGCCGTTGACCAGTTTTAGATACAGATAGCTATTGTCGGGGTCTCCGGGATTTATTAGGGGTTGATCGGGACTGCTGCTCAGGCCATTGACGATATTGTCGTAGGCCTGTCCTGCTGAGAGGTTGGGGTATTCACTGTCTGCGTGGCAGCCACTTAAGGCACAGGATCGATCTAGGATATTCTCCTGCACAAAACTAAACGTCGTTTCGCCCATAGACGTGTTGTCTGAAGCGCCGCCGATGGGTGGGTCAAATACCATTTGGGTGGACTTATCGGTGCTACAGGCCACGAACGCAATGCTCAGCGCCAACCCTAAGAACTGTAATTTCATCGGATTTCCCCCGTCTATCATTCGCTTAAAAAGTTTCACTAAGTTGGCATATACTGATTAGATGCGCAAACGCGCTTTAGGTTGAGTGAAATTACCAGTTGTAGAGCATTTTTGTCTATCGATTGGAAATTTGGTGGAACTACAGGGCATAGTGTGGCGTTTATGACAATGACTTGATGCTATATGGCATTCCGGTAAAGAGGTAGGTA
>JBLHGI010000240.1:0-9313 GCA_047616505.1 Planctomycetota bacterium
GTGTGGGGCGTGGTCAAAGAGGAGAGCGGCACGGTGGATGCGCCACTGGGACGCAATCCGAAAAACCGCAAGAAGATGGGCATTAATACAGATGGTCGTCGGGCGCGGACCCACTACGAAATAGACGAAACCTACGCTTTTACCAGCCTGCTCAAACTAAAGTTGGATACGGGGCGCACACACCAAATTCGCGTGCATCTGGAACACCTCGGCCACGCGGTCTTTGGCGATCCCGTCTATGGTGGTCGGGAGCAGACCGAAGGGATTCGTCCAGAGCTGCGCCACCAGGCGCGCTCGATGTTGGGTCTGATCAAGCGCCAGGCGCTGCACGCGCGCGATCTGCGTTTTGCCCACCCACGCACGGGTGAGATGATGCGATTTAATGCCGAGTGGCCACGGGATATGGAGGCGGTGGTCGAAGCGGCTAAGAGTATAGAAGAAGATCCGGATATAGAGGAGGATTGAGCTTTTAGCAGAAGAAAAAATTAAACGGGTGTAGTCTACTTTTATTATGAGAGCATATCTCGCACCCACTCACTCTTGGCCGTATCCACAACGGCTCTGCCCCTGCCGTCCTCAATCCTTGTATTCACTCCCGCACAAGAAATTCCTCGATAATTTCTTGTGTTTTGGTGTCGATGATAAGTATTCCCTCCTTGGTGTCGTTTAGCTGCCCTACCAAGGAGCCCTTATTATTCCAAATGGACGTGTTGCCCACACATTCAAAATCACTGGATTGCCCCATACAATTCGACATTAAAACGGTCATTGAATATTGATGTGCAATCCCGGCTAGCCTCTCCGAGGCATTTTTCACCCCGCTTGCATCTTTTGCTACACTGGCAATGTAGGTAGTAGCGCCGTTTCTATATGCGTTTTCTGCATGCTCTGGAACGGATAATTCATAGCAGATTGCCAGCGCAATATTGTTTTTTTCGTCGACTATACTATAATCATTTGCTCCGCGAATAAAGAATTTCTCTTCATCGGAATGCAAGTGTCTCTTAGAATGTGTTTGCCTCGTTTGGTACGGCTGAAAGAGGATCGTACTGATGCGTGGGGATGTGTCAGATTGCGTTGGTGTGCCAACTCCAATCGCTATTTTTTTTGCATCGCTGATCTCTTGCAAGCCGTCCAGCCTAGTATCGTCCTGGTTGATCGCTAGCTCTCTTGCCAACTCGGGTTCGTAGCCCGTTAATGATAGCTCGGGGGAAATGACTATATCTGTTCTGTTGGCAACGGCTCGGTCGATCAACTTTTTATGATTCTCAATATTCGCTGAGATGTCTCCCTTTACGGGCTTAGTCTGTGCGCCGCAAATTTTCATAGGGTCGTTTGTCTCTGATCGTTATGGATGCTGTCTGTATCGGCAAATATCGAGCGCGTATACTAAGCTTCTTTCAGGATGCCGGTTTCTCTGTTGTTGATGCTCGTGGTGTTTTTCTCTTGCCAATACTGCTCAACCCCATCTCTACCCCGATTGTCCGCCCATTTAGTGAGTGTAGGGCGCTCTCCCTTTAGTTCGTAATAGGGCACCGCGTAGCCACAGGACGTTTGTACCATCTCTATATTGAGCACAAAAAATTGCCGAGTGCCCGTGTAGTTTGGGAATAAGGCCGTCAAGTCTGCCCATTCTTTGTCTCTCGGGTGAACCGTTTCCGCTCGGCCGTAGAGCCTAAGTATCAGTGGTTGCTTTGCAAACGAACAAAACATCACGGTCATTCGTTTGTTTTCTAAAACGTGCGCGGCTGTTTCGTTGCCGCTGCCCGTTAGATTTAACCAGACCACCTGGGAATTGCTAATAACCCGGAAACTATCCATGCCCTTTGGCGAGACATTTACAAACCCCTCGTTGCCCGCTGTGCCTACGAAGAAGAGATGTTGGTCTTTTATAAATTCAACGTGTTGTTCAGTAAGTGCTGCAAATTTTTCCGACATAACAGACCTCTTTATTAGATGTGATTTTTAGTTGCGTTACGGACCTTGATTTCTGGCTACAGATACGGGACGGTGTTGCTGACAAATGCCAATTGTTTGCTGTCGGGCGACCACGAAGGCACGTTCATCGTACCCTGGCCTCCGTACAGGTAGGCCAGCACTTTAGGCGTGCCACCATTGCGCGGTATCAGGCGCAGGTAGATCCGTTTGGCGGCAGGGTGGTCACTTGGTCCGACTTCGCCGACTAGGTAGGATACGAATGCGATCGATTGGCCGTCGGGCGAGATATGGGGAAACCAGTTGTTGTACTCGTCATCTGTGAGTTGCTCTTGGTCGCTGCCATCGGGTTTCATACGCCAGATTTGCATGCGCCCACTGCGGACAGAGTTAAAGTAAATATACTCGCCGTCCGGCGTGTATTCTGGTCCATCGTCTAAGCCGGTGGTGGTCGTGAGCTGTGTTTCTTCGCCGCCATCAACCGAGATGCGATATATATCGAACTCGCCGTTGCGCTGACCGGTATAGACTAGATCCTTGCCATCGGGTGACCAGCCGTGCAGATAAGAAGGCCCCGTCGGTGTAATGCGCTGCGGTTGGCCGCCCGTCGTCGGCACGGTGTAGACAATCGAGGCGTGATCTTCTTCATTGCTGCTACTGATTGCTAGCATGGTCCCATCAAAGGAGAGCACGTGGTCGTTATTATTCCCGATTACATCGCCCGTATCGATGAGCAATGAAGTTCTCGTCGCGATAACAAAACGATAGAGCCGTCCGTTGCTATTATAAATCAACGCGTCGCCATCTCGCGTCCAGTTGGGCGCCTCGAATACATGGTCTGCACTATAGACGATCTGCCGTTGGCCACTGTCTATATGCAAGAGCTCCAGATGGCTTGCAAAAGAATCTTTGCCCCGATTAAAATCTTCTTTAACTGGCACGACAATACGGACATCGCTAAACGTAGCTCGTTCGACTATATCGTCCTCGTGCGAGCAAATAAATAGCCCGACATAGATATCGTCGCCTAGGTTTATGTCCGATACTTCAACGGCGACGAAGGGCTCGCCATACTGAGCTACGGACATGATATAAGTCGAGCCTTTGCGCTCTAGCTGAATGACGTCTGCGCCGACCAAAGGGGCTTTCACTTCTTCGGTCGTGCCGCCTTGGCTGCGTCGGAATTGCAGCGAGAGTAGCCCGTCGCCGTGGATTCCAGTGCTGACATTGGGCGAGTCGGTATCGAGGTTGGTGCGCGCCATCCACCCGAGCTTGCGGTGCGCATTGCTACCAGCGCCAGTAAATGCAGCCCGCATAGTAACGATGAAATCCCCCCGCATGCGTTTCCACGCGAAGTGAAAATCGTCGCGGTCGGCCCAGATATTAGCGCCGGCACCGGCGATGGAATAGGTCTGTTGTTGTGCATCGTATTGGCAGGATCCAGGGTGATTTACAGATCCGATATCCGTCTGGCCTTCGAATTGACCAAGGATATACTCGCGTAGTGAAGATGTCATGGCGACGTCTCTTTCTTTTAAGAGGACCGTGTTCTATTTGGTAAGCGATTGCGGTACCGTGCGCGACCAGGCATCAGTGCATATTTATCAATAAACTCGTCGGCTAATCTCGATATTATGCAGTTTATTCCGATACTAAAAAGCCACTTCTCGCTCACCTCTATCCGCCGCCTCCTGTATGCGAATCACCGTGCGTGCAGACGCCAGCACCGCCGCTGTATCCAACCCATTGCTCGCTACCTCACCGGCGATATCGTCTAAGAAAGCTTGCAAATAGCCTCCTTTGATTGCTGCGGGCAGTGCCACCTTTTGCACTTCCTTGTCATCTTTGCCCAGCACGTGTATCTCTTTTGCCGTAGTAGAAGTTTCGATCACGCCGTCGCGCCCCCAATAGGTCACGCGCCAATAGTAGGGCATGCTATAACCCGCCGTGTCCGGTGCAAAATAGGACACGTCGCCGAGCACACCACAGCCGTTTTCCATCGTCAACATCATCTGCGCGGCATCCTCGAAATGCGGAAAGTCGGGAGCAAAGGCGTTCCAGCAGCGTGCGGCGTTGATCGTTTTGAATTGCAGGCCCGTAATCCACGGTAGGGAGTCGATGGCGTGGATGGCGATATCGGTGATGGTGCCGCCGTGTTTGCCCTCTTCAAAATACCAGGAGGGACGCGATCCGAGCATGAGCGGATGTTGGCCGCCAAAGGAGATGGCGTGGATTTCACCGATGCGGCCCGCTTGGATCAGTTCGCGCACGCCGTTGATTTGCGGTGAGTCGCGCATCGTGAGCATGCAGCCGACTTTTAGATCTTTCTGCTGGGAGAGTGTGCTGATATTATCGAGTACCTCCATCTGTGTGCATAGGGGTTTGTCGACGATGACATGGCGGCCAGATTCTAGCGCCTGCACGGCGAGGGGGCCGCGGCGGGCGAAGTAGTCGCCGACGGCGATGATGTCGCAGTCGACTGCTAAGAGGGCATCTATATCGGTGTGGGTGATAGTGGTTTTGCCGCTTTTTTGTAGTTGCGTGCGCGTTTCTTCGTGCTCTTCGCAGGCGGCGACTACTTCTAGGTCTTCGCGTTCTTGGGCAAGATCGTAGAGGCTTAGGATATGGCCGTGGCGGAAGCCGGCGAAGGCTATTTTTAGTTTTTTTGTATTGGTCATTTTTTTGGTGGCTCCTGTAGAAGCTGTGTGGGTGATAGGGTGAGTGGTTTGGGTAGGGGCCTGCGGTTTTTTTCTCAGTCACCAAGGGCTTTTGCCCGTCGCTCCACTGATGTTACGACTCCCCGCCCTGCGCCCTTTTCCCTACCGCTCCCCAGAAAAAATCCTCCGGCACCTACCCAAACCTCCACGGAATAAGAGGGAGAAGAGAGTAGATTGGGAGGAAATTATGGTAGCGGGTAGTTTTTTAATAGGGCTTTTTGGGGGTTTATTTGACGGGTTTGAAGTTGAATTGGGTATACAGGGCTTTGGCGCGTGAGGCTAGAGCACCTGTTTGAGGTCTTTAATTTGTGGGTGGGTGGTCATTGTGGCAAATAGCCATTTGCCAAGGCCCTTTCCCCGATGGTTTCTTTCAGCGCAGGAGCAGGAGTTTGCGCGTTTGTTGTTGGTCTTTAGTGCCCAGTTGGTAGAGGTAGAGGCCAGAGGCGACGGGGCTACCTTGGGCGTCGCGACCGTTCCAGGATACTACATAGCGGCCGGGCGCTCGTTCGCCGCGGTCTAATTCCACTAACTTCTGTCCGGCTACATTGTAAACTGCAAGTTCGACGTGCTGGCGCGTAGATAGTGCGTAGTGGATAGAGGTGCTGCTGTTGAAGGGGTTGGGGAAGTTCTGCGCTAGGGAAAAAGAGGGTGGCGTGATGGTAGGAGAGACTGCGATAGCGGTGTCAGTCGGTGGCGTAGCGGCTACTATTTCGATATCGGCGAGATAGGCCGTGCCGCGTAGGGCGCCAAAAAAGCGGGTATTCTGCAGGAGCACGAGCGAGTCGTCGCGGTGGAGGCCAAATTCGGTAAGGGGGATCTCGACTGTTTGCCAAGTTGGGCGGCTGAGATCTACGGCGAACGAGTCGCTGCGGGCGGGAAAGAGTGGGATGGCGACTCGGCCGATGCTGACGGAGAAGTTATTGGTGGTAAATGCCTCGACGTCGCCGGGGTGAAAGGCAAAACGCAGCGCGCTATAACCCGTTGGGTCGGGGGCGAAATCGGGTAAGAACGTCAGGGTGAAGAGCGGCGGCAGCGCGAGGGTAGCGCGTTCGGCAAATTCTTTTCGCTCCGGCGCGTTATTGCTGACGATGCGCCAGCCCGCAGCTATCTCATCGTGCTGATAGAGCGCCAGATTTTGCCATGGGAAGATATCGAAGGATTGTTCAAAAGGATAGCGCGCGCCGCACTCGTCTACTAACTCGAGGTGCAAACGGTAGCGGCCGCTGGGCAGATCTGGATCTAACGGTAAGGTGCCGTCGAAAACGCCATTGCCGATTGGGTTCAGCAGGCTGGCCGGCTGTTGAGAGCCGAGCCGGCGGGCGCTGACTTGTGCGATGGATGCTGGAACTGCGCGCGGTGATGGCGCAGTTCGGGCCGTGATCTGCACGCTAGTATGGCGGCCTTGGATCGCGGTGGTCGGCTGTGTTTGCACTTGGCGCAGTGCGTGCGCCGGTTCGTCAAAGCGCAGGGCGAGCAGGCCAGTCGAAGAGTCGGCGACATAGAGTAGGCCGTCGCTGTGCGCCTGTGCGCTCCAGGCGACGGAGCCGGTATGGTAGCCGATTTCTCTCGGACGCGCCGGTTCAGCTAGGTCGAAGATGCGCACGCCGCCGTCGTAATAGGCCCAATAGAGCAGGCCGTCGGCAGCCGAGGGGTTGTGTGGGCCGAGGATATCGGCTCGCGGCGGCGGCTGTGCGCGGAATGTGTGCGCCAGCTGTGGCTGTGCTGGATCGCTGGTGTCGACGCTGTAGAGGGCTTGTTCCCAGCCGCCAAATTCTTGGTTTATATAGACAAAATTATCGATGGCCCAGGCGCTGTGAATGCCGTCGGGCATCGACAATGAGGACAGCGTTTGCGGGTGGTCTGGATCTGCTAAGTCGAGCAGGACCAAGCCGCCAGTGCCGGGGGCGATATCGCTTATATAGGCGAGTCGATCGCGTATAAATATATCGTGGACGATATTGCTGAAGCGATCGCTTTCGTGTTGCCAATGACCGCTGACGAAGGGAGCGCTGGGCTTGGAGATATCGACGACGCTGAGGCCGAGACTGGCCGAATGGGCGAGATAGGCGCGCTGCTGATAGAGGAAGAGATTGTGCACGCCGCGCCAGCCGGGCTGGGAAAAGCGCGAAAGCACGGTGGGTGCGCTGGGCTCGGAAATGTCGATCAGCACAAGGCCAAAGTCCTCGCCGCGCTGTTGGACGCCGACGGCGAGCAGGTCGCCATCGACCTTGAGGTCTAGCGCTGGACCGGGCATATCGACCTCGGCGACGAGTCGCATGGCGCTGGGCTCGGAGATGTCGATGATATAGACGACGCCGGCAAAGCTGCCGAGATAGGCGTGGTTGCCGGCTACGTAGAGATCGGTAATGGGAGGCAAGGCTCCGTCGGGTACTGGTTCGGCTAAGCGCAGGCGCCCCACCGTATGCACATTGAGACTTTCGGATGCGGTCGTCGGTTGGAACTGTGCTATGGCTCCGGTGGGGACCATGACAATTGCGCTGAGTGCGAATAAGGCGGATAAAACAACGGGCAAGAGAGCGTCTCCAGGTGAGATTTCCTATAGTATGTATAATACACTAATGCGTTGGGTGAAGGAAGAAGGGACACGGGGTGAGTTGGCGATATGGATAGGACATGAATAAGGCGAGAAAAGAGGCGACTATGGAAGCGGGATTACTCTCTATGGAACCGGCCTGCGAAGGACATCCGCAGATCGGTGGTGTGTCGGACGGCGTGCGCGTCGTGTTGAATCGTCCAGAGGTCCTAGACCGGCCCGTGCTCGAAGGGGCCGGTGCAGTGGACGGATTGGGCGCCGCTATTTATGGCTCCGTCATCCGCGACGGCGGCGTGTTCCGCATGTGGTATCAGGCTTGGCCAAAACAGGCGTTAAAGGGGGGCGATAGTGTGTTGGTTGCCTGTGCGGAGAGCGACGATGGTTTGGTGTGGCGCAGGCCCTCATACGGTCTAATGGAATGGGAGGGCCGCCGCGACAACCACCTGACGGATCTGCCCTTCCACAGCCCGTCGGTGCTAATTGACCCGACGGCCGGACCGGAAGCTCGCTATCGAGCGTTTGGCTGCACGGGCCGGCGTAAACTGGCGGACCTAGACCAGGACTTTCAGCTTGCAGCAACGGCCCACTACGCCTACTACTCGGCCCACAGTGCCGATGGTTTACACTGGATTGTGGACGGTCCCGAACCGGCTTGGCCGTGGGCGGATGTCATCACCAGCACGTGGGACCCCTGGGCTGGCAATGCTCTGATCGCCCTGAAGCACAATGGCCGCTCAGCGGGTATGCACCGACGTCGCTTCCGCATCGCGAACTGGTCTAACGGCATTCCCAACGAGGCCGTCACTGCACTGGTCCCCGACGAATACGACGATCAGATCGCCCGCTCTCGTGGCTTCGATAGTGCCGATTATTATGGTCTTGGACTCTATCCCGGACCCACGGTTACCATCGGTTTCCTGTGGAATTTTCGCCACCAAGCGCCGTTGAGTAGCAATATCACCTTAGGGCATTTTGGTGGAATTGGTAGTGTGGACGTCTCGTTAGTCTATCAAACCGAGCGCGGCGGTAGCTGGCAGCACCTGCCCGGGCGGCCGGACTGGATGGCGGCCTGTGATATGCCGGACTGGGCTTCCGGTGCCATTTACACCGCGGCTTCGCCCATTGAAGTAGGTGATGAGACATGGCTCTACTTTACCGGTACGTCCGATCGCCACGGATGGGCTGGGTCGGAAGTCGATACCGCGGCCTTTCGCCGTGAGCGCGGTATGGCGGCTATTGGTTTGGCGCGCTGGCCGCGCGGGCGCCTTATGGGCTACGAATCGCGTCTGCGCGGCGTCGTGCGGTTGGAACCGCGCCAGAACGAAGACGGCAACGCCCGGCTTGTACTCAACGTCGATGTGCGGGCAGGCGGGCGAGTGCGCGCCGAACTCCTAAACGACAAGGGAGAAACGCTTCTCGGTTATGGCTTCGACGATTGTGAACCCTTGGGAGAGAGTTGTCTGGCGAAAGAAATTCAGTGGCGTGGCGATGGAATCGGAGCGAATACGCGGCCTGCTACAGCGCTGATTGAACTCGAAAATTCCACGCTCTACGGTTTTTCTTTTGTATAACCTGGGAGATAGGAGGACTTGTAAAATATGGCAATTGCCCGCTAATACTCGAGGACACTCCCTCGTTTACCGTTAGCACCGATCCCGTTATATAGTCGCCGCCATTGGAACTGCGGCTGTGTCTCGATGGTCAAAGTTGCTGTTGAATAGGGATGGAAAACTCACGTAGACGATAGGATTTTTTGATGATATGGATAGTGACAGCATGGTTGTTATGGGGGGGCGCAGGATATGCCAACGAGGAGATCGTCGACGATCTTTCCGGCGCGACTATGGAGCTTGTGTGGGTTGAACCAGGTTCGTTTACGATGGGCTCGCCGTCGTCGGAATTGGGCCGATCTGAAGATGAGGGACCACAGCATGAGGTGGTGATTTCACGTGGGTTTTATCTAGGGAAATACGAAGTGACGCAGGGGCAGTGGGAAGCTGTAATGGGGACGAGGCCGTGGTTTGGGAAAAAATATGTAGAGGCGAATGCGGATCGTCCGGCCGTGTCTATTTCATGGAATGATACCCAGTCGTTTATCCAACAACTG
>JBLHGI010000241.1:0-9275 GCA_047616505.1 Planctomycetota bacterium
CGATCTCGACGGTGGCGGTACAGTTGATTTCAATGATTTCTTTACTTTCGTCGATAATTTTGGTAAGACGATCAGCGGCAAACGCTGGGCTACAGCACGTGCCGTAGACGAGAACGCCATATTTTCGATAGAGGCGCGCGGCGGCACGCGTGCAGAAGACAACAAACTCACGGCACGTTTATGGGCAAATCAAGTCGAAGATCTAAAAGCCTACGGCGCCGTGGTCCAATACAATCCGGCAACGCTACGCTTCGAAGGAGCACAGCCCGGGCCAGGCCACTTACTCGAAAGCCGAGGGGGACAAGCACCATTATTCTCCGTATTTTCAGAGAAACCGGGTCAAATTATTATCGGCAATGGCCTCGTCGAGGGCCAAGAGGTGTCTGGTCGTGGTTTGCTCGCCGAATTGACATTCACACGTATAGGCAACGCCAATGCCGCTTCACTCGATTTAATCGAAGCATATACCGCTTCACCTACACGCGGTGTGCGCACCGTCGCTCAATTGAATTCAACCATATTGCGTCCCGATACCTATGCGCTATATGCCAATTTCCCCAACCCTTTTAACCCATCGACCAGCATAGAATACGCCTTACCAGAGGCCGCACCGGTAAGCATAGCGATTTATGATATCTTGGGTCAGAAGGTGCGCGAGCTAGCCGCCCACCCATTGCAACCCGCCGGTTTCTACCAACTCACATGGGATGGTTTAGACCACAGGGGGCAAGGGGTCGCCAGCGGCATCTATTTCTACCGGCTCAAAACGCCGGGTTTCTCACAAACGCGCAAAATGACCTTGGTTAAGTAGCGCCATATTAAATAAAAAAAGGGCATCCGGCTTTTGCCGGATGCCCTTTTTTTGTAACTAAAACTAATTATAACTCAGCTGCGTTCTCCAACCACCGCCAATATCTCCGCCTCCGCCGCCAGCTCTTCCCCGACGTAGGCTTTGCCCTCCATTTTACACGATATCCCACGCTGGCGCAGCACGGTCAACTCTAGACGCAACTGATCTCCAGGAACGACCGGACGGCGAAAGCGACAGCCATCAATCCCGGCAAAAAAGGGCACCTTGTCCTCTCGATCCTCTATTGATTGCAGCATCATCACACAGCCGGCTTGCGCCAGAGCCTCGACGATAAGCACGCCGGGCATAACCGGATAGCCAGGAAAATGGCCCTGAAAAAAAGGTTCGTTTGCCGTAACGTTTTTTATAGCGACAACTTTTTCTCCCGGCACCATCTCCACTACGCGATCAACGAGTAAAAATGGATAGCGATGCGGGAGGATTTTCTGTATTTGAACCAGGTCTAACGGTTCGAACCCTTCATCTGCCATCCTATTTGCCCTCCTCCTCGCGCTCCTTTTCAAATATCTCTAATAACTTCTCAGTCAAATCAAACTGGTCAGCGGCAAAAACTAAACCGCTACTTGGAGCCGCTGCATCAAAGACAAAATCATAGCTATCTTCTTCAGCTAATGCCTTTAGAGAATCGTTTATTTTCTTAAAGATCGGCTCTGATAACTCGATATTTTTGCGCATCAACTCACCTTCAGGACCAAATTTTTCCTGCGTAAAAGCCTGTAATTGGCGCACCTTCTCTTCAAAATCGGCCTGCAACTCAGCTTTGCGCGCCTCGCTCATCAACAGTTCCTGCTTGCGGAAATCTTCCTGCAATTTAACGAGTTTGGCCTCTCGGTCCTTAGCCTGGTTTTCGTAGTCTTGACGCAATTGGTCCAACTGCCGCTGAGCTTCGCGAAACTCGGGCAGGCGCTCCTTGAGAACTTCCGAATCTATATAACCAATCTTAACCTCAGCCCATGCCACAGACGGCAACGTGAAACAGGCCAGAGTTAGAACAGATATGATAACGCGTTTCATACCAACTCCTCTTAGCTAAATACAAATTATAGTCTATACGTATTAAGATAAGGCGTAGTGGGAAATTTAGAAATACGGGCTCCCCACCAAAAGGCGAGGAGCCCAATATATCAGAGGGATCTTAGAAGAACTGCGGACCGAACTGAAAGTGGGTATTCCAACCAGCCCTTACACCGTCGACTTTTTTCCGGTCAAATCCATAACCAAAATCAAAACCGATTAGACCCAGCATAGGAGTCATTACGCGGAACCCAAAACCCAATGAGCGACGCAGGTCAAGCGGATTCAAGTCGGGAATTTCTTCCCAAGCGTTACCCGCATCGGCGAAGATTACGCCATAGACTTGCTGTTCGGCTATCGGGAATCGATACTCAAGGTTGAATATCATCATCGATCGCCCACCCAAGGGGACACCGGATTTACGTGGCCCCAACGAGCGGTCGGGATAACCGCGGACTTGGCCGTCCCACATGTCTACGCCACCGGGCGAGAAACGCTCCCACACAGATAGATTGCGATCATCAAAATCGGAAAATCCATCGACTACGGCCACCTTGGATTCAACGATGAAAACGAATTTCCACCAACTCGGCTGATAATAATTAACAGTCACTTCGTGTTTGTGAAAGTCGACATCTCCAGCGACCAGCGAAGTGGCCAATTCCGGCTTATACGAAATCTGCGTCCCCTTAGTGGGGAACTGTGCGTGATCGCGCGTATCGCGCGAGAATACGAGCTCAAAACTGCTGGTCGTTATCGGTTCGTAGCGATTGCCATAAACACTACTGCTCAATAGAGACAAATCGAAGTCTTCACCAAAGTCCATATAGCGCTCACTCTCCAAGCGATAGCCAATCGACACGCTCGAATAAGCGGGTTTCTTCAGACGACGCCCCACGCGCACACTTACGGAGTTACGGCGAAAATCGTAGAGATCTAAATACTGGTTGTTAAGCGTATAGAGTCGCACAGATAAACTAGTTGGCGAGTCGAACAGCCAAGGCTCTGTAAAACCAACGAGAAACTGTTCGCGACGGGTGCCAAATTCCCAGCTAAAATCTACGTTCTGTCCTTTGCCTCGGAAATTGGGCACCTTCAGCCCGATTTGCCCAACCAGCTTATCGCGATCACTATAGCCGGCCCCCATAGAGGCCTGTCCCGTCGGCTGCTCCTCAACGCTGAAGGTGAGATCCACCAGCCTCTCCCCCTCAACGGGGCTATACTGCGGCTGAATCTGCACATCTTTGAAGTAGTTGAGAATATAGATACGACGCTGACTTTCCTGCACCAGGTTCTGCTGGTAAATATCACCGGGCCTCAGTTCGATCTCGCGGCGAACAACTTTCTCACGCGTTTTGGTATTACCGACAATCTCTATCCGACGAATTGTCCACGGTTGCCCTTCAAACACCTGAAAAGCCACATCAACCGTGTCATCTCGCACGACCTCAGTGGGCACCACGCGCGTGTCCAGATAGCCTTTTTCATAGTAGGCAAAACGTGCCATATCGGCCAACTCAGGTCCCGACAAACCATAAATATCGCCTTCGCCCAACCGGAGCTTTTCTGCGAGTTCTTCTTGGCTTAAGATACTATTTCCAGCAAAGGACATATCGCCCAAACGATACTGCGCTCCCTCATCTATTTCCAAATACACAAATAGGTCTTTGCGACTCGAATCATAGTAGACGCTGTCGCGTGCAATGCCTGCCTGCTGAAACCCCAAACTGCGATAATAGGCCAGGATATTCTGCTTGTCTTCACCGTATGCATCGCCGTTGAATTCACCCTTGCGCCACCAGTGTTTAGTCTTCGTCTCCATCAACTGGCGCAACTGCTGCGGCATGGGCCCTTGTCCATCCCATTTTTGCGGAATACGAGGATTGCGCGGTGGCAATTTATCACTATCTACAACCGTGCCATCAATGCGTCGTTGGACTAGGCGTATATTGCGAATCTGTACTTTCTCACCTTCACTAATGTCGTATTGAAGAAAGACATTGCCCTCTTCTTCGCCGTCAAATAGCTGCCCTTTTACCTCGGCTCGCAAGTACCCCTTTTCCTTGTAAAGATCGAGTATTTTTTGCTCACCGCGCACCAAGTCTTTGGGGGCCACTACCTGGCCAACGACCAAACCCAAGGCCTCTTTCATATCTTTTTCTTTTAAATTTTTCTGCCCCTTAAAACGCAGACCTTCAAGCGCAGGATATTCAGCAACAACAATAATCAGCTTCATGCCACCTGACGCCGGATCACCCCATATCTGGATATCTTCAAAGACATTGAGCCCTTGTAAATCGCGCACAGCCTGCTGCACATTTTCTTGCGACAGCTCCACTCCAGGCTCTAAGCCAACAGTCGTCAAAATGAGCGATTCGGCAACTTTCCGCAGATCGCCACGCACCTCAATGTCTACGACTTTTTGGGCCTCTCCCCAAGTTGCAGCCAATACCACTAGCAGCGCAGCCCCCAAGGCTCGTGATGCAAACACCATACTCTTTTCCTCGTATTAACAAAGTAGAGAGCCGCCTTACCTAACGGCGATAAAGCGGCTCTATCCATACGTACTATATTGTTTGACTACTGAGCTTAGTTAGCAGTTTCCTTCTTTTCCTCAATCTTTTCCTCTGCATCATCGCGCTCTTCGTCAAAAACGAGTTCTTCACCCTTTTTTGTAACGCGAATGCGACTGCCGCTTCCAAAGTTGCCATGGAGCAGTTCTTCAGCCAGAGGATCTTCTAGCATCTTCTGCACAGTGCGCTTGAGATAACGAGCCCCAAAGGCCATATCAAAGCCCTTATCAGCCATGAGGTTCCTCGCTCCAGGCGTAATTCGCAAACCAATGTCCTGCCCTTCAAGGCGGACTTTGAATTCGTTGAGGGTAATATCGATTATCTCGTGTATATGCTCTTTAGTTAGCGAATGGAAGATAATGGCCTCATCGACGCGATTGATAAACTCTGGATTGAAGGTCTTCTTCAACTCATCGTTGATCTTACCTTCCATAAGTCCGTGCAAAGTATCTGCATCGGACTTCTGAAAACCGAGTACTCCTCCCGTGCCAACCTCGCGGCTGCCAATATTGGAGGTCATAATCATGACGGTATTGCTAAAGTCGACCTTGCGACCAGAGCTATCAGTTAATCGCCCTTCATCTAGAATCTGTAACAAAATATTAAATACGTCAGGATGTGCTTTCTCTATTTCATCGAGTAAAATAACCGAGTAGGGGCGGCGGCGAACCTTCTCAGTCAACTGCCCCCCTTCATCAAATCCAACGTATCCAGGAGGTGCACCAATCAGGCGCGAAACAGCGAATTTCTCCATATACTCGGACATATCGACGGAGATAAGAGCATCTACATCGTCAAAGAGAAACTCGGCCAAACGCTTGGCCAGTTCGGTCTTGCCCACGCCCGTCGGCCCCAAAAAGATAAATGAACCAATCGGTCGTTTGGGATCCTGCAAACCCGCCCGGCTGCGGCGAATGGCGCGAGAAACCGCAGCAACTGCCTGTTCTTGGCCGACAATCTTTTTCCTTACCTCGCTCTCCATAGCCAACAGACGATCGCTCTCGCTCTTGGCCAAGCGCGTAATGGGAATACCTGTCATGCTGGAAATAACTTCGGCGATATCGTCTTCAGAAACTTCGACGACCTCGTCGCGAACTTGCTCTTCCCATTCCTGGCGGCTCTTTTGTAACTCTTCGCTCAACTGTAGTGCTTTGTCGCGTAGAATCACGGCCTCTTCAAACTCCTGCCGCTCCGCCGCTTCGTTTTTAATACGATTGATATCCTGTATTTCAGCTTCGAGCTTGCTGATTTGTTCGGGCGGACTCAAGCGAGACAAGTGCACGCGCGAACCCGTTTCGTCGATTACATCGATCGCCTTATCAGGCAGATAGCGATCGCTGATATAACGATCAGCCTGGCGCACAGAAAAGGCGACTACATCATCGGAAAATGTCACGTGATGATGGCTCTCATAGCTAGCCCGTAGCCCCTTGAGAATTTCTATCGTATCCTCTACGGAAGGCGGATCGACCATGATATTCTGGAAACGCCGCTCCAAGGCTCCGTCTTTTTCTATGTGCTTGCGATACTCATCGAGTGTAGTAGCCCCGATACACTGCAATTCACCGCGCGCCAAAGCAGGCTTAAACATGTTAGAAGCATCTAGAGTCCCCTCCGCACTACCAGCACCAACAATAGTATGCAACTCGTCTATAAAAATGATCACGTCCGGGTTCTGCTGAAGCTCATTCATCACCGCTTTAATGCGTTCCTCGAATTGCCCCCGGTACTTAGTACCAGCCACTACCCCCCCCATATCCAATGTCACTAGGCGTTTATCGAGCAGGATTTGCGGTACGCGCTTCTCTATAATACTCTGCGCTAAGCCCTCGACGATGGCTGTTTTGCCCACGCCAGGTTCACCAATGAGGATGGGATTGTTCTTCTTGCGCCGACTCAAGATTTGTGTAACGCGTTCGATCTCTTTCTCCCGTCCAATGACTGGATCGAGTTTACCTTCGCGCGCTAACTGCGTCAGATCACGGCCAAAATGATCGAGAAAAGGCGTCTTGCTCTTCTTGCCCTTTTCTTTGCGGCCTGTCGTTTTCCCCTCGAGCACCGCTAGTGTTTCTTCCATAGCCGTCTTGTAGTCGACACCAAAGGCAGCCAGTATTTGCGCGGCAACCCCCTCTTTGTCTTTGAGCAAAGCCAAAAGCAAATGCTCAACATCGACAAATTGCGTCTTCATCTCTTTCGCCTCGTTAGCGGCGACCTCGAGGATCTGCTTAGCCCGTGGTGTAAAAGGCACCTCCCCAATCGTCATCGTGCCGCCAGAAGTAGCGACATAATCCTCTACTGACTGCTTGACCGTCTCCAAGCTCAAACCCAAGTTGGTCAGCACCGCAACGGCCTTGCCCTTACCGTCTTTGATGATACCCAAAAGTAAGTGCTCTGTGCCTATATAATTGTGTCCTAGACGGGCGGATTCTTCCCGAGCCAACTGCATAACCCGCTTAACGCCATCGGTGAACATATTATTCATCGCATAAACCTCCGCAGCTCATCCCACCCCGACCACCACGCATGCTTTATGAGCAATAATTATCAATGAGTTACAAAAAAAATGAAGCCTTTTATGGTTTTTCTGAAACTACCAAAACGGTAGGTTATTGTCAAGATGCCCCCGCATTACCGGCACATAGTTGAGCAAAATGGCTCCGCACTAACTCGGCTCTATACATATCTCGTTCTTCCGGCGTCAACTCGCTGCCGCGCTCAGTCTGCAGATGCGATGGCTGAGTAATAATCATTAGACGATTCATAAAACCCGAGTCTACTTGCTCGATTAAACCCAAACTCCGCCCCAGGCGAACGGCCGAAAGCAGATTCATAAACTCCTGGCTACTCAATACACGCGCATGTGCCAGCAGACCATAAGCCCTCCACACCTTGTCTTCGACCTGTGCTGGCGCCTCTTTTAACAAAGCTTCTTGCGCGTCTTTCTCATGAGCTATAATCTGTCGAGTTATCGTAGTCAGCTTTTCTACGATTTGTCCTTCTTCGACCCCTAGGGTCGACTGATTCGAAATCTGAAAAAGATTTCCGACAGAATTAGTGCCTTCCCCGTAAAAGCCGCGCACAGTGAACGTCATTTGCGTCAACCCTCGCGTAACGCGATCCATGTCTTCGGTCAGCACTAATGCAGGTAAATGGATCAACACAGAAATGCGCAATCCCGTCCCTACGTTCGTTGGGCACGCAGTCAGAAAACCCCAGTCATCGGAGTGAGCATACTCCAATGCGGCACCCAGCTCGTCATCAAGCGCGTTCACAGCAGACCAAGCTGCAGCCGACTGCAAACCAGGCAAGATCGCTTGCAGACGCAGATGGTCCTCTTCATTAATCATAATACTCAACGACTCGTCACTACTGAAGAGCACACCACGCTGCCCTTTACTCTCGGCCAATGCGGGGCTAACCAAGTGCCGCTCAACTAAAAGGCGGCGTTCGTTGGCCTGTAGGGCATTCATCTTGAAAAACGCAGCATGGCGCATATGGCGGCTGCGCTGAGCAGCACTCAAAACTCGATCTATAACTAATTCTTGATCATCAACCGTAGCCTTGGGGGCAAATGGCACAGCAGATATATTGCGCGCTAAACGCGCACGACAGCTAATCACCATGCCGTCGCTGTCTTCTTCACCACTCAACCAGCGCGCCGCGTTCGACGCCAATTCGTTAAAATTCAATTCGCTGGACCTCCTGCATCCATATCTAACTCCATGCTGCGAATCTGGTCGCGAACCTGCGCTGCCCGCTCAAAATCCTCGCGCTGCACGGCTTCCTTTAACTCCTGCTCTAACTGCTTTAGATCATCTCCGGACAAAAGTAATTCCCGAAGCTCTATACGCCCCTTGCCGCAGTGTTTGTCTGCGCCATGTATACGTTTGAGCAGACGCTCTAACTGTGAGCCAAAAGCCTCGTAACAGCGATGACAACCTAAGCGCCCGGCCTTTTTAAACTGCTCATAGGTCATGCCACACCCTGCACACTCTCCCGCCACAGGCCCTTCCGCAGGTGGAGCAGCAGAGAACTCGACTTTGACCTTTTTGATAAGCGTCGGCACCTCTTGTTCAACCTGCTCCCCTGCCGCAACGGAATCCGCAGACATTCCCTGTTTAGCATCAACTTTTTCTTCGGGTATACAATCCGCACACAAAAGGAGCGTTTTTTTTATATCGTCGACTATATGCGTATAAGCCGTCGTCGCATCGCGTTTATGGCAAATTTCGCATTTCATAGACGCCTGTCTTCCACGTGTAAAACTCCTGCTTCTAAATGACCCGTTCGGTCCATGCTAGCGGCAAGCCGTTGGTCGTGCGTCATAACGACAAAGGCCTGATGGTTGCGCTCTGCTAATTCCCTGAGTAAATCGTGCAATACGGCACTCGTTGCCTCATCCAAATTTCCCGAGGGTTCGTCCGCCAGCACCACGAGTGGTTTCATCACCAGCGCCCGCACCATCGCCACGCGTTGGCACTCGCCGCCAGAAAGCTCGCCCGGGCGATGCTGTAGGCGATCGCCCAGCCCAACGGCACACAGCAAATCGACGGCCTCTGCCTGCAGGTCATCGGCCCGTTTAGCTACTCGCGCCGGCATCAGCACATTTTCCAAAGCGGTGAATTCCGGCAGGAGGTGATGGTGCTGAAAGACAAAGCCGATCTGGCGATTGCGAAAACGGGCGAGCGGCACTTCGGACAGAGAGAAAACATCCGTATCGGCAATCTCTAGCTGGCCAGCGGTCGGTGTTTCCAGTGTACCTAGAATATGCAATAATGTGCTCTTCCCGGACCCTGAAGCTCCCATAACCGCGACGA
>JBLHGI010000242.1:0-9269 GCA_047616505.1 Planctomycetota bacterium
TCCCGTGGTGCGAATAATCTCTACCTCGACATCGAGTTCGGGGTGGAGCGCTTGTAACTGGTCGCGGATATGGTGCGTCTGCGTGAGAGCGAGTTTGGAGCCGCGGCTGCCAATAATAAGTTTCACAGGTTTTTTCCGGATTTCTTGGCTAAGTTTCTATGGTTAAATTTATATAGGTCTGACTCTTTTTATAACGGAATTTATGAATATAGCGAATGAAAAAAGGCGGGCAATACAAGGTGTGTAGAGAACGGACAGCTCGAGCCAAAAAAAGAACAAGGGGTGAACGGTGCCACAGCCGCTAGTCCAAACGCCGTCGAGTCGGTTAATTGGGGTGGTTGGAGCATTTCTTTTGCTGCATCTGCTCGCTATCTGGGGGCCGTTGCCAGCGCTCTGGTCGCTGGACTTGCTCGCCTACGCACCGCGTTGGCAGGCACTGCTCTTTGCTTTTGGTGGCGGCGTGCTCCTCGTACCAAGCGCCCGCCGTATCACCCTGGCATTGCTCGGTCGCTTGCCGATTGTTTTGGATCCTTGGGCATCGCCTTGGGCGCGCGTGCTGTGGGCCACTCTGGCGGCGGCGGTCTTTGTTTTACTGCGATCCCAGGTGCACCTGCTCGGCGATGGTTATCTGATGTTGCGCGAGTTGGCGATGCTGGCTACGCGCAGCGGTAACGAACCACTGGCGCTGTGGTATCTCGAGCAACTCTATCGTGGCGGAGCGGCACTGGGTTTAGGAGCGGAGGCCGTTTTTAGGGGCTATAGCTATGGCGCTGGTTTTATCTATGTGCTGCTGGTATTTCCCGTTGCCGACGAGTTGGCCGATAATGAGGGGGCGCGTCGCTTGTTGAGCTTGGCGCTATTGTCGGCGGGTTATCTGCAGCTGTTCTGTGGTTATATCGAGACGTATCCGCTGTTATTTGCGGGCGTGCTGGGGTATATATTGCTCGGTCTGCGCGCGCTGAAAAAGGGAGGGAACCTGGGACTGGTAGCGGGTTATCTAGCCATGCTGACGACGTATCACTATATCGCCTTTATGCTGTCTCCCTCGCTTCTTTTATTGGTGTGGGCTGCACGTCAGCGCGAGGTGAGTTGGGGGCGCCTTATCGGGCACTTGTCACCGGCCTGTGCGCTGGGCATGGCGGTTCTCTATGCACTGGGGGTCAATCCGTTTTCTTATACGGGGGACCTGCGCGCCAGCCATTTTTTACCGCTATCTGGGCCATTGGATTATACGCAAGCTTATACGCTCTTTTCTCTGCAACATCTACTCGATCTATTTAATGAATATATGCTCGTCGTTCCCGTCGTCGCGCTGGCCATCGTGGGGTGTCGAATCTATGGGGCCGTTAATAATACTATACATCTATTCCTTGCCCTGTCTGCACTGGGGCCGCTCTTTTTTGTGTTCTGTGCCAATCCGGAAATTGGTGTTTTTCGCGATTGGGATATTCTCGCCGTGCCAGCGCTACCGCTCTTGCTCTGGGTATTGTGCTGCGTGCGCACAGAAGAGATCGGAGCAGAGGGAATACTGCTCTTGATCGGGGGAGCTGGATTGCACGTCCTGCCTTGGTTGGCGCTCAATGCGTCTGCACCTTCAGCGCTGGCGCGCTACGAAATTTTGATGCACAAGGCGCCGCTCTCTCAGCACGCGCGCTCTTATGGCTGGGAGACATTGGGCTCGTATTATCGCGGTGTGGGCGAGCGCCAATTGGCTCAGAGTGCTTTTGCTGAAGCCGTGCTGGCAAGTCCTGAAAACGCTCGTCATAGGCAGGCGCTTGCTGGGGAGTACTTAGCCCTTATAATGGACAAACAAGCTTTACTCACGCTCCGCGAAGGCTTGCTCCACGATCCAAAGAATGCTGCGATGTGGGATATGTTGGGGGCTGCTCATGGAGCGCTTGCTGCGTGGGAATCTAGTGTGGTGGCGCATAGTCGCGCGGTGAAAATCGACGCGGGCAATGCCTCTTTGTGGTACCATTTGGGCAATGCTCAATTGCAGGCAGATAGGGCATCGGAGGCCGTGGGGTCTTTCCGCCGCGCTTTACAGATTGATACGCGGCGTGGCGAGATCTTTTTTAATCTGGCGATCGCACTGGAAAGAGAAGGGGATCAGGAGGCAATCGAGGCCTATAAAGCGGCCGGTGAGCGCGGCTATATATTGGCGCATTTTAACTTGGCCCTGTTCTATGCGCACATGGAGCAATGGGAAAGCGCGGTGCATTCGGCGCAGCGCTTTTTAGCATTGGAGAGCGAAGGGGAAAGAGCCGAGGGCTTGCGCCGTCTCTTAAATTCGCTCGGGCCAAAAAAATAAATATAAAAGAGGCCCAATCGCTGGGGATGGGCCTCTTTTATAGTAGAGCACGGAGAATAGGTAGTCATAATACGGGCGGCGCACTCCCCGCAGCGCGCCGCCCGCTATCGGATATCCTCCTCTACTACCCACCTTAGGTAAGTAGAGGGAGAGCGGATATCCAGTTTGTTATTTAGAAACTGCGTCCGAAGACGAGGAAGGTGCTCTCCTTATCGGGGTTGAGAATGTAGGAGGCGAAATAGTCACCCTTGCTCAAGTTGACGCCGATCGTTATTAACGTCGGGTCGGTGTCTGTCGTATAGGCACCGTTGCCGGCGCCGGCCGTGATGCTGACGGCCGTCTCGTCCATTTCGCCCAAGTCATAGGTGGCTTCCAACCAAAACGAATCTTCGGAATCTCCCGAAAAATTGAAGGCACCGGTGATGCTAATGGGCATATCCTCCGTGGCGTAACGGGCCATGACCTCGAAAATGTGGACGCCTTTATCATCTCTCCATAAAGGTGGGATGGGTGGTGCTTTTTTTTGCACATATCAATAATAAGATCGGCGCGGCAATGGGAGGGTAAGGTATTGCCGCGCCGATCGACTGCGGCAAATTAGAGGGCGCTCTCCCCCGCTTCGCCGGTTCGTATACGGACTGCTGTGTCTACGGGCGCGGCAAAAACTTTTCCATCGCCGACCTTACCCGATTTTGCCGCTTCGACGATGGCGTTAATCGCTCCGTCTTTATCCGCGTCCTTCACGACTACTTCTACTTTTATTTTGGGCACGAAATCGATGCGATACTCGGCGCCGCGATAGACTTCGCGGTGTCCGCGCTGGCGGCCAAAACCGCGTATTTCGGTTACGGACATACCGGCTATGCCGATTTCTCCGAGGGCTTTCTGCACACTTTCCAGAGCGGAAGGGCGCAGATAGGCTTCTATTTTAAACATGGTTTTTTCTCCTGGTCTCAATCGCTCTTAATTGTTGATGTGCTGGAAGTCGGCATAGGCGGGCTGACCGTGTTCGCTGAGGTCGAGACCTTCATCTTCTTCGTCTTCGTCGACGCGGAAGCCGAAAGTGGCTTTGGCCAACAGCGCAAGAATGAGCGAAACGACAAAGGCAAAAGCGGCGTAACACAGCGTGCCGAATAGTTGGGTGCCGAAGCTGTGGTCGGGGTTGGTGCTAAAGATCCCGACGGCGATGGTGCCCCAGATTCCGCAGATGCCGTGTACTGATATGGCGCCTACGGGGTCGTCGATTTTGATGCGGTCGATGATCACAATGGCGAAGACTACGATGATGCCGGCAACAAGACCGATGAGCATGGCGCTGCCCCAGGTCACGGTATCGGCGCCAGCCGTAATGCCAACTAAGCCGGCGAGTATGCCGTTGAGACCCATGGTGATATCGGGCTTTTTGAGATAGATATAGGAGGTGAAGATGGCGGCTAAACAACCGGCGGCAGCGGCTAGGGTCGTCGTTACGAAAACTAGTGAGACGAGCGTGGGATCGGCGCTGAGCACCGAACCGCCGTTAAAACCGTACCAACCGAGCCAAAGTAGGAATACGCCGATCGTCGCCATCGGCATACTGTGGCCGAGGATCGGGCGAATCTGCCCGTCTACATATTTACCCTTGCGGGCACCGAGTACGAGCACGGCGGCCAGTGCGGAGAATCCACCAAAGGCATGGACCAACGATGAACCGGCGAAATCGTAGAAACCCATCTGATCGAGCCAGCCGCCGCCCCATTTCCACGAACCGGCAACCGGATAAGCAAAGGCTACGAGTAGCGTTGCATAGAGCATAAAGCCGGATAGTTTGACGCGCTCGGCCACGGCACCTGAAACGATGGTGGCGGCGGTGGCGGCAAACATAGCCTGAAAGATAAAGTCCGTCCAATAGGTATAGTCTGCGTATTGGTTCGTCAGGTTGGCGACATCGCCTTCAAAGCCGATCCAGCCCCTGATGGCGATAAAACCGTTGAAGTCGCCGGGATACATTGTGTTAAAGCCGGTTAGGGCATAGCTGATGATACCGACGGAGACAACAAAGAGGTTCTTAAAGAGGATGTTGACCGTGTTTTTCTGGCGAGTCAACCCCGTTTCGAGCGTGGCAAATCCGAGATGCATTATAAAGACTAAAGCGGCCGAAATCAGTATCCACAAGTTGTCGATCATAAACTTGGGATAGGCTAATGGCATGGCCTGAAAGCCCTCCATCGTCGTAAAGTCCTGCGCGCCGGCTGGACTACTACCTGCGAGGACGGCCAGCGCGAGCGGCGCTGTTAATGCGGCTTTGCGAAGATTGAACATATGAATCCCTCCCTTGGCGGTGCGGTTGTACTGATCCCCTCTGCCGCGCTTAGCGGGGTAGCGCTATTGAAGAGCGCCCGGCGGTGGGAACAAATAGTGAAAAAGAGCGAACGTTAACGATTATGGCATATTTATAGCAAGCGGTATGCCAGTTGTTCAAGGAAGGTTTTTTGTATCGTAAGTTAATGTTTATATATGCTTTGAGGCTAAAGTAGTAGGGGGTAGGATTTTGTGCTTATATTACAATAATGTAATATTTAAATTAATAAAATTACATTATTGTAGTTTTGTGGATTATTTTCTGTACTGTCTGGGTTCTATTTCCAATTTTTGGATGCGGTAAGAGAAAATGCGGGTAGTGGTGCCTAAGATGCGTGCGGCCCTGGCCATATTGCCGCGGGTACTCTTGAGGGCTTCGATGATGATCTCGCGCTCGTAGGATTTCATGAGTGCCTCGAAGGAGCCAGAAACCGGGGTATTGGTTGCATCGGCCGTTTGCAGCGAGGGTGGCATATGATGACCATGGACGACGCCATCGCTGCTGAGGATGACGGCGCGCTCAATGCAATTTTCCAACTCGCGCACGTTTCCTGGCCAGTGATAACTCATCATCATGTCTATGGCAGGCGTAGAGATACGACGCATTTCACAATTGTACTGCCGGGCGTATTTTTCGAGAAAATGATCCGCGAGCAGCAGGATATCCGAGGTGCGCTCTCGCAGAGGCGGCATAAAAATAGGGAAGACATTGAGGCGATAGAATAAGTCTTCGCGGAATTGTTTATTACTAACGGCCTCTTCTAAATTGACGTGGGTGGCGGCAATTATGCGCACGTCGATGGGGATGGGCGCATCGCCCCCTAGGCGCTCAACTTCTCTATTTTGTATGACGCGCAGCAATTTTACCTGTACGGATGGGCTGAGTTCGCCGATCTCGTCGAGAAAAATAGTGCCGCCGTTGGCTCTTTCAAAGCGGCCCTCTTTTTTGGTCGATGCGCCGGTGAAGGCCCCTTTCTCGTAACCGAATAGCTCGCTTTCTATTAGTGTTTCGGGAAGGGCGGCAATGTGGACTCTGACAAAACTCTTGTTGGCGCGCATGCTGTTGTAGTGTAAGGCATCGGCTATAAGCTCTTTGCCCGTACCGCTCTCGCCGCGCAGCATCACGGTTGCATCGCTTGGCGCAACCTGTCCAACTAATTCTCCTATCTCCTGCATAGGGCGTGAGTTACCGATTAGGTTACTCGGTAGAAAACGCTCTTTTAGCTCTTGTTTAAGGCGTATGTTTTCATCTACCAATTGCATTTTTTCGTCGCGGGTGCGCTTGCGTGCGGCGACCGATTGGCCAATCATGACGGCGGCAATCGAGAGTAGGCGCACCGTTTCTTGCAAAAGAGTATCGCTCTCGTATGGCGTATCTACACTTAGGGTGCCGACGACCTGCTGAGACAGGGAAATGGGTAAACATATAAAAGACATCTGCTCTTTTTCGTTGCCGCGGGCACCGGTTCGGTTGAGAAAGAGCGGTTCGCTGCTAATGCGCGGCACGATGACTGGTTTGCCCGATTCGACTACTTTACCTGTGATGCCCTCGCCTACTTTGTAGCGTCCGAGCTCCATTTCACTACGAGAAAGGCCAAAGGCGATGTCAATCGTAACTTGCTCCGTCTCTTGGTGCAGTAAGCTGACGGTGGCCAAACTCATATTGAGGCGTTCGCAAATTTGTTTAAGGATTAGATTTAAGGCTTCTTCAAGGTCTGTGGTGACACCGAGAATTTGTCCGATTTCATGTAAGACCGATATTTGTTGCTGGGCATTGGGTGCCGACCGCGGTAAAATGGGCATTAACGCTCCTTTTATACAATAATGTAGTTTTTAGAGATAAATGTTACAATAATGTCATTTATAGGATTACTCTTGTATCAATGGAGATGCTAAAATGTGGGCATTTTCAAGCAATATAGTCATTTTTTACAATTTTGTATCACTGTAAGCAGTCTTATCCATTAATGTGTTAGCAGAATCTATGCCACCCCAATAGTAAAGTTTTGAATGGCAATTGACATGGCTTACGGGGCAAAGTATCATAGCTTTGGCGTATTTTATGATCTTTAGCTAGCTATATTTAGGTAATGAAAGAAAAAATTATGAAGCAGGATATAGCAGCTATCCTGAAAGCGTGGGAGTTTGATCCAGAGGCCAATGTGCGGAAAATTCCGGGCGATGACGGCATGGAAAAAGTGCAGGTGCGGATAGATCAAGGTGCATTCCAAGGTATATTGCAGCTGAACCTCGATGGCCGACCCGATGGACGCAAGCCACACGGGCACGAATTTGCCTTGGACCACTATCGCGGCACGCTGGAGAGGTATCGCCACGAAAATGAGACCAGGGAGGAGGGTTTTTCTCTGGGGCAGGTTGAATGCAAGGAGCTCTTTGACGAGGGCGCGCGGGTTTACGAGCGCTATATCTTTTTGCTGCAGTTAAAAGATTATCAGCGGGTAGTGCGCGATACGGAGCGCAATATGAACCTTTTTCGTTTCGTCAATCGCTATGGCGAGCGCGCGGAAGATCGGCTGAACTTAGAGAAGTGGTGGCCCTATATTTTGCGTATAAATGCCACGGCCCGCGCTATGTTAGCTAGTGGGGAACAGGACTATGACCGCGCTCTTTCCATTGTAGAAAAAGCGCGCGAGGAGATTCGCTCTTGTGGATCTATCGAGACTGAAGAATTTTTTGCTGAGGTCGAGCGCTCCGAACAGGCGCTCGAGGAGTTGGAGCAAGAGCTGATTGAAAAAAAACCGCTGAGTAGACCGGATCAACTGCGGCGTTTGCAGCAAGCGGCGATTGAGAGCGAAGATTTCGAGCGCGCAGCGCTCTTGCGCGACGAGTTGAAAAAAATACAGGACGATGGAACGGGCGAAAAAGAGTAAAGATGGAGGAGATGGACAAAGAGGCCATGAAGAGAGAGCTGTCGCCCTGGCAGAAAATTGCCGTGTTGATGGTGGCTCTGGGCAATGAGTTAGCCGCGACTTTGATGCGTGGACTGAGCGATGAGGAAGCGGAAGAATTAACGCGGGCTTTGACGGAACTAAAGAAAGTGCCCACGGATTTGCAGGATCGAGTGCTGGCCGATTTTGCCGCGGGCCTCGATGGTGACGACGAGGGCATTAGTGGTGGGATGGATTTTGCGCGCCAATTATTGGAAAGAGCGGTGGGAGAACGGCGCGCGCGAGAAATGATGAAGCGTGCAGTGGGCGGGCCGTCCAGCGGTTTTGCGCTATTGCGCGCTGCTGATCCCGTGCAGGTCGCGCCTTTTATTGCGCGGGAACATCCGCAGACGATTGCGCTGATCCTCTCGCAGTTGGCGGCGGAACACGCGGCTGCGCTGTTGGAGAATTTTCCTCGCGATATTCAGGTAGAAGTTGCGCATCGCATTGCGACCTTGGGCAAGGTCGATCCAGAGGTGTTGCGCGAGGTCGAGGAGAGCTTGGTATCGCTTTTAGAGGGTGCATTGGGACAACAGCGACAAGTTGGTGGGTCCGAGAAAGCGGCTGCCATACTCAATGCGGCGGGAAATCGCTTGGAAAAAGGCGTGCTGGATCGGATTGATAGGGAAGACCCGGAGGTAGCCGATGCGATCCGCAGGCGTTTATTCGTTTTTGACGATCTCGCACGGTTGCGCGAAGAGGATGTACAAAAGATGCTGCTGCAGATCGATATGGATGATTTGCGTTTAGCGCTCAAATCGGCCGGTAAAGCGGTGCGCGATCTTTTCTTGAGTGCGATGTCTGAGCGACGCCGTTTGCGTTTCTTTGAGGAAATGGAGGCGATGCCGCCCGTGCGCCTGAGTGAAGTGCGCGATGCCCAGGATCGCCTAGTACAGTACGTGCGTCAACTTGAAGAACAGCACGTGCTGAAAATTCCGCGCAGCGACGAAGATGATCCCTATGTGTAATCTGCTTGGGTGAATAGGTCCTCGACGTCGTCTACTATTTTGAGTAGGCTGCGGTGTGCTGCAGTGGCGAACTGTTCTGTAACACAGTGGTCTAAAAAGGCCAAGAGCGCATCGAAATACCCGCAAGTATTGATCAGGTATAGTGGGTGAGAGTGGAACTGGAGCTGTGCCCACGAGAGTATTTCAGCCAGCTCTTCTAGGGTGCCGAAGCCTCCGGGCAGGGCGACAAATACGCGGGCGCGGGCGGCCATTGCCGCTTTGCGTTGGTGCATGTCTTTGACTACGAGCAATTCGCTCAGGGCGGGATGGGCCCATTCGCGCTCTACCATTTCACGCGGTATAACTCCCGTCACAGTGCCACCTGCTGCCAACGCTGCATCGGCTAGTGTTCCCATGAGCCCCACGCTGCCACCGCCATAGACCAATGGATGGCGGGCGTTGCCTAGAGCCGTGCCCAACAGGCGCGCAGTTTCAGTGTAATTTGGATTTTTTCCGGAGCGCGAACCGCAGTAGACGCAGGTGCCCAATGCGGTTTGTTCTTTGAATTCTGTCAAAGGGCGCGCCCATGCAAGCGTCGGTAGGCTTCGTTTATTTTCTGCATAAGTTCGGTGTCGCCGTCGTTGCGGTCGGGGTGAAAGGTGAGGGCTAGCTCGCGGTAGCGGCTGTGGACCTGGGCCATACTAGCGTGAGGGGACAGATCAA
>JBLHGI010000243.1:0-9203 GCA_047616505.1 Planctomycetota bacterium
TCCGATTCGCCCTTCTCTAAATCGTAGACCTTTATATCAAACTGGCTTTGCTGTTTACTGCTATAGGCAATGTGGCGTCCGTCCGGCGAAAAAGCGGGGTGGTCCTCGCGCTGTGGTGTGCCCGTCAGTTGGCGTAGTGCATCGTTTTTGACGTCGAGTATATACAGGTCACTCTGCCCATAGCCGGTGCCAACTAGCGCCAGGTGATGGCTATTGGGTGCCCAAGCGAGCGATTCAACCGTTTCGATATCCGGCACGCGTAGCGTTTTTATGAGTGCTTTGTCGTAGAGGTCCCATAGCAAGATGCGATCGCGTGGTCCATCCTTGGCGACAAAGGCGATCGTATGGCCGTCTGGAGCCCAGGCTACGGTGCCGTGACCAGAGGTCAAGTGATCGAAATTCGAGGTGCGCATACTGCGGGTAATACGCTCTACTAAAGAGGCATCTTTTAGACGAATGATGTCGACGTGTTGCTCAATGCCGTCGGAAGAGAGCACGGCGAGCATATCGCCGCTGAGCGACCAGCGCGGACTCGCGAACCTTTGGTAGATGTCGTCGTCGTCGCCGATCTTATCGGCTATTTCCGATATATAGTCGCGCGTCTGTAAAAGCGGCCAGTACTGTTTGCGCATATGGGCAGACCAGCGCTCATCGAGCGTCTGCATATCCATGTCGATCAGGCGTTCTAAGAGCTTGTCCGTGTCTTTCTGGCTGTCCCATAAACGCAGGATACGACTGATTTTTTCCGGGCCGTAATTGGCGGCTATAAACTCCATAATGGAGTGGCTCTGTTTGTAGCCGAGAAAGACATTGCCCGATCCCCAATAGGCGTTCATGGTTTCCAAGGGGATCAGACCATCCGTCAGCACGGCATCGCGCAGGACCATCTCATCTATGGTATTGCGCCCTGGTGTGGTGTATTCGGCTAATCCTTCCATAATCCAGGTCGGCGGTGCACTCAGCTGGTTCGAGATGCGTTTGATCGGGCCTTTGTAGACGATATCGTACTGGAAAATATGGGTTAGCTCGTGGACGAGCACATTGCGGAATTCGTCGAGGTCGCCATTGAAGGGGATGACCATTCGATAGCGCAGTGGCTCGGCGAAGCCGGCGACACCAGGTGGCAAAAATTCGTGGATTATATTCGTCTGTTGAAACTCGTAATGGGACTGATAGATAACGATCGGGGGGTGGTGCGAGAGCTCGTGGTGGAGTATTTCACTGATATGGTCGTAGCCTTCTTCTAGGTAGCCGACTGCGCGCACCGCTAGGCCGTGGAATTCGGCCTCGAAGTGCAATTCTAAGTGTTCGCTCTCTAAGACTTCCCATTGGAAGTCCTTGTAGCGGACTTTGTTTTTGCCGAACCCCTGCTGTAGTTGCGTCGTCAGGATATCTTGTGCGTCAGCTTTTTGCGCCCCGAGTGCGAGCAAAATGGAAGCGACCCATAGCCACATCCAGCGCCTGTCCATTTTTCTCCGCACCGTTATTCTCCTATGAGCGTGGGCATTTCGTCATCCCCATCGCTCGCACCGCGTCGCCGTCGCTCAGTCGGCGTTACGCGAAAAATGTCAAAATCATCCGACGTGTCTTGAAAGGCCTGTTTCCTAGTTTGCATTTTTTTCAGGTTGGCTTGGTAGGCCTCTTTGTCGGGGTTGAGCGCCAATGCCTGCTGATAGTAGTTAGTCGCTTTGTCCGTTTGGCCTAAACGCTCGTAAACAATGCCAAGATTGTTGTGCAGGCTGGCCGCCAGACTATCTGCGGCGATCGCGCGTTCCATATGCAATCGCGCCTCGTTCCACATACTGTTGTTGATGCACCAAAGGGCATACTCGTTGACCTGCTTTATAGCGCTGCGCTGCTGGTTGCTGCGTTTGGGGTGCACCGATGCAATAGCAGGTGTGTGTATTTGGACATCTACTGCATTGGCAAGGTTCCCTGGGGTCGAGTGTACTTTGCTACTGTCGCTGGCCGTCTGTGCCGAGTATGTGCCCCCCGCTTTGGTCTGCGGTCGGCGCACTAGTTCTAAACAACCGCTACAAAAGAGGAGCATCAAGCTCAGGGGTAATGCAAAGCTTCTCAAGGTTATTCTTCCTTATGGCACATAGGCCAAAACGAGTGCTGCGTGCAAAATCGACACTAAGAATATACGTAGGAAACAGGTGAATACCATATTTTTGCGCCAGGACCTTCTCGCCGTCTCTTCTTATTGGAATTAGTTGCTATATATCGGTGCTATGGGGTGCCACTGTCAGATGCCAAGTGCGCTTTGTTGTGCCATGGGAATAGAGTTTGAGGCGAAGTGCAGATGAATCGTCAATAATTCAATGGGTAGAGCAAGAGAAGCTATCACGACCAGGTGCCGTCTGGTCTTAGACGCTTCTGGGGCGTTCAGGGTTGCTTTTATGATAGGAATAAAGGAATTCAGCTGCGAGGGCTAGATAAAAAGGGCCGTATTGTGCCCATTTTACCCAGTTTTTCTCGCTCCAGACGCCGGTCAAACTATAGTCAATCAACACTTCGTAGGCAAGCAAGACGAGGGCGGCGAACAAGATCCAAGACCAACGGCAGAAAAAGGGCATAAAGGGTAGGATCCAGAGTACATACCAGGGATGTAGCGTGGGGGAAAGCAAAGTATAGGCTCCCATTAACCAGAACGCAGCGCGTATGGGATCTACTGTGTTTTTTACCGTGTAGTAGACGGTGGACAGGAGCAGCGCGGTGCAGAGCCAACGCGCGTGCAGGGCGGCGGCAGGGTCTATCACTTGCAGTGCGTCGCGCAGGGCCGAGTAGATGAAGTCGTTGAAGTGCCAATGGCGTAAGTAGGTGTTTAACCCTGCGACCATATCGGAGCCAACGCCGGCATAGGGCAAAAGGCCGAGTAGACAGAGTAGGGGAAAGCAGAATACGGGGAGGCGGCCCTCTAAGTGGACTAAGTCGCGCAGTGATGTATATCGCGTGCTGCCGCTAAGCTTCCAGAAGATAGGTAGGAGTAGCGCTGGCACGAGTTTGGATAAGAAGGCGGCGGCCAGCGCACAGGCCGCCGCCTTTTTGCGCGAGGCAACGAGTGCGTAGAGCGCTAGCATAAGAAAGAATATGCCGAGTGCATCAATATGGCCACTGCCGGCGATTTCTACGAGTGGTAGCGGGTGCCAGGCATAGAGCAAGACGCGGCGTGGGTCTTGCTGGCGCAGGGTCAGTAAACGCGATAGCAATAAACAAAGGGCAAAGTCGAAAGCTATTAAGCCTAGCTTGATCGTTGCGGGGTGCTCGCGCACGGCGGCGGCGGCCAAAAAGAACAGCTGGGCTAATGGGGGGTAGATCGTAGGTACTTCGCGGTGATTGATTTGTGCGTGCAGGTCGTTGCGCAAAGGGAGCAATTGTGGGGCATCTGGGGCGTAGCGGTAGGGATTGATACCGTGTAGCTGTACGCGGCCGTCCCATATATAGCGATAGATATCGTCGGACAAGCTAGCGGGGCTGTTCCACATCGTGAGGCGGAAGAGCAGGGCGGCTAGGAGAATAAAACGCGTCGAGCCCTCGCGGCGGTGCAAAACCCATAGAACGGCACCACCATAGAGCCAAGAGGCGGCGAAGGCTCCATACCAGAACTGCGTTACATGTTCGCGCAGATCACCTAACGAGACGATATAAACGAGTGCTATCTCTAGGCCCAAGAACAGCAATAGCGGTATCGCGATCATCCGTGGACTGGAAGGAGCGCGATTAGCGTTCAACGCGGCGTCCTCCGGCATAGCGCTTGGAGAAATAGGGGTTGTTGAGGGGGGTGATCGTAACTCCACGGCTAGAGCTGGCGTGGGCGAATTGGCCGCTGCCTAAATAAATGCCGACGTGCGAGACGCCGGCGCCCGAGTAGGTGTTTTTGAAAAAAACCAGATCGCCGGGGCGCAGTCCCTGCTGGCGCGGAATGATGCTGCCGAGCTGGTACATTTGGTTTGAGGTGCGCGGCAGTTCTATTCCGTAGGTCTCGCGGAAGGTAGCGCGGGTGAAGGCTGAACAATCCATACCCTTGCGCGTGATGCCACCCCATTTGTAGGGTACGCCGATATAGCTGTCTACCACTTGGCGCAGGCGCGTGGTGCCCCCTCGTTGGCGCGCTTCCAATTCGAGCACGACGGCTGCCGTGGTCGAATTGGTATAGCGCGGTGCGGGTTGCATCGATGCACAGGCCTGAAAAAGAAACAGGCCCGCTGCGCTAATGGGAAGGAGTCGCCACACGGCTGCCTTCAGGAATAGGTGAAGAAACCCCGCCCCGACTTGCGCCCCAATTCACCGCGCTCAACTTTTTCGCAGAGTAGGGGGCAAGCCCTGTATTTAGGATCGGCTAAGTCGCGTTCTAGGGCGTTGAGAATGTCGAGTGTCACATCGAGACCCACGAAGTCGGCCAACGCCAATGGGCCTAGCGGGTGACTCGCTCCCAGCTGCATGGCTCGGTCTATATCTTCGGCACTAGCCACGCCTTCGGCCAAGGCGTAAATGGCTTCGTTGATCATGGGAAACAGTATGCGATTGACGGCAAAGCCCGGCCTATTGGCCACGGCGATAGGTGTTTTTCCCAAGCTCAGGGCCAGCGCGTGTACGGCGGCAAAAGTACGGTCGCTGGTAGCGGAGCCGCGCGCAATCTCAATGAGCGGCATCAGAGGCGGTGGGTTAAAAAAATGGAGGCCTATGACCTGTTCTGGTCGCTGTGTCGCCATCGCCAACTGGTCGATATCGAGTCCCGAGGTGTTGCTGGCGAGAACCGAATCTCCTTGAGCGATGCGATCGAGCTGGGCGAAGATCTGCTTTTTGAGGTCGAGGCGTTCGGGAATAGCTTCTATCAATAAGCCGGCTGTCTGCAGTGCGGCTAAGTCCGTGGTTGTCGTGAGTGCATGGGTCGCTTCTTTGTGTTGTATGCTGCTCAAGCGGCCTTTCTGCTCTTGCTGTTGCAGACGTTTGCGTATGCCGTCCAAGCCACGTGTCAGGGCTTCAGCATGGGCATCGTAGAGCAGCGTGCTGTATTTGTTTTGGGCTAGAAGTTGGGCAATACCGCTGCCCATCGTACCGGCACCTATGACCGCAATTGTGTCGAAGTTCATGTCTTATAGTGAGTTGGCGATGGGAAAAGGGATTTTCTAGTATAATGGGGGCTGCGCTGACAGGCAAGTGCCACTGCCTTGATGGCGGTCTGTAGCTAGCGTACTATATGGGCAAAATTCAAGTGTAGAAGCCACATGTATAGGTTCTGTGTTGAAGGGATAGGAGACTCGTATGGCCGATGACAAATTGAGAAGTGAGGACTGGTTTGGTCGGGTTGACCAAAGTGGTTTTATACACCGGAGCTGGATGAAACGCGGTATTCCCGACCACGAATTCGATGGTCGACCGGTCATTGGAATCTGCAATACTTGGTCGGAGTTGACGCCGTGTAATGCCCATTTTCGCGAGATTGCCGAATCGGTGCGCATCGGCGTCTACGAGGCGGGCGGTTTTCCGGTGGAATTTCCCGTCACCTCGCTGGGTGAGCCGCTGATGCGCCCGACGACCATGCTCTTTCGCAACTTGGCTAGTATGGATGTGGAAGAGTCACTGCGCGCGAATCCACTCGATGGCGTAGTGCTGTTGACGGGTTGTGACAAGACTACGCCTGCAACGCTTATGGGGGCGGCCAGCGTTGGTTTGCCGACGATCGTCGTGCCGGGTGGCCCGATGCTCAATGGGAAATATCAGGGTAGCGATATCGGTTCGGGGACGGATGTGTGGAAATTTACCGACGAATATCGCGCCGGTCAGATGACGCGCGAAGAATACGGCATGGCCGAGGACGGTATGACGCGCAGTGCAGGCCACTGTATGACGATGGGCACGGCTTCCACGATGGCGAGCATGGCCGAAGCGCTGGGCATGACGCTGCCGGGGGCGGCGGCTATTCCCGCGCCAGATTCGCGGCGCAAGGTGCTGGCCCATATGTCGGGGCGGCGCATTGTCGAAATGGTCAAGGAAGACCTTGATATCTACAAAGTATTGACGCGTGAAGCATTTGAAAACTCGATCGTGGTCAACGCAGCTATCGGTGGTTCGACTAATTTCATCGTGCACCTATTGGCCATCGCCGGCCGCGTGGGGGTCGAGCTGGAATTGGATGATTTCGACAAGCTGGGTAGCCATTTGCCACTGCTCGTCAATCTCATGCCCTCGGGCAAATACTTAATGGAAGACTTCTATTATGCCGGTGGTTTACCGGCGGTAATCCGCGAGCTCAAAGGGCATCTGCACAATGATGCGCTGACAGTTAATGGCCATAGTCTGGGGGAGAATAATGCCGATGCCCCCTGCTATAATAGAGAGGTTATTTATCCGCTCGATCAGCCGTTGATCAAAGAGGCTGGCATTGCTATATTGCGCGGCAATTTGTGCCCGAGTGGCGGCATAATAAAACCGTCGGCCGCCTCGCCAGAGCTTATGCAGCACCGTGGACGGGCCGTGGTTTTTGAGACGATAGAAGAATACCACGAGCGCATCGACGATCCCGATTTAGATATCGACGAAACCTGTATCATGGTGCTTAAAAACGTCGGGCCAGTAGGCTATCCAGGTATGGCCGAGGTCGGCAATATGGGGTTGCCGATGAAGCTGCTGGAAAAGGGCGTGCGCGATATGGTGCGCATTTCCGATGGGCGCATGAGCGGCACCGCTTTTGGCACGGTCGTGCTGCACGTGGCGCCGGAAGCGGCCGTCGGCGGCTGTCTCGCGTTGGTCGAAGAAGGCGATATGATAGAACTCGACGTGGCGGCGCGCCGTTTACACCTAGAGGTCAGCGACGAGGAGTTGGAGAAAAGGCGCCAGGCTTGGCAGGCGCCGGAGCCGCACGACACGCGCGGGTATGTCAGCCTATATACCGGGCACGTATTACAGGCAGATCGAGGAGTCGACTTCGATTTTCTGGTGGGCAAGTCAGGTTCTATCGTAAAGAGGGAATCGCATTAAACATCACTCATATAGTCGGGAGAGCTTCCGGTGAAAATAGCCAAAGTAGAGCAGTTCTTTCCGCGCAACCGCATGCGCTTGGTAAAAATAACGACCGATAATGGCATCGCCGGCTGGGGCGAGTCGACCTTGGAGGGGCGGCCCAAGAGCACCTGTGCGGCCATCGACGAAATGGCCGACTATTTAGTCGGTAAAGATCCGCTGCGCATAGAGCATCATTGGCAACATATATATCGCTCGTCTTTTTTTCGCGGCGGCAGTGTGGTCATGTCGGCGCTCTCCGGAATCGACCAAGCGCTGTGGGATATTGCCGGTAAACACTATGGCGTGCCGGTCTACAAACTCTTGGGTGGTGGTGCGGTGCGCGACCGCGTGCGGGTGTATGCGCATTGGGGTATCCGCGACGACAGCGATGAAGGGCTGCGAGCGTCGCGCGAGCGTTTAGATGAACTGCTCAAATACGGCTACACGGCCTTTAAGTCGGGGCCTGGGGGCAAGTGGCGTGCACATGAGCCACCTGCCGTGATCGATAATTTCGTCAAGAAGGCCTATATGATGCGCGAATGGGTTGGCGATGAGATTGAGTTGTGCTTCGATTTTCACGGCAAGATGACGCCGGGATTAGCGGTTGAGATTTGTCAGGAGTTGAAGGGGATGCGGCCGATGTTTGTCGAAGAGCCCGTGCCGCAGGAAAATGTAGCTGCACTAAAACTAGTTTCCGAAAAGGTGCCGTTCCCGATCGCTACGGGCGAGCGTCTGCTGTCGCGCTGGGAATTCCGCGAAGTGCTGGAAACGGGTGCAGTCTCCTATATCCAGCCCGACGGTTCGCATGCAGGGGGGATTAGCGAACTGATGCGCATCGCCAATATGGCCGAGACCTACTATGTGCACATCATGCCCCATTGTGCTATTGGCCCCGTCGCGCTGGCCGCTTGTATGCACGTGGATATGGCCGTGCCCAATTTTTTAGTGCAGGAACAGATCGGTCCCAAACACCTATTCGACGTGCTCAGTTCGGCGTGGGAAGTAGAAGATGGACATATCGTGCTGCCGGACAAACCGGGGTTGGGTTTTGAGGTAGACGAGGCCGAAGTGGCAAAACAGACGGAGTATAGCGAAGAGTTGGGCGGTGAACACTTCTACGAGAGCGACGGTAGCGTCGCCGATTGGTAGAGACTGTGCTGCGCGCAGATTTTGAACGCTTGGTCGAAAAGGCGCTGGAGCAAATCCCGGCGCCTTTTCGCCAGGTGATGCACAATGTGGTTATCATCGTCGAAGATTGGCCCGATCCCGAGATCGTCGAAGAGATCACTGGGGACCGAGACGAGCTAATCTACGGCCTCTTTAGCGGCACGCCGCTGCCCGAACAGCACATAGAAGACAGCGGCGACCTGCCGCCGATTATTGAAATTTACCAGCGGCCGCTGGAAGAGGATTTTTCCGTAAGAGAAGAGCTCGTCAAAGAGATTGGAATCACATTGGTGCACGAGATCGCGCATTTTATGGGCCTGGACGAAGAGCAGGTGCGCCAATACGGGTATGAGTAATCCCCTTGCTCTCGACGTCGAAGACCGGCGCTCCGATCTCAAAGAAGCTCAGGGAATCGGTTATTGCCATATAACTAAGTGTTGTACCAAGGTCTGCCCCGAGGAAATTTCTATCACCGATAACGCGATAATTCCGCTAAAGGAGCGTGTGGTCGACAAGTACTACGATCCGTTGGGCAAATTGTTGAAAATATTTTCGTCAGCCGACGATTCGACAGGATAACTCCCATGTCTGAGCTAAAGAAGATTCATCGCGAAGCCGTGCCCAAGGCGCTGGAACGAGTCGAGCGCTACCGCCTGCTCAGCCATCCGCGCGTAGCCGAGAGCATAGCCCGCGATATTCTGGCGGTCGATGCGGTGAACCAGCAGGCGTTGGTAGGATTAATACTGGCTCTGACCGACCAGTTTGAGATGGAGGCCAACACGGGGATCAATCCGGTGCTGGAGATCGTACAGCGTTTAGATGGAGAATATGCGCAGGCCTATTACGCGGCGATAGTCTACGAGCGTCAGGCCGTGGCACGTCTCAAGCGCGGTTATCCCGGAGCTAATTTCGATGCCTTTGAGTTGTTGCAAAAGGCTATGGAGCTTTTTATTAAGGGAGACCAGATGAGCCTGCCCGAAGACGATGATGCCATTTTGCACTGGAATGCTTGTGTGCGTATGGTCGAT
>JBLHGI010000244.1:0-9162 GCA_047616505.1 Planctomycetota bacterium
TGTAGACGAAATGGACGATGCGGTGATGACTACCTACGCCGCCTGGCCCGAACGCCTCTACCTGGTCGATATGCAAGGTCATGTCGCCTATGCCGGCGGTCTCGGCCCCTGGGGTTTTAGCCCTGCGGAACTAAAAGAAGCCATAGACAAAATTATCGCCTGAACGCGGAGTCATTACCAAATGGATCACGGCCCCAAAGCGCTGTGATTATTTAGCGGGAGCTTGTCCCATGAGCAGCGGTCAGATCTGGCCCAGCGAAATGCGCGAAATAGAAGATCCACTCAGCGGCATAACGCTGCGCCAACTAACAAATTACCGCGCCCACAGCCATCACTTCTACTTCACCAACCCCGGCTGGTACGACGGCGGGCAGCGCCTACTCTTGGCTTCCGATCGCGCCAACCGCACCAATCTCTTTGGCCTATCCCTAGACAGCGGCGAGCTGCAGCAGCTCACCGACCTCGAACCACTGCCGCTACCGCGCGAAGTTGAATTTTTGCGCGCCTGCGTCAGCAACATCCGCGACGAAGCGTATTTCTGGTACGGCATGGAACTAGTCGCCCTCGACCTCAAAAACCTCAAAAGCCGCACCCTCTATACCATGGAGCCCGGCTGGGACGTGTCGATGATCAACGCCAGCGCCGACGGCCAACACGTCTACGCCAGCATCTCTGAAGACATGTCGGGAAAATTCCGTGTCGACTATTTGCGCGGCTACGTCGGCTTCCGCGAAACGTGGGCGGCCAAACCGCTAAGCCGCATCCTGCGCATCGCCGTCGACGGTTCGGGCGGCGAAAGCATTTTTGAAGAGCAGTACTGGATCGGCCATATCAACACTTCACCCACGAAAAACAACCTGCTCACCTTTTGTCACGAAGGCCCGTGGGTAGACGTCGACAACCGCATCTGGGGCATGGACGTAGAAACGGGCAAGACCTGGAAGATCCGCGCGCGCAAGGGCGACGAGGCCGTCGGACACGAGTATTGGCATGCCGACGGCGAGCGCATCGGCTACCACGGCCGCAATACGGACGGCACGCAGTTTTTAGGCCACGCCCGCTACGACGACACCGACCATATCGAAGTCAATTTCCCCGGCAAGACCGGCCATATCCACTCCAACACACCGGAATTAATTGTCGGCGATGGCGGCAAGGTCGTGCGTTTGTGGCAGTGGAATGGCCATGGTTATACGCAGCCGCGCGCCCTGTGCCGCCACGATTCATCGATGAAGATCCAGCAGCTACACGTGCACCCGCGTTTTTCACCCGACGGTAAACACGTGCTATTCACCAGCGACGTCTCCGGCTACGGCAATGTCTACTTAGCAGAAGTGCCCGAGATTGAGCGCCTGCCGGAAATAGAGGACTAACCTTTACTAGGCACATCGGCTCTACTACCTGCGATAAAACCATCCCCATGAAACCCACCCCCCAGCAGCTAACCCACCTGCGCGAAGCCTCCGAGCCCCAATTGGCTGTCTCCGACGCGGCTTGGGCCAAAGCCGTGCCCATCTTCAGCTATCGCGAGTGCGCCAAAGAAGAATACCTGCTGCGCGCCGGCGCAGTCGGCGAGCATTTCTACTTCGTGCTGCAAGGCGTGCTGCGCCAATTCTACACAAAAGAAGACGGCAAAGAGTTCAACAAGTCCTTCTCGGTAGAAGACGAACCCTGCGGCTCTTTCCGCTCGGCGCTAACCAAAAGGCCCAGCCGCTTTGCCATCCAAGCCTTAGAATCGTGCCAACTGTTACAATACCGCTTCGCCGACATGTACGCCCTCTGCAACACCGACCCGGAATGGGCCCACTTCGCCCGCAAAGCCGCCGAATACCAAACGCTCATCAACGAAGAGCGCGAAGCCGAATTTCTCCTAGACTCTGCCCACACCCGCTACCAACACTTCCGCCAACAGCACCCCGGCCTAGAAGACCGCATCCCCCAATATCAAATCGCCTCCTACCTAGGCATCACTAACGTAGCCCTCTCCCGCATCCGCAAAAAAATAGGCATAATCCCCACTAGCTAACGCCAACTCTCCCTCTATTCTCCCAACTACAGTTTACTCACCTTCTCCCTCTTAATCCTCCCAACTACGGTTTACTCACCCCATTAACCCAGGTTAATGCCCTTTCCCCCTCTTTCCCCTTTCTTAGTAGTTAGACTTTCTACTCCAAGCTCTTTAGAGAGGCAGGGGTTATCGAAAAAAGGAGACTCGTTGTCTGAGGCCCGCAGGGCCGAGTTTCGAGTCTCCTTTTTCCGATGGCCCCTGACTCTCAAACCAGCACACCAAAAAAGGACTCCACCATGCTCACCCAACTAGCTCCTACCCTCTGGACCCTAGCCAACCCCCTCCACCTCGGCCCCCTCCACATAGACCACACCATGACTATAGCCCGCCTCGCAGACGACCAACTCTGGATCCACTCCCCCGTCGCCTACACCCCCGCCCTCGGCCAAGCCCTCGCAACCTTGGGCACTCCCACCCACTTTATCGCCCCCAGCACCTTCCACGATCTCTACTGGAAAGAGTGGTTCGCCGCGTATCCACAGGCGCGCTTCTACGCCGTGCCCGGCGTGCGCGAAGAACACCCCGAGCTTCCCTTTACCAGCGCACTAGAACAGAATCCCCCCAGCGAATGGGACGGGGCCTTCGAGCAAGTCCTCGTCGGCGGCATGCCCAAGCTCAACGAGGTCGCTTTCCTGCATAAGGATAGCAACACCGCCGTCATCACCGATCTCGTCTTTAATTATGCCGAAGACCCCGGCTTTCCCTTCGCCACCCGCTGCATACTAAAAATGTCCGGCACCTACAATCGTTACTGCGGCGTCTCGCGCCTGTTGCGCACGTGCTTCAAAGACAAGCGCGCCGTGCGTCACTCGCTCGATGAGATTATAGCATGGGAATTTTCTGGCATGGTCGTCGGCCACGGGCGCGCCGTCGCAACCAACGGCAACGAGGCACTGCGCGAGGCCTACTCTTTTTTAGAGGGGTAAAGAACAGCAGCGACGAGAACTGTTTTGTGGGCGCACCAGTCATGCCAACAGTGGTTGATACAGCCCATTCATTTAGCTACGGCGAATTAGGGCGACCGCCGCTCTACCCACCATATTAGCATCCACACCGCCAGCGACAAACCAATACAGAAGTAAGTAACCCACCAAAAGCTTATCAGTATCTGCTCTCGTTCAAAGGGCATTATATGCGCATTGCTCTGATAGAGCGCCCACACCGTCAGCAGCGCCACCAGCATCCACGCAATCCAACACACCGCGCAAAAGAGTCTAAATAATGGGCGCGGACTGTCTCTTGCCCTGAGTTCTTGCTCACCCGTGTCGCACGTTGACATTTCTCACCCTATTTACCACTATCTACTGGCATTTTAATAGCATTAGAGGAGCTACAATGTCGCAGAATCCCCGCGCCTCTCTGGCCGGCAACGCTATCCACATGATCCGCCCCCACCTAGATTATATTGCGCAGGTGGATTTTCCATCCGGATTTTCCATCCGCCCCGTCCAAACAACAGAGGGCCGCACTTGGACCGACATCATCCTCAACGCCGAAGAATGGTTAAAACTTTCCAACGATCTCTTCGCCAAGGAGTTCGGCCACGACCTACAGTCCGTCCCCGAACGCTGCTTCTTTATTGTCGACGAGCGGGATACGCCTATTGGCACGATCAGCGCTTGGTATCGCAAGGACTATCGAAAACTCGACTACGGTTTGATACACTGGGTTTATATCCGCCCCTCGCACCAGGGCAAAGGCCTGAGTAAACCGGCCCTCTCCTTTACGCTACAAAAACTCGCACTCTGGCACGAGCGCGCCCTGCTCGGCACCCAGGCCAAGCGCTTACCCGCTATCAATCTCTACCTCAACTTCGGCTTTTTACCCGACCTCGAAGAACCGGGCGCGAGAGAAGATTGGCGCCTGCTCAGAGATCAGCTAAAACACCCAGCATTGGCAGCATTGGATATCTAACACATAGCTTCTGCCGTGCCCTACAAACGACTGCACCTACAGTCGTCCACTAGACCGCGCCGCTTTTTTATTTATTCGACACCCCCCCTCTTTTTATCGTATGTTACCAGCGTACTTTTCTCTTCCTCCGAGGGAAATACCCAATGCGCATTACTTGGCTCCTAGCGGTAGCCCTTTTCACAGTAGCATCTGCGAGCCACGCCCAGATCGAAAAATGGCAACTCGGCGGCAGCGGTACGGCTTGGGACCAGCGCGATTCCCTGCACGTGCTCATCGATTTTTCCGGCGCACCCGGTGCCATTCAACCCCTCTACTTACAGCCCGATCAGAACGTCATCCAACTCTTGGACAACTGGGAGTTCTGGCGCGAACCATCCCGCTACAACCTCGGTTATGTAGACGGGCAAAAGCCGCGTTTCTGGAACCGCTGGAACGGCGTCGGCGGCGACCCAACGCAGAGCGGTGTCTTTCTGGTCGACCCCGACAGCGCGACCTATAATCCGCCGCAGAGCCAAGGTATTCGCAACACGTTCTTCTCGATTGATACCGCCGTGCCCATACCCGCTGTGCGCTTTGGATTCTTCACGCCCCCGCGGGGATTCCGCTCCGACGGCACGTCGTTACCCCTTGACGCTATACCGGCCTTTGACGTCTCAATTGGCCCCGATTCCGAACCCGCCGTCAACTGGGGTGGCAACGACCTATTCGAAAAAGTAGTGGCCAATGTCGGCGCCAATTTCGACCCGACGGTCCACGTCGATTTTCAGCGCCAATACACCCGTTTTTTCCGCTGGCGCCGACAGGAATCGCTAGCCGATGCAGAGGCCCTCAACACCTGCGCCACCTGCGGCGGCCAGGGCAACCAGGCCCTCGCACTCAAAGGCTCTATTGGCGGCTTTGAAGTCTTTGCCCAGGGCATACCGCAGCGCGTTATCTATCTCAGCCAGGTCATCGACCTGGGTCAAGTCCTAAACTTTGGCCGACTACAGTGGGCAGCTACCCCCATGCGCCTAGTCGACGGTATCGCCGTAGAAGACCCCGATGCCGAAGTCTGGATACAAGCCGAAGTGCGCGTCGGCCGTGACGGCGATCCGGTGACCTACCACGAGTACACCAATATTGGCCGCGAAAAAGAAGTACCGCGCGAAGAATACGAGCCGCTCATAGCCCTGCTCAACCGCGACCCGCGGCCCGGGATTCGCGCCTCTATCGGCTACGACTCGGCCAATTGGTCCTTCTGGTCCGTCCCCTTTACCGAACCGGGCGAATTGATCAGGCTGCGCAGCGGTTCGCACCTACAGCTAAATCTCACGCTGGAAAGCCGCGACTTCGACGCCTGGATCCGCCTCGATTCGCTGTGGATCGAAACGGCGCCGCTCTTGGCCGACGAGGTCTTTGCCGAAGTCGCTCGCCTCGACGACCCACAGCCGACGCGCGGTTTTACCGAAGTCGAACTGGGTAAAGAGACCGAGTTTGTCTACCAATTGCGCGCCGAGTTCGCCAGCGCGGCCACTCCTGGTTTCGACGCGCTGCGCATCCGCACGGGCAGTAGTGCCACCTTTCGCCGCCTGGAAATGGGTGAGCCACCCGTAGCCGTCGAGCCAACGGCAGTACACCTGGAAGAAGACGCCCTAGTAGTTCAGCTACCCGAACAGATCCGCCGCGCCAACAACACACCTATCCGCGTGGTTTTTGGTGCCCAGGTCTTCGAGTTCGCCGCTATTTTTGAAGGCGAGATCTTCACGGCCGACAGCGAGTTGTTGCCCCAAGCCATCGTAGCCGGTGATGCCGGCGACGCCGTTTCGACCAATAGCCTGCGCGTGCTGAGTGCAGCAAACGAATCGCCCAAATTTATCCAGTCGATCGAACTTTCTACCCCGGTGCTGACGCCCAATGGAGACGGCATTCACGACCAGCTTGAAATCCGCTATTCGCTCTTTCGCCTACCTGGCCCCGTGCCCGTGGCACTAGAAATTTACGGACTCGACGGCCGCCGCCGCGCCCGCATTGAAAACGGCCTGCAGGACTCTGGACCGCGACAGCTGCGTTGGGACGGGCGCGACGAGATGGGCCAACTCTTGGACCCGGGGCTCTATCTGTTCTCTATTGTACTAACCACTCAGTCTACCCAAGCCAGGCCGTTACAGGTGCTGGGCATCGCCTACTAAATATCGCCTATGCGTTTTTTACTATGGTTTCTGCTCTTCTCAGCTACCGCCCTCTGGGCCGAAGAGTTTCGCTTTGATAGCCCCGCCTCATGGTCTAGTTGGCAGATGCCCTTTGGCCTAGTCCAATTCGGCGACGAAGGGCAGTTAGAGCTGGTCAAGTACCGCAAGGACATCGACGCCATTGCCGACGCCCGCGATTTTACTCATCTCACCCGCTCGCGGGGTAAAAACGTGCCGGGCGGCATCTGGGAAGCGGGCAGCAACCCAGGCGCAGCAGACCGCATTATCGACGGTGATCCCACCACCTTCTGGCAGGCTTCGCCCGGCGACAATGTCGGCGATTGGTTCGTGCAGATAGACTTGGGGCGCGCCGTGTTGGCCAAGGAAATTCGTCTCACATTTCCCGACCGTGAAGGCGCGCGGCCTTTTCGCCAATTTACCGTCTTCACCGCCACCGGTATCACGTCCGACGCCCTAGACGATCTCTTTATTTTTAGCCCCGTCTATCTAACGACCCAACCCAACAAAGACACGGAAATCATCATCCCGTTGGCCTTCGATATCCAGGACAGCGCGCAGGTTGTCGATGCCGACCTCGATATCGACCCGACCAGTATCGAGCACTTCCGCCTCATCCAGTACATCAATTTTACCGTCGAAGATTTCGACCCCGAAGGCGCATTGGCCGAAATCGAAGTCCTCGCCGTCGGTGATAATGTCAGCTTGGGCACCGTCCGCCGCGGCCGCGTCATCGATGGCCTCACCGCCCTCTCCAACGAAAATATCCTCGACGCCGACATGAACACCAGCAACTCCATCTTGCCCGTCGGTTTTGAAGGCCGCGTGCGCACCTGGGAAGACCAAGGCACCTGGTTTTACATCGACCTAGGGGCCGTGTTCTGGCTCGACGAACTCTTCCTCTACGCGCTCCGACAGCGCGAGGGCACCGTCGGCTCCGTGGCCGGAGCACCACGAGGTTTCATCTTTCTCCACTCCGACGGCACGCGCGCCATCCGCTCCGGGCTGCCCGTACCCGAGGCCTTTGACTTTAGCACGCTCATCGACCAACCCGATCCCGACCCCACGCGCTATTTGCGCTATCTCTTTGCACCGCGCAGGATCCGCTACTTGTTTTGGCACGCCCATATTCCCCAGGGCTGGGGCTCGCGTTGGACCGAGTTAATGCTCTTTTCGCCGGGCCACCCTGCAGAGGTCGTGCTGCGTTCGGACTTTATCGACCTGGGCGCAACGACCGGCGACAACCGTTCAAAAGTCATCAACCACCTCTCTTGGGACGCAGAGTTGCCCGCTGGCACTCACCTGCAAATGCGCTCGCGCTCGGGCAATACCCAAGGCACGATCTACACCTTTCACAATAAAATTGACGAGGTCGTTACGGAAGCACAGTGGAACAGTCTGCCCAAAGTGCTGCGAGGAGCGATTGATACTACAATCGTCGCCAGCGAGGATTGGGACGAATGGAGCGAGGCGTATACTTTTTCCGGCGAGGCTTTTAAATCACAAAATCCGCGCCGCTTTGTGCAGCTGGAAATGATTCTTTCCAGCGATGATCCCGCCGTAGCGCCACGGGTTAATTCGCTCGTTATAAAATACGAAGAGACCTTCTTACAAAGCGCTTTGGGCAGCGTCGAACCAAGGAGCACGACGCCCAACGAAGACACCCGTTTCACCTATACGCTCTGGCCGACCAGCGACGCAGAGGATAGGGGATTCGACTTGTTGCGCTTTGCTCTGCCCTCGGCGGCAAGCGATATAGAAGTGCACGTGGGGGGCGCACCAGTCGATCCATCTGCCATCGATATCCGCGCGGATTCCCTGTTTATTAGCCTGCCCTTTGCCGTGCGCACGGACTCGATCGAAACCAGCTTTACGACGCGCGTCCAACACAACGCCACCGTCTTCGCGTTAGACTTGGGCTCAAGTGCCCACCCCGGTCTATGGCAGTCTGTTGAGGCCGCAGCGCGCCGCAGCAATATCGTAATGCTGCCCGACCTGATCGGTGCTACGCAGTTGATCGGCGACTTCTCTATCTCTTCAAAAGTCCTCACGCCCAACGGCGACGGCATCAACGACCAAGTGCAAATAGACTTCGTCGCCTTCAAAATAGAGCGGGGAACACCGCACATACAGGTCTTTGATTTGTCCGGCCGTTCTATCGTTCAGCTACGTCCGACAGCGACCCAAGGAGCTACCCATACCTTTACCTGGTTGGGATACAACGAGGCAGGTGAATTGGTGCAGCCAGGCATCTACCTCTATCGCATTGACCTCGGTGCAGAAACGGGCGAAGACACCGCCCTGCGCAGCATCTCCGTCGCTTATTGACTCGATGAATCTACTCGTTTTAAGGCTCCCCACGTCGCCGGAGTAACGGCCGTTACTCCATCTAAGTTTAAGCCGCGCGCAAAGGCATGCGACGCTTGCACTATAGCCCACACCGCTGCCAACTCATCGTCATCCCTCGGCCCGTAGACCATGATATAGGTCACTTCTTTTTGGCCAGTGACGACGGCGGAGAAGGGGTGCAAAATCCCCCAACCTCTTTCGAAGACAATACGCGATACCGTCGCGGGCAATCGCAAGTGCATGCTGCCATCTTCCGGCCGATGGGAATGTCCGAATTCCCCCTCAGGCGAATAGGCATTCTCCGGCCCACCGCGCAAATCTTCAGGCAATACCCAACCGACGGCAGGGGGTATACTAAAGGGCGTCTCGCGCCATAGCACGATGTCGGGCAGCGTCTGCACGGCTGCCAACAAAATATCCTGCATGACTACCGGTGCGTTTTGATCAAACTGTACGTGTGGAACGGCAAACGGCGTGCGCGGGGCGGGGCCTCTTCTATCGGGTAAGGCGGCCAGGGCGGCGACTAAGCCATCGAGTGAAAGCGGGTTTAGAGCGGACGGAGCGGCGCTATTCTGGGCCCAGCTGGAAGCGGCAATCGCTAGGACAAAACCGATCAACACTACTATCTGATGCATAAGATCCTAT
>JBLHGI010000245.1:0-9151 GCA_047616505.1 Planctomycetota bacterium
CGGGAGGGACTGCACAGAGTATGGTCGATACCGTGCTGAAAATTAATCATTTAGAGGAACATCTGCGTTTAAAACACGCGCTGGATGAAATGCCGCATGCGCAACCTCGTTATGTTGCCGTGCTGCCCTTTGCCGATGAATCCGGCTTCCGCAAGGGCGTGTGGGATTTGAGTTGGGAGATGGCCAAGTTACTCAGCGGCGAAGCAGAAGCTATAGACGAATGGAAGGTCATTCCCTATGCCGCCGTCGACGAGGTCCTCGGGCGTCGCCGCACCTTGAAGATGCAAGATGTGTTAGAAGTCGGGCGCATACTCGAGGCCGACGTCCTTTTCTTGGGTACCATCGACAATTACGACATGAAACGTCTCTCCGTTGGCGATCCATTGCTGGGTGGTTATAAATCCTATGTCGGCGCCGCGGCCCTGCGTGTGGGGGCGCTGCGGATGGCCGACCAGAGCGATATGGGGATGGTGACGACAGAGCGAGAGGTAAGTGACCGCGATTTGGGGTTGGATCTCTTTGGCAAACCGCGCGAGCAAGACGTGGAATTCGCCGAACTCAAGAATCTCGAGTTTGGCTCGGAGGCTTTTCGCGAGGCTTTACTCGGGCAGGCTACTATGCTGGTGATGGCAGAAATATTGAGCGGGTTGGAATCGCTCTTTCAGCCCGATGAGCTCAACTTAGACGGCAGCATGGCAGAAGTGCTCTCCGTATATGGCGATGATATCTATATCAATGTCGGTAGCGAAAACGGTCTGCGTGCGGGGTATCGTTTCGGAGTACACCCTGGGATCAAGCGCAAGGATGGAGCGTCAGGGCTTATTGGCGTGATTGAAGTGAAGGAGGTCATCGGCGCTCGTTTGTCGAGTGTGACCGTTTTGGAAGGTGCGGAGCGGATCCAAGCTGGAGATCGTCTCAAGTCCTTAGAACAAGAAACAGAAGCACCTTAAATCCCCTTTTTTGTACGTCTTGAGATCTTATAGAGAGGCCAAACTATGAAACGCAAGGTCGCAGCGATTGATAGCCAGGGGCGCGGCATCTGTGTAGAGCAGGACCTGCCCGCCCTAGCATCTGGACAAGTGCAAGTCGAAGTGGCCGCCTCGCTAATAAGCCCGGGGACCGAATTGGGTCAGGTGGGGGCCATGCGCAAAGATCCGCAAGGGGATAAAGCCCCCAGACCCTTTGGTTATGCCAATGCGGGCATCGTCGAAAAGGTTGGGCCGGGAGTCGAACAATTTGTGCCGGGGCAGCGGGTCGCTTGTATGGGAGGGGGGTTCGCGCTGCACGCCGACCGCGTTTGCGTGCCGCAAAACCTCTGTGCTGCCGTGCCCGATGGCGTGTCTTTGGAGGTAGCTGCGTCTACCCACCTAGTCGCAACGGCTCTCCATGCGATCAGGCGTACCATACCGCTTTTTGGCGAGAATGGCATGGTGATGGGATTGGGGATTGTCGGTCAATTCAGCGCCCAAATTGCCCAGCTCTCAGGCTGTCATGTCATCGCAGTCGACCGCATGCCGCTGCGCGTAGAAAAGGCGATACAGGCAGGTATTGAGTGCGTGGTAAACGCGACAGAGGACGATCCCGTGCAAGTGGCCGAGACCTTTTCGTTGGGATATGGTATAGATTTTGGAATTATCGCTTTTGGCGGCGAGGCCAGTGGTGCTTTCGAGCAGATTTATCAGAGTTTAAAACAAACGCCGGACACGCATCATATGGGGCGTATTACCATCGTGGGGGGCGCGCATATCAGCCATGGTTTTGCCGCCGGGCTGGGCAATGTCGACGTGCGCAGTTCCGCGCGCACAGGGCCCGGTTACCACGACGAGGCCTATGAGCACGGCAGCGCCTATCCGCCGGTATTTGTCGAGTGGCCGACGCAGCGCAATATGGATGAGTGTTTGCGCATAATGGCCAGTGGGGCTCTCAAGGTCGAGGGGCTGTACACGCACGAATTTGCCCTCGATGATATCGGCGCAGCCGTCGACGCACTCGTCGAGACGCCGGCGGAGGCTCTCGGCGTCGTGCTCAAGCCCTAGAGTCGTTATTTTAGTCTATTGGTTCGTCCGTGACTAGGTTGCGTTTGCCCTCGGGGGTGAAGGTGACGGTGGGCAGGTCGATCTCTTGGCCGGCGATCATTTGCCGCAGTAGATGCGTCACGCCCTCGACGGCAGGGGCGACGAGCGCTTCGCCCTTCGCACGCGTAGCCAAAGCGGCGGACTCGTTATCAATGGCCTCTGTCTGCACGCGCTCGGGGGCTAAATAGAGCATGGTGGAAGTCTCGTATTCGTCGGCGTGGCCGGGCAGGCGGCCCTGGGCCATATGCTTTTGTACCAAAGCGGGATCGTAGACATCCCAATAGGATTGGAAGCGCAGGTTAACCCCCAGCTTGTCGCGGTACTCGTCCAAGCGGCGCATCATGGGTTTGACGTTGCCGCCGTGGCCATTGAGTACTAGTATGTTATTAATCCCCGCGCGCACGAGCGATTGGCACACGTCGAATACATACTCGCAAAAGATCTCCGGGCGCACCGTCAACGTGCCGATATGTTTCATCCAATGCTCGGAAACGCCGATGCCGATCGGCGTGGCGACAACGACTGCGGGCAGCAGAATCTTTGCCGCCATTTCGGCCATATAAGTCGCGTGCAGCGTATCGTGGATCATGTGCAGATGTTCGTTGTGCTGTTCGGTCGCCGCCGTGGGAACGATGGCTGCTTTTATAGTGCCTTCCCGCATGCGCTCGCGAAACTCTTTGCGCGTTAAGTCACCGATAAATACGCGTTCGTCTACCATGGGATTTTCCTTTAAAAAACGTGGGGAACTCGTTGTCGTGCCGAAACTAAAGAGGACTAGGGGGTGCGTCAAGATCGCAATCTTTCAGCGCCATATTCTCCGTGCAAAAGGCTGGCGTTAAGTTTGGCTCAAGAAAAAAAAATACGCTCTAACGGTGCCGACATAACCAGCGGTAACGTCAGCTATCGCTCTCTTTTAGTGGGCGGACTGCTCGCCGCGATCCTGGGAGTGGGTACCCCCTATGAGAATCTGATAATATCGGGCTCGCCGCTGCATTTAGACTATAGCACACCCGCCGCTGTTTTTCTGTTTTTCCTGCTATATATAGTCGTTAACCCCCTGCTTTTTTCACTGCGTCGCAGCTGGGTCTTCTCGCGCGCGGAACTCGTCACGATTTATATCATGGGGTCCGTCGCCTGCACGGTCTCGACGATTGGCTTAGTTTGCGTGCTGATCCCGCATATTTCTGCTGGGATCTATTTTGCCACTCCAGAAAATGGGTGGGAGAGTCAAGTCCTGCCCTACATGGCCAGTTGGCTGCGCGTGAATGACGAACAAGCCATCAAGTTTTTTTTCGAGGGTTTGCCGCGCGGCGCGTCGATTCCTTGGTCTGCATGGGGGGCGCCGCTCGCCGCGTGGGCGGTGCTCATCTTGGCCTTCTTTGCGGCGATGATCGCGCTGATGGTCATCGTGCGCAAGCAGTGGATCGAACACGAGCGCCTGACGTTCCCGCTCGTGCAGGTGCCAATCGCTATGATAGGTGAAGAGGGGCAAGATACAGGGGTGATCAGCAATTTTTTTAAAAACCCCGTTGTCTGGATCGGTATCCTAATTCCCGTCCTGCTCTATAGTCAGCGCGCCTTGCACAACTATTTTCCCATAATCCCCGAAGGCATGCCGATCTCCGAATCCTGGTACTTTTGGAACAACAAGTTCCGTCTGCGTCTCTCGTTGAGCTACGCCGTATTGGGTTTTGGTTATCTGCTCAGCGTCAAACTCGGTTTCAGTATGTGGTTTTTGGGTTTGATGACCATGTTTGAAAACGCCCTATTGCACTATGTCGGCTGGGCCGGTACGGACCGGGTCGTCGGCTCTTCGCTGGGCACGCCGAATTTGCTATACCAAGGCTTTGGCGCCTTAGGCGTGCTGGTTTTGAGTTCGCTGTGGATTGGTCGCAGGCACTTGTTGGATGTGCTGCGCGGTTTTCGCCGTCCCAACGAAGACGATGGGCGCGAGATTCTATCCTATCGTCAGGCGGGGCTGTTGCTCTTGTTTAGCGGGGCTATTATGACGGGGTGGTGTATACTCTCGGGCATGAGTTGGTGGTTGGCGCCGATTTTTCTCTTGGTCGCCTTTCTATTAATGTTTGCCATAACGCGCATCGTCGCAGAAGGTGGACTCGCCGTGACCAAACCGACGATGATGCCCAACGACGTGATGGTCGGGGCGCTGGGAACGGAGACCCTGGGGCCGACCAATATTGGTGCGCTGGGCATGACCTACCCGTGGGTGGGGCAGATGCGCACGACGATGATGGCGGCCGTTATTCACGGGCTCAAACTCGCCGAGAGCTATACGCTGGGCAATCGGCGGCGACTGTTTTGGGCGATTATGTTGGCGGGCATGGTCTCTACAAGCTCGTCGGTGCTCACGGTGCTCATTGCGGGCTATCGCTACGGGGCGCTCAATTTGAGCGAGTGGTTCTTCGGGGTCGGTTCGGCTACGCAGCCCTACAGTTTCGTCGATTTCCACCTGGCCAATCCGCAGCCGGCCAGCGAAGCTTTTTATTCCATGTCCGCCGTCGGCGGTTTAGTCCAGCTGCTGCTGACCTTGGCTAACGCACGTTTTTTATGGTGGCCCATTCATCCGATTGCCTTTCCGGTCAGTGCCTACTGGACGACCCATCACTTGATGCCTAGTATCTTTATAGCTTGGGCTATAAAGAGCGTGGTTTTACACTATGGTGGGGTCGTGCTCTATCGCAAGACGCGGCCCTTTTTCCTCGGGCTAATTTTAGGGCATTACGTAGCGGGAGGGCTTTGGATCGTCATCGACGGTTTCACGGGCATGACGGCCAATTATCTGTTCTACTGGTAGGGCGGAAACAGGCATTATCTACTCGAAAGAAGGCTATGACTCTACCAAGTAATCCGCTTACAGAATGGAATCGAAATTTTGCCCTCCTGGCTTTGGCGGTCGCTGGAGTGGGCATGTTTTTTGGCGTGCAGTTGACGCTCTTTAACAATTTCATTGTCGAGGGCTTAGGGGTCGAAGCACACGAGTTAGGCTATGTTGAAGCGCTGCGCGAAGTGCCGGGTTTTCTCAATGTGCTGTTCTTTGCTCTGCTCGTGCGTTTTTCGCCCTCGCGTGTAGCGACGGCGGCACTGGTCGTTATGGGGGTGGGCATCGCCGTCTATACCTATGCCTCTACGATCTATTTGTTGGCCATTTTTTCCGTTATCTGGAGCCTTGGTTTTCACTGCTGGATACCGTTGGAACAGAGCATGGCTTTGGCCTATGCACCCACGGGTGAGCGCGGTCGCTGGTTGGGACAATTGCGCTCGGTGGGCAGCATCGCTTGGTTGTTGGCCATTGGTCTATGCATGCTATTGATGGACTATATACACTATGAGGGGCTCTTTGTGCTGGCGGGAGTCGCGACGATTGCCGGTGGCATCGCCCTGCTCTTTGTAAATAATAAAGGGCCAAAGATCCGCGACAAGAGCATGGTATTCAAACGGCGCTATAGCCTCTACTATGCTTTGAATTTTTTGCAGGGGCTGCGCAAACAGATGTTTATAACCTTTGCCATCTTTGCCCTCGTCAAGGTCCACGGTATGCCGGTGAAGACGACGATGATCTTAGTGATGATAAACCAGGTTTTTATTACGCTGACGGGGCCGCTCATGGGGCGACTCGTCGATCGTCACGGCGAGCGCAAGATGCTCAGCGTGAGTTATGTGGTCCTAGTCTTCGTTTTTCTCGGTTATGCCATCGTCGAGCACCGACCAACGCTCTATGCGCTGTATTGCATTGATAATCTAATATTTTTTGGTGGCATCGCCCTGACGACCTATGCCCATAAGATTGCGCCAGCAGACGAGCTGAAACCGACGCTGTCGATGGGAGTGACTATGAACCACGTCGCCTCCGTTGCCGCTCCATTAATCGGCGGCTTAGCCTGGATGAAGTTTGGTTATCAAGTGATCTTTTTTAGCGGTGCGGCGCTGGCCTTTATTTCGCTTATTGTCAGTCAGTGGGTCGATCCAGAGGGGCAGCTCGAACGCGAAGAGAAAGCGGGGGTATTGGCTCCGGTCGCAGGATAGAGCATCGTTTAAGAGAGCAAACGCACACACCTATACACCTTAGCATATATACAAATAGGAGAACAAAAATGAAGATAGGAACGCGCATGCCACCCTTTTCGCGGCAGATAGGCTTTGATAGCTATGCCGAGTGGTTGGCAGATAATGGTTTTGATGCAATTGATACGCCCCTGCTGACGAAGGATATGGCCAAGACCTGTCAGAGACTCGGGCTGGAAATTGGCACCAGTGATGCCGGCAGTAGTGGGCTACTCAGCCGCGATGGGGCCAAGAGCCGCAAGGCATTGGCCGCACTCAAAAAGGACCTGACGGCCATCGCTAGAAATGGCGGTCATACCTTTTTTACGGTCCTGGGTCCCGATGACTCGTCTATGAAGCGCAGCGAGACCTTCGAGATCTTCAAAAAGGTCTACCCCAAAGTAGTCGCTCACGCGGAGAAGGTTGGGGTCAATATTGCCATTGAGCCCTGGCCGGGTGGTGCACCCAATTACGGCAATCTCGGCTGTACGCCCGAGAGTCTGCGGCGTATTTTTGAAGTGTGTCCATCCCCCAACTTAGGTATCTGTTACGACCCCTCGCATTTCTTTCGCATTCAGATCGACTATATACGTCTATTGAGCGAGTTTGGTGATCGCGTGCATCACGTGCATCTCAAGGATACCGAAATCATACCGGAAAAACTCTATGAGTCGGGTATCCTCGGCGAGAGCTATGCCAACACCTATGTCTGTGGTGAAGGTTGGTGGCGCTATACGATTCCCGGTGAAGGCGAGGTCGATTGGAACCAAGTCCTGCGCCGCTTAGAGGATTTTGGCTACGACGGCGTGCTCAGCGTGGAATTAGAAGACCATCACTTCTGGAAGACGCCGGAGTTGCAGCAGGAGGGATTGCTCCGTTCTAAAGATTATATCGAGCAGTTTCTCAAAGGGCGTTAAACCCTCCCATTACGCGCACACGCGGGCTGGCTTCTGTTCTTATGGGAGCCAGCCCGTTTTTTTAAATGCGAGCTTGGTTGACAGCTACTCTGGGGCATTCTATAATACGGGCGCAACGAGCTAATAACGCTTAAATACAGGAGTGCTAGATGGTAGGGTTTGCCGTAGTGGGCCTAGGCATGGGGCGCAACCGGGCGCGCCAGATTGTGGAAACAGAGGGAGCCGAACTAAAGGCCGTGGTCGACCTGAACGAAGCGTTGGCCAAAGAGGTCGGCCAAGAAATGGGCTGTGACTGGCTGACCTCCTTAGAGGACGCACTCGGACGCCGTGATATCGATGCGGTGATGGTTATGACGCCCAGCGGTTTGCACGCAAAAATTGGCACCGAGGTCATCCGCGCTGGCAAACATGTCATTACGACGAAACCCATGGATGTCAGCACGGCCGCCTGCGACCAGCTCATAGCAGCGGGGGATGCAGCCGGTGTATTGGTCGGCGTCGATTACCAGAGCCGCTATGTCGACAATAATTACCGCGTCGCCGAAGCGCTGCAGCGGGGATGGTTGGGCAGACCTATTCTCGCCGAGGTGCGCTTTAAGTGGTTTCGTTCGGATGAGTATTTCAAACACGGCAACGGTTGGCGCGGCACGTGGGCGATGGATGGGGGCGGGTCGCTGGCCAACCAGGGCTCGCATTTGATCGACCTGCTGCTGTGGTTTATGGGCGATCCGAGCACGGTCTATGGCGAGACGGCGATTCTAAACCACGATATCGAAACCGAAGATGTCGGCATGGCCTTGCTCAGCTATCCAAGCGGTGCGAAGGGCGCGATTGTCGGCACTACGACCTTTCCCGAAAGCCCATATTTTAGCGCCGAAGTGCACGGCTCGGAGGGCGGGGTGCTGATCGACGCGGTGCTCTCGGGCGAGATGCGGGTCTTTGGCGATGGCCTAGAGGAGAAGCTGCAGAGCATCGACAATCCAATAAAGAATGTGGTAGAGGACCTCGTATCGGCCATTGATCAGGGCACAAAACTGCGCGTAGACGGCCGCGAAGGACGGCGCACGGTGGCCCTTTTGGAGCATGTCTACGCCTCTTCGCGCCAAGGAGCGCGTTTGGAGTATAGCAATGGTTAGTCCGGTCGATGCAGTTCTTGTCGGGATGGATAATCCGCACGCGAAGGGCTGGTTGGAGACGCTCAAGCACTGTGAGGCCGTCTCCGACGTGTTGCTCTGCGGGGAAGAGGCGCTAATAAGCGAAGGAGTGCGGGCTGTGTACGGCTCTCCTGCGGAGCTGTTGGCCGTGGAGAAACCGGGTCTGGCGATCGTGTGTGCGCGCAACGACCAAGCTCCAGCCCTGGCCAAGGCGCTGCTCGCGGCCGGAGTGCCGACGTTAGTCGAGAAGCCGGTGGCGCGCACGGCTGGAGAAATTGCGGAAATTGATGCCATTGCCCGTCAAAACGAGGTACTGTGGACCACGGGTTTTATGAACCGCTACCACCCGGCTGCGCTCCAGATGAAAGCCTGGGTTGAAGAGGGCGTTATTGGCCAAGTCGTCTCGGTGGAAGGGCGCATGGTCACCAGCACGGTGGCGCAGCGCAATCCGCAGCACTGGCTGTTCTCGCACGAGAAATCCGGCGGCGGCATCCTGCATTGGCTGGCGATCCACACCGTTGATTTGGTGCGCTATATCAGCGGCTGTGACTATACCAGCGTCTGCGCGCAGACGGCGACGCTCGTCGAAGATATCGATGTCGAAGAAGTTGCCAGCGCCACCTTTAGTTTGGACAATGGGGCGATCGGACATATTCACGCGGGGTATGTGTTGCCGCGTCGCTACGGCGATATCTTTCTGTGTCTGCGCGGAACGCGCGGCGATATTACGTGGCGCATGTGGGGGCCTGAGGGCCGGCAAGACGAGCTCGTAGTGCAGAGCGAGGTGGGAGAGTGGGGGCGTGAAGAGTATCGACAGATACACTGTCCCAGTGCCGCTGCTCCCGGATATGGGGGGCAAATGGGCCTTGATTATTTAACGGACTTTATCCGCGCGGCCGAGGAAAAGAACGACTTCGTCTGTAAGGGCGAGGATGCGCTGCGC
>JBLHGI010000246.1:0-9142 GCA_047616505.1 Planctomycetota bacterium
TACGGGCCAACACCATGCCCTCATCGTGCTGCTCTTTACAGGTGCCAGCATTTTTACGCTCATCTTCGCCACGGCTCAACTCACCCGCGAGGCCTTGCTCGCTGGCCGCAGCACACGCGGAGAATCAGTAGAATAAAATGAGTCGTATAAAATGAGTCGTATGAAATTGCTACTCCCCAAAGGGTAACCCTATGACCGAGCAAATTATAAAAGAGCAAATAGACTATTATCGCGCCCGAGCCGGCGAATACGACGAGTGGTTTTTGCGCCAGGGCCGCTACGATCACGGCGAAGATTTCAACCGCCGCTGGTTTGAGCAGGCCGCACAGATACGCACGGCACTCGACGCCTTTGCTCCGCGCGGCGACGTGCTCGAAATAGCCTGCGGCACCGGCCTGTGGAGCGAGCACTTAGCCCGCCATGCTACGCACTTAACCGCCATAGACACCGCCCCAGAAGTCATCGACCTCAACCGCCAGCGCCTCGAAAACCAGGACCACGTCTCCTACGAACAAGCCGATATCTTCAGCTGGCAACCGCCAAAGCGCTACGACGCCGTGTTCTTCTCTTTCTGGATCTCGCACGTGCCAGCCGACCACTTCGAGCTGTTTTGGCAGAAAGTGCGCAGCGCCCTCAAAGACGACGGGCGCTTCTTCCTCGTCGACTCGACCTACAACCAGACGACAACCGCCAACAACCACGTACTACTCGGGCGCGACGCTAGCGTGCAAGACCGCAAACTCAACGACGGACGTTCCTACCGCATCGTCAAAATTTACTACGAGCCCCAAGACCTGGCCGCCCGCCTGGCCGCACTCGGCTGGCAGAGCGACCTCAAACGCAGCACCGACTACTTCCTCTACGGCAGTGGTGGCCCACTCTAAAGAGACCCAACCATGTATATGCTATTTGATCAATTCGATCGCAAAGTCGCCGGTTGGATGGAGCGCTATGGACACTTATTGCTGCGCATTTCCCTGGCCATTATTTTTATCTGGTTCGGCGCGCTCAAACCCTTCGGCCTCAGCCCGGCGCAGACCTTAGTAGAACGCACCGTCTACTGGTTTCCAGCCGATACTTTTGTTCCCATTCTCGGCTGGTGGGAAGTCGCCATCGGCATCGGCTTGCTCTTTCGCCCTTTGTTGCGCATCGCCTTATTCCTGCTCTTTCTACAGATGCCCGGCACGGCCCTGCCGCTCTTCATTTTGCCCGAGATCTGTTTTACCGACATCCCCTTCGCTCTCACACTTGAGGGCCATTACATCATAAAAAATCTGACCTTAATCAGCGCAGCCCTTGTCATCGGCGGCACCGTGCGTCACAAAACAGGTGAGGAACAATACCTTTGATCACAATCTATGTTCTCGTCCTATTAGCCCTTTCGAGTCTACCAGTCCTAGCGCAAATCGACTCCGTGCGCTACCAGCTGCCAGCCACCCTCGTCAACGCCACCCGCGCCGAACGCCCGGCGATCGACCTGCCCTATGCGCTCAGCGTCATCGAGATCGATTCCAGCGTCACCACGGGCACGGCACTGTCCTTAGAAGACGTGCTGCGCGGCGTGCCCGGTATTCTGGTCGACAACCGCCACAATCTCTCCCAGGGCGACCGCCTGAGCGCGCGCGGCCTAGGCGTACGTGCGGCCTTTGGCGTGCGCGGTCTCAAAGTCGTACTCGACGGCATTCCGCTGACGACGGCCGACGGTCAAACGCAGCTTAACAACCTCGACCTCGGTTCCATGGCGCGCATCGAAATACTGCGCGGCCCCAGCTCCGCCCTCTACGGCAATGCCAGCGGCGGCCTGCTCTCGATCAGCACGCGCAAAGCCGCCACTGAACCACTGCGCTTCCAGCCGCGCTTTTTAATGGGCAGCGACGGGCTTTTGCGCCTGCAGGCGCGGCTTTCTGGCTCCAGCGGCCAGCACCGCTACTTCCTCAATGCGCAGGGCCTGCAGAGCGACGGCTACCGCGACCATGCCTATGGAGAAACCCGCAACCTCAACGCACTCAGCCACCACGCTCTAAGCGATCGTTTAGAGCTGAGCCTGCTCTTTAATGCCTTTGATGCACCCTATCTTTTTAACCCCAGTTCCCTAGATCGCGAGACGGCAGCCACAAAACCACAAAGCGCTCGTTTCTTTGTCGTCAGCCAGGGTTCCTCCAAGAAAGTGCGCCAAGTGCAGGGCGGTGCTTCACTGAGCTATCGCCACGACGCCAACACTACTTCGCAAATTGTGCTCTACGGCCTCGACCGCTCGCTGACAAACCCCATCCCCGGTCGCATCATCGAACTCGACCGCAGCGGCGGCGGCCTGCGCGCCACGCACAGCGGCACGTGGCGTTCGCTGCGCTATATCGGCGGAATAGACGGCGACTGGCAGAGCGACCAGCGCGATGAATTTGCCAACGAAGGCTTAGCCGACGAATATATTGGCACTTTAGATAATGCCAGCGTTTTTGCGCGCATCCAGTACGGTAATCACCAGCTCGATCAGCGCGAGAAAGTCCGCAGTATGGGCCCTTTCTTAGCACTCGACATTCCCCTGCACTCCGATCTAACGCTGAACTTGAGCGGCCGCTATGACAACTACCGCTTTGATGCCGAAGACCATATAACGACGGACGGCGACGACTCGGGCTCGCGCAGTTTGGGCCAGTTTAGCCCCCTCATAGGCCTCAACTACCAGCCGCACCCACTGCTCTCGTTCTACGCCAACTACGCCACCGCCTTCCAGACACCGACGACGACCGAACTGAGCAACCGCGTCGACGGCCTCGGCGGCTTTAATCCCGATCTCGAACCAGAGCATATCCGCAGCGCAGAATTCGGAGCGCGCATGCGGCACCCGCGCTGGCCACTAGATGCCGAGCTAAGTCTCTACCAACTCGATATCAGCGACATGCTCATCGCCTTTCAAGTCGCTGACCCGGAGAGCGAAGAGATCTATTTCCGCAATGCCGGAGAGGCACAAAACCGCGGCGCAGAACTGGCGCTCAGCGCAACCCCCTCAGCCCGCATCAGCGCTCAGTTAGCCTACACCTATAGCCATTTTATCTTTGTCGACTACCCCCTGAACTCAAACCAACTCTCCGACAACGAAGTCCCCGGCCTACCGCCACACCACCTCTTTGCTGAGCTCCGCTTCTCGCCGCGCAAAGAGTTCTACGCCCACCTGAGCACAGAATGGCTCTCCGACTACTTCGCCAACGATTACAACGGCCCGGCACCGGGTACTGATGCGCCGCGCGCAAACTTTATCAACGATGGATATATGCGCACCGATCTCAGCCTGGGCTGGCGCCCGAGCCATTGGCAAGTCTTTGTCGGCATCAACAATATCTTTGACGTTTCCTACAACGGATCGATCGTCCCCAATGCCTTTGGCAACCGCTTCTTCGAACCCGCCGCCGGGCGCACGACCTATGCCGGTGTCGAATTCGACCTAACGTGGAAGAACTGATCATTGCTCATAAGGTCGTCTCTAGCTTGCGCAACTTGCAGACAAAAAAACCTTCCATCACGCCGTCGGGTATAATGCGCCGGGCTAAGCGCAGCGCGGGGTCGAAACTCTTGTTCTTCCAGGCCTCTAAACCCGGTTCCATCGCATCCAATTGCAATTCAATTTCTTCGACCTCTAAGGCCCCTGCAAACTTCGCCAGAGCGCGGCTCACGATTGCCTCGTTTTCCTCCGGTGCAAAAGTACAGGTCGAATAGACCAGCACCCCCCCCGGTTTTAAACAGTGGATAGCCGATTTCAATAAACGCCGCTGCTTGCGCACCATCTCGGCAATTTTCTTCTCGCTCCAATAGGCAAAGCTGCGCTCGTTATGCACCTGAAAAAGCCCTTCACCCGTGCAGGGCGCATCCAATAACACACGGTCAAAACGCTCCGGGCACTGCCGCCAAACGCCGGCCCCATCTTTGAGATAGGTCTGTACATTCTCCACACCGGCGCGCATTATATTATCGCGCAGACGAAAAAAGCGCCCACGCACGGCCTCCACTGCACCAATGCGCCCCTCGTTGCCCATCATCGCCGCCATCTGTAGCGTCTTGCCGCCCGGTGCCGCCGCCAAATCGAGGACCTCTTCACCCGGCTGCGGATCGAGCACGAGCGGTGGTACCATACTCGAAGGGTTCTGTATATAGATCCGCCCCGCAGCAAAGGCCGCGCTCTCCGTCAGCGCCCGGCGCTGTTCATCGGGCACTCTAAAAGCGTCCGCCTTCCACGGCAGAGCGGCCAATAAAAAACCCTGCTCCTCCAGCTCGCTGCATACAGTTTCCACCGAATCCTTTAGCGTATTTACGCGAAAAATCGTCGCTGGCCTCTGAGAAAAGCTAGCCCAACATCCATCAAAGCGATTTGCGGGCACAATATCCTCTAAACGCCGCCGAAACGGCTCGGGCAACTCGTGCACTACGTTCTCTTCACTCACAATAATAGCTCCAAGCAAAAAGGAGCCCGTCTCTCGACAGACTCCCCATGGTACAAACTTCGTTTAAAAAGCCAAGTATCAAGACCACTACAACCACCCTATGAACGCACTCCCAACTTCTTACACAACACCCCTAATACCCCCTGTTCTTCTTGTGACAAATGCCCCATCTCTTCCGTAATGGCCTGCGCGTGCGCGGGAAAAATACCCGCAATCAGCTCGCGTCCCACCGCCGTTAGGCGCACCATTACAACACGGCGATCCCCCGTGTCGCGACAGCGCTGCACCAGACCGCGTTTTTCGAGATTATCCACCACCATCGTAATATTGCCGCTGCTCTTGAGCAATTTATGCCCGAGTTCGCTCTGCGACATATCGCCCAAGTGCAGCAGCGATTCCAGTGCTCCAAACTGACTTAGCGTCAGATCGTTCTCCGAGCGCAGTTGATGGCTCAAACGAGCGACAATCGATTCGGTGACGCGCACCAATTTGATATAGGTGTCGAGCGCCTGGACCTGTTCTTTGCTGCCTTTATAGTGCGTTCCCATAACTGACCAAATTAGCGCCCACCCCTATTAAAGTCAACGAGTTAAAGGGTGAATCCCAACCTCAACAACTACGGCACCCAGCTCAATGGATTGGCCCCCCTCGACCGCAGCAAAGTGCAATTTTTCGCACAGCGTTTCTGCGCAGATATAAGGCGCGTGCTGCAACAGCGCACGAGCTATCTCCTCCGGCGCATTCACGCAGAGCATTATGCGATCTTCTAAAGCCAAACCCAACTGCCGCCGCAACCCCTGCACGGCGTGTGTAAACTCGCGCGCTAGGCCTTCGTGCCGCAGTGATTCATCTATATGGGTCTCTAAGGCAACGGTCCACGCTCCTTTCTCCATAACACACCAGCCGGGGCGCGGTTCTTGCTCGACCAGTAAATCGCTGCGACATAGCTCTATCTTAGCACCTTTGAGTTCGACTAGATAAACACCCGTTCGATCCAACGCAGCGAGCAAATCAGCGCTATCAGCGGCCGCAATGGCCTGCACCAAAGCCGGCAAACGCTGGCCCAAACGCGGCCCGACCGCACGCAGATTCACTTTTACTTTATACTGCATCCAAGCACAGCGCTTGCCGCGTTCCAGCGCTTTTACATTTAACTCGCTACAGATCAATTCAGTACAGCTTTTGAACTCAGACCACACTTCATCAGACACATCCACCACCAGATGAGAGAGCGGCTGACGCACCTTGAGCGCCGCCTGCCGCCTGAGCACTCGCCCACAGTTTATCACCTTTTGTACCAGTGCCATAGACTCCAGCAAGGCCCGATCTACAAACTGCGCATCTACTGATGGAAACGCGCAGAGATGCACACTCTCGGCGGCCTGCGCATCGACCCGGCGCACCAGGTTCTGGTAGATCTTCTCGCTGGTAAACGGCATCAAAGGCGCCAACAACAGACACAGCGTTTTTAACGCATGCCGCAGCGTCCAATGCGCCGCCGATTTGTCGGCATCGTCCCCCCCTTTCCAAAAACGGCGGCGATTGAGACGCACATACCAGTTGGACAACTCGTCGATGAAGCGCTCGACTTCGCGCACAACCGACGGCAAATCCCAATCCTCCAGGCCCTGTTCTACCCGCGCGACCACATCCTGCAAACGCGCCAACAACCAGCGGTCAACCCAAGCTAGTTTTGGCTTCTGTGCAACGAGCGCATCCGCATCTATATTCGCATATTGCACGTAGAAGCGATACGTGTTCCACAGCGTCAGAAATCGGCGTTTTACCTCGCGCACCCCCTCTGGCCCATAGCGCATATCCAACGAGATATTCTGCCCCGCAAAGAGCCAGCGCATCGGATCGGCTCCCTGCTCTTTTACCACCTCGTCAAACCACAGGGCATTGCCGGCGCTCTTGTGCATCGGCCGCCCTGTAGCATCGCGCATTTTCTCATAGCACATCACCGTGCGATAGGGCGCCCGCCCGCTCAGTGTCACGCCCATAAAGAGCATCGAATAGAACCACAGGCGGATCTGCTCGCGCATTTCTACCGCAAAATCGGCCGGGTACCATTTGGACCAAGCCCCGTCCCCACCGCTATAACCCAGCGTCGAAAACGGCACGATTCCAGCATCCAACCAACAGTCCCCGACTTCGGGTACGCGCCGAGCTCGTTCCCCTGATGGCAAACGCAACTCCACCGCATCGATCCACGGCCGGTGCAATTCTGGCAGCGCGTCGACGCGCTGCGGCTCTACGGCTAAACGACGCAGCTCAGCACGCGATCCCACGACGATCCACTCACCGTTTTCCGCTTCGTATATAGGCAGCGGCAGCCCCCAATAGCGCTTGCGCGAGATACACCAATCATCCATGTTGCGCAGCCAGTCCAGCATGCGCTTACCCGCGTGTTCCGGCACCCAACGCACCGTCTCAGCCGCTTCGATCAGACGCGGACGCAGCTCGTCACAGGCGATAAACCACTCGTCGACCAAACGATGGACCAGCTCGCCGCCACAGCGCCAACAGTGCGGGTAGCGATGCAGGTGTTGCTCTTGTCTATAAAGCAATCCGCGCGCGCGCAGATGCTCGACGATGTCCTCGGCAACTTCGTCGCAGCGGCGCCCCGCCCACTCGCCAAACTCCTCTCGATACCTGCCGTCTTCCCCGAGCGGCTCGACCACATCTAAAGCACATTCCTTGCCCAACTAGTAGTCCTCTCCACCGCAGGCCGGCGCAATGTGCACAACGCCGCTGCCCTCGTCCGCGCCGACTTCTTGCCAAGCAACGATCCGGCGCTGCACCGCGCGCTGCGCCGGCAACTCATCAAACGCGCCCCCATAGCGCCAGCCGAGTAATCGCGCCCCTTTGCTTAACTCAGACACGGATTTGTCCGCCACCAAACGCCGCGCCGCCAACGCCCCCATCCACAAACCATCGACGCAGACATAGTCGAGGTCGGGGTGCACCGCCAAGGCCACATTGGCACAGAGCGTCCACGGCGTCGTCGTCCACACCAGCACTTTTTCACCCGGTCTATCCAGGAGAGGCAACTGGACATATACCGCCTTGTGTTCCACGTCGCGATACGAGTCGGCCATCTCGTGCTGCGACAACGAGGTGCCGCAGCGAAAGCACCACGGCATAACGCGGTGCCCTTTGTAGAGCCAGTCGCGCTCGTGACAGCGGGAAAGAAAATGCCAGATATGCTCGACATTAGAATCGGCGTGCGTGTAATAGGAATGCTCCCAATCCATCCACTGCCCCAAACGACGGCTATTTTCTGTCACGGCCGCTGCCGAGCGCACGACGCGCTGTTTACAGGCGGCGGCGAAGCGCTCCAGCCCATAATCAAGTATCTCGCTCTTGCCGTTTAGCCCCAACTCTTTCTCCACTTCGACTTCCACCCACAGCCCCTGGCAGTCAAAGCCATTCTGAAAGCGCTGGTCAAAACCACGCATCGCTTTATAGCGTTGAAACACATCTTTATACGTGCGCCCCCAAGCGTGGTGCACCCCTAAGCCACGTGGATTATTAGCCGTGATCGGTCCATCGACAAAGGAAAATGCCGGCCCGCCGGTGTTTTTGCGCCGCAATTTGTCAAAGATCTGCCGCTCTTCCCAAAACAGCAGCATTTCCATTTCAAGCGTCGGAAAATCCAATTCACCCACTTCTTCATACATCATTTCATTTCTCCTATAAAAACAAAAAAGCCCACCGTCGGATCTCGACGGTGGGCTTGTGTTTGTCAGTTTCTATCGGACTCGATTTAGAACACACACCACCGTCGATAGCGCGCGATCGCAATAATCGCGGCTATAATCTCGATAATGATGCTAATCTGATAGAGTGTGTTCACGTATATCCTATTAACTTGTAGTCTTATTTTCTAGGCCGAATAGGGCTTTGGGGTATACTAAAAAGGGTTATCGCTGTCTGAGGCCCGCAGGGCCGAGTTGCGATGTTCCTTTTTAGTATACCCCAAAGCCCATATAGTTCTTGTCTTTATAAAAAAAAGCCGCCGTCGACGAGGTCGACAGCGGCTTTAATTAAAAAACAAATATATCAGAGCACACGCCGCCGTCGCCATCGCGATGCATCGCGAATAATCTCAATAATAATGGATAGCGGCTGTCGCATGCGGTGCAAATTCTTTCGTTAGTTGTACGTCTTTTTCCTTTTCCTGCTGATTTTTCAAGTATATCCAGCAGCCAACTCAAAGTCAAGCAAGCGGTTTTGATCGCCGCCCACCATTGCTTAAATTTCAAGCCATGAACGAATTCTACCTTGCCAACCAGCCCCAGCATTTCGACGCATAATGCAGCCCGCTCGCCTCGCCCTCCTTGCGATCGTTCTGCTGTCGGCCCTGCCGCGCTTAGCCCTGCTCGGCGGCACCGACAGCATGTGGCATCCCGACGAGTTTTATTTCGTATACAAACCCCTGGGATTTTTTGGCGGCGACCTCAACCCGCACCTCTTCAACTACCCCAGCCTGCTGTTCTATCTGACGGCCTTGCTCTACGCCTTAGCCTTCGCCCAACAAAACCTCTTCGGCGCCGGTCTCTCCCTAGAGCAATGGGCACTATACCACTACTTCTGGCATCCCGAAGAGCTCTTGCCACTAGCGCGCCTACTCACGCTATCCTTTGCCTTGGGCACCATCTATCTAACGGCGATTATAACGGAGAAACTCACCGACACACGCA
>JBLHGI010000247.1:0-9124 GCA_047616505.1 Planctomycetota bacterium
CTAAAAGTAGGGTGCTTTCTAAAAAACACAACCCCTATTTCCATTTTCTTTAAATTCACTCGAAATCTTTAGCTAAAACGTGTCCCAGCACCTCTGTAGCACGAATACGAACACCAGAATGAGGGTCCTCTAAAGCACTTCGAATCACGGGAATTGCTGCAGATAACTGCAAAAAACCCAGGGCCTCCACAGCACGCATACGCACTGTGGGGTCCTTGTCCTCTAAGACCTTTGCCAACATACCAACCGCACGCCGATCTTTTACCCCCACTTTCCCCAGGTACGTGGCAGCTACGGAGCGCACGGCTGCACTCTTATCATCGATAGCGACTTTTCCCAGCACTGGCACGCCACGCCGATGACCGATTTTGCGTAGCATTAGCGCAGCGTGCAACCGCACACTCTCCTCTTTATCACCAAAAGCTTTTTGGATAATCGGTATGCTTTTGACTGTTCCGGCATCCTTAAGGGCTTCAACAGCGCGCATACGCACCTCTGGATTTTTGTCTTTAAGCGCCTCAGATAATACCGTCATGGCCAGGCGGCCACCAACAAACCCCAATGCTTCTACTACGGCAACTCGCACAGTAGTATTTTTGTCCATCAGACCTTGGCGCAATATAACAATGCCCTGACGACCACCGACTCGTCCGAGTCCCTCAGCAGCCTTGATGCGTATTTCTGGGTCCTTGTCCTGTAGCATAGTACGCAGACCAAAAATACCTGGGCCCTGTGCATAAAGTCCACTCTGCAGAAACAGAAAAATCAGAAGAATACGGCATACATACGACATAATTTTTAGCCCCAGCTAACAGCGTCTTCCAGTTCCCCTTGGCGTTCAGCTGCAATCCGCGTAGGATAGCCGCTGCTCCGATATGAGCCAAGCAAATTGATTTCCGCACCCTGCTCTATTCTCACCGAACCAATAGTGGGCGCATATCAGTATTATTAGCAACTCGTAAGTTCTCTTCCCTTCCTACCGCCTTATCATCTCCCTGGGCAACTTCTAACGCTTGTCGATCGACCAATAAAGCGCGGCTTATGCAACATAACACACTCTTATTTTTTCATTAACGGCCATTTCCATCTTCCTCCTAGTTCTCTATCGACCATTTACGTCTTTTCCCGTTTAAATAGTAAAGCAATAGCCAATAGGAAGAGATAATTTAGAGTGCTTATCTTCCCAAACCCAAATTATATATGCTGATACGAGGCCCCGGCCTCGTTATGGCACCAAAACCTCTCACTGGCAGGTAAAATGCGTCAATCGCATCGTAAATAGGCGCGATATTACGATAAACGGAAAAAGGATCAAAGCGTTGCACTGGTTCCAACCCTATTACCGCACGCCATGGATTATACATACTCGTTCCACCTCCCATCCGCCAATCCCGCTCATGTATGACGAGCCAGCGTATTCTGCGCGAGACCAAGGCGCTAGCAGAACATTGGTCTCGCTGAGACAAATCGCTCAGTAACAACTCTACCACTTCATATACCGGCCGCACGTCATTGCTGGCATATACGAGCTGCCGCTCCAGCCGACGAGCGGACAAACCAGCTGCTCGCTGTTGACGCAATTCGTCTTTCATTTGTCGTGACGTTCTGCGCAAACGAATAAAATCATAGTCACTTACGCCACAGATAGCTACGCTCGCGCCTGTTTCCACGTGTTCTTCAATCCATTTAGCCGCCAAAACGCGCGTATCTGTTTGTGCCAACAGACCGCTGTGTTGCCACGATGCATAAGCGGTAGATGCCACTACAATAACAGCCACAGCCCAAACCGTTCCTCGCGGCAGAAAGCGCCTCCCCAACTGTTCCAACAAAGCCGCCGCAGCCAAACACAGCAGGGGGATTAATGGCAAAGCATAGCGCATAAAAACGAGTTTACCGCTACCTGATACCCCATAATAGCACAAAAAACCTACTAAAAGTGCACGCCCAGTGTGCGTCCCGCGCCATGCCCAATCCACAAGACCTACTATAGATAGAATAAAGAGCGGCCAACCTAAACCCAATGGTAGGGAAAAACGTGCATGATACAACCATCCCCAGCCCAAATCCAACCCATGCCCATGGGCAAAATGAGTTCTCTCAAACGACAAATCGCGCCAAAATGTAGCAAAATCCAACACGATATAAGGCGAGGCACACAAAAATGCTGCTACGACTACCCCGCTGAGTAATAGAACATACTTAAATCGCTTCTCTGCCGGTGTGCTAGCAAATAAACTCCACACGACAACTGGGGCAAATAATCCGAGATTGTATTTGGTAGAAACGGCTAAACCGAGGAAAATGCCGCCCGTAACGAGCACGCGCCAGCTGCGTATACGGAAAAACCGTAACGCAAACAGAATAGATAGCAATCCGTAAAATAAAGCCGGTACATCTACTGTGAGAAAATGTGAGTCGCGCACGTGTAAAAAAGAGAATGCGACAAAAAATGCCGCCAATAACCCCGTCCTCGGGTTTTGCAATTCCCGGCCGATAAAGTAAACGACTGCAATCGAAGCAGTCCCCATAAAGGCTGTCAGCAGGCGGCCATAAAGGAAAAATGACGAAGGGTCGAAAAAGTATAGCTGCTCAAATTCTGAGACATTAGAAAACTGCCCCCCGATATAGCCCAAGACAAAATATATACCGTAGACAATAGCCAACAGATAAAACTGGAACGAGGGATAATTAAAAAAATGGGGGTTGAGGTCACCGCTGGCGATGGCGAGTGCACGATGAACCAATATAGTTTCGTCCGGCCTGCAATATATATTGGGCAACCCAAAATCAAGGCCCCAAAGTCTGAGCCATAAGCCCAGCAATAGTATCACCGACAATGCCAGCCAAGGATCCCCCTCTCGCTGGGGGCGATCAACCATTGGATTAAGCGTGCTGCAAAACCTGCAGCTGTAGCTCTAAATTGCGCACTCCAACTACGCCTGAAGCCAATAAATCCATGTCGGGGTGCGCTATACATTGCAGGAATTGAGCAATATAAAGCGCCATAAAATCGTCGCCAATCGCCTCCTGCCCTTCTCGACTAAGTGCACAGCGATAGGCACCACCTATATCTGCGCGCCCTTCACAATCAACTAAAAAACCGTTTACTCCAAAACGGCGTACGGGCTTACCCTCAGCCAAATCGCGTACGATAACCTCACATGTACAAGTACTATTTTCGCCCACAAAATCAAAGCCCACTCGCGCCTCGCCACCACTAAAGGCTACCTGCAAGGACGCTTCGTCGAGCTCTCCTTTCGGCATCCAAGCCAATAGCAAACTCAGAGGATGGGGGCCCATATCAATCCATATTTCTTCGGCATCGCGACGCCGCCCACGAGACAAAGTATCCATCTCGGCGTAAAAATGGCTAACCTCGTTTAATGGCCCTTGCTCCTCTTCATATAAACGGGCATAGTGCGGTAAAGAGGCTGCGTATTGACTACATACCCCCAAACGCAGGCCATTTTCTTGCGCTAACTCAACCATGCTACGAGCCTGAGTCAATACAGTATTGGGGTCGGAACCGGCCGTCCAAACCAATGGTTTCTCACAAAGCACATGACAACCCTTCTCCAAAGCCCGCATCGCGCAGTCGTAATGCAATTCGTTCGGCAAACAAATATCGACTATATCTGGAGCTTCCTTTTGCAACATCTCATCTAAATCGCCATAGGCTCGGCCGGTGAAAGGAAATATCTGTTTTAGCCCCTCTGCTCCAGTGGCACAGGTCTTATCGCTACTTCCCAAAAAAGCGACTACTTCAGCACCAGCCATGTGATGCCACTTAGCATGGTGTTTACCAATACCACTCACACCAGCAATAGCGACACGTGTTTTCTTCTCCATTACGGCCTCCAAAACAAAGAGAGTCGACAGAAGACTGCCAACTCTCTTTGCAACTAAAATAGTGGTTCAGAAGCGACCAGCTGGCTACCTAGACCGCTTGCGTGGTGCCATCTTCGCGTCTTTAATACGCTGCTTCAACTGCTCCTTGCGACGTTTACGGCGCTGCTTCAACTCTTTTACCCTCATCCTACCTTTGCTGGAGCCCATGTACTACCTCTCTGCAATTGCCGTGAATTAAGTCGATCTACTACGGACCGTATCGGCGAAAATATATCCAATAGCGCCTGCGGAGTCAAGAAATTCACTGAGCCAAGAGCATGCGCAACAAGGCCATGCGCACGTAGAGACCGTTGTGGGCCTGGCGAAAATAAGCCGCGCGTGGATCGCTATCGATCTCCGTATCGATCTCGTCTACTCGTGGCAACGGATGCATTATAATAGCATCGTCGCGCAAACAATCCATGACCGATTGATCTATTATATATTTTCCGTGCGCTTGCTCATACTCATGTGGCCGATCACCAAAGCGTTCGCGCTGTATGCGCGTCTGATAAATAACGTCTACAGTACGTGCCACTTTGTGTAGATCTTCAACCTCCTCAAAGCGCACATTATGACGGCGAAGATACTCCTTGATATCCTCTTTCATACGCACGACGGGCGGGGCGACAAAATAGATTAACGGGTCTTCATATTTGGCCAATAAATAGCACAGCGACCGCACCGTACGACCGTTTGCCAAATCGCCAACCAGAGCAATCGAGATCGAATTTAGTCTCCCGATCTCCCGGCGAATTGTATACATATCGAGCAGAGACTGCGTCGGATGCTGACCAGCCCCATCGCCGGCATTAATTATAGGAATGCCCGCCACATCGGCCGCACGACGACTGGCACCACTCTCAAAATGGCGCAATACAATAACATCGGCATACCCTGCCACCACTCGTATCGTATCCTCCAGCGTCTCCCCTTTGGCCGCAGACGAGAATTCCTGGGCACTTTCGGTCGTGAGCACAACTCCTCCCAGGCGCGCCATCGCCGACTCAAAAGAAAGCCGCGTGCGCGTACTAGGTTCGTAAAACAGGGTCGCCATCACGCGGCGATTGAGAATATTCGAACCATAGTGCTGTACGACTTGCTCCATCTCCTGGGCTGTTTCGAAAATCGCCTCCAGCGATTCGAGGTCAAATTGCTGGGCTTCAAGAACGTGATGTAATGTGCTCATCCGGCACCCCCTCGCTTACTTGTACAGTGCATACAAAAAAATAGCCCTCAATGAGGGCTATTTACATCCAGACTTATGGTCGACATTCCTTTGCACAATTGTACTCGCTTTTTACAAAATTTAAGTCCTCCAGCTTGTCTGGCAAGGAAAAAGTACACACCTATGACCCCCATCACAAACCGCCCCTTTCTTTTTACTTATATTATTGCTATTGACATTACCGATCTGTATACACCGCGTATTTAATAATATTTTATAAAAAGAAGTTCGTCTTCGAGAAAGGATCCATCATGTGTGTTAAATACCGCCACTTCCTCCTGCTCTTCTTTACCGCACTAGCCCCGCTTGTTGCATCATCGGCCACGGCAGGTACCAATGAAGGCTTTGTTGCCAGAATTGATGGCCCTATGGACATAAGGAATCCCGAAATCGGTCGAGTTATCCATGTGCCGATTCGGGTGGAAGGCATTGTACAGGCTAAGGGGGGATTGGTCACTGCTCATTACAATCCCAATTTACTCGGATTTACGGGATTTAATCCCGGCCCCTTTATTCCAGGAATGCTAACCTTACCCGCTGACCCAAAACCTCAGGATGATGGATTCAATACGGTTCAGGGTGGAGGCACCCAATTAAGCGGGACACCAGCTTCGGGATCTGGCTTATTTGGTACCATGTCATTTAAACTGATTGCAGACCTGCCTGTAGCAGGTACATACATATCTATTATAGATGTTCAAGTCCAAGAATCTGCTTCAAATAAAGACAACTCTGTTAGAGCGATTAGACAGTTTGGAACAAAATTAATAAAAGTCTTCCCCAACGCCATTTTCGACCTCGAAATCATCCGCGACCACAATTCCGCCACCCTCAACTGGCGCACCAAAGAACCCGGCCTCAACGACACGGTACAATTTCGCGCCAAAGGCGATACAACCTGGCGCACGCTGACCAACCCACTAGCCGAACGCACTACGCCCCGTATGCTAGCGGCACTGCGCGCCCTAGTCCAGCGCGGCATCATACCGCGAGAAACGCCCGATGATGCCCGTATTCGGGAAGCACTGCTAACCGTCCCTGCCTTCGAAGATTTTGCGGTCACCGCTGCTTTTATCAACGCAGTCCGCGTATTAGACGACGCCCTCGGCAATCGCCGCCACGTCGTAGCAATCAACAACTTATTATTAAATACCGAGTACGAATTTACCGCGCGTTCCTACGATCTAAGTGATCGCCCTAGCCAGAATTTTACCGGCATGTTCAATACGCGCCGCGAAGTCGACAAACGCCCGCTCTTTGTGGAACGCTTCGAAGTTCAGTCCACCCCCGTCTCCGCGGTAATTCGTTGGTTTACTAACCGCCCTGCTGATACACGCTATACCTTTAACGTCGGCGGCGAGGGAACAGCAGCTGAAATCATTGCCGACGAAGATGGCACCCAGGTTCACATCGTCGAAATTCGCGACCTGCAGCCCGAAACTCGCTACGAATTTACCGTGGGATCGCGCCTGACCAATGCCGAGACTTTTATCACCGAAGGCTTAACAGAAGCGGATGTGCAGATCATCCGTCCCGACTTTCTCCATACTCGGCCGGCAGATCGCCGCCTGCGCTTTCTCGGCCCCCCCTTCCATATTGTAGGTGCCGATGGAGCCCGCCTCCGCATCAACCTCAACCAACCCGCAGCCGTGCGCGTAGAATACGCAGAACTTGATGAGAGCATTTTACTCCGCAACATAAACAAATCTTATACCGATACGACTTCGTCTGAAGAGCTACTCACCCAGCACGATATTGCCCTGAGTGATTTGTCTTCTTCTACGCACTATCGCTTCCTCATAACGGCTTTTAACGAGACAGACACCCTGACGACTGACCCACGTGGCAACCAGCAGTGGAGTCGCGACCTAAACTTTCGCACATCGGCAGACAGCGACACGCTCGATCCCGTAATCGTCGAGGGGCCTCAGGTCATCGCCCGAGGCAAAGTCGCCACCGTGCATTGGACAACAGATATCGCGACAACGGGCAATGTCTATATAGGAACGATCGGCGCAAATGGCACGCTGGGCACTTCGGACGAATTTGAGTTTAACGATCTGACGAGCAATGGCGGCACCCGTTTCGCCCGCCGCCATATTGTCACCGTTACTGGTCTCACCGTCGGCACGCAATACGGATATCGCATTGAAGCCACGAGCTCTAACGGAAAAACCGTTGCTTTTGATCCCAATAATTCGTCGGTAGCAAAGCGCGCCAAAGTGCTGCAGCCGCCGGGTGGTTCGGGCAATTTTACGACCGATGCTACAGCCGACACGCAGTTTCCAGTTATTTTATCTGGCCCTAGCATCTCGTCGCAGACACACGATACCGCCGTAATTGAGTGGACCACGGATGAACCGGCCGACAGCGATGTGCAGTTTGGCACAAGCGACCTAGGCAACAGCGAAACTTCGGGGGACAGTGAAACCAGTCACAAGATCGTCCTCAGTAACCTAGATGTTGGAACTACCTACAATTATATGATCGGCTCTACGGATGCAGCGGGAAATGGGGCAACCGAAAGCGCTACCGCCACCTTTACTACTAACCCCGAGATAGATATAACCGCACCCACTATAACAGTAGCTCCGCAAATTGTATACAAGAACGACGAAAGCGCTACGATTCGCTGGACGACAGATGAAGAGTCCACGGCCGAGGTCGAATTTGGTAATTCTACCAGTTTGGGCACCGTGCGCACACTTTCCACCACGGACGAAACACACGAAGTCACGCTGACCAATCTGAGTGCAGCAACTACCTATTATTACACCGTTGCTTCTATGGACCTCAGCAGCAACGGTCCAACGCAAAGCGATACGCTCTCTTTTACTACGGACGCCGATCCAGACCTCAGTTCGCCCGTTATATCGTCTATTCAATCCGTCGTTTCCGACTCGGTCGCCATAATTGGCTGGACGACAGACGAATCAGCCGACAGCTTCGTCGAATTCGGCACGGATCAGACTTCGCTAGCGTTCAATATCGGCAATACCGAAGACGTCACGAGCCACGCTATCACCTTGACCAACTTAACACCCGGAACGACCTACTATTATATCGTCGGCTCGACTGACCCCGCCGGCAACCCGCCGACTGAGAGTGATACACTTGATTTTGTTACCCTCAGCGCAGCGGATACTACAGCGCCAGCCATTCCCTCGAACATAAAGGCTACCGAAGGCGCCCGGCAGATCCTACTCTCTTGGGATGCCGTAGTAGAGTTAGATCTCAATGGTTTCAGTATTTATCGCAGTAAAGCAAGTGACGCGTTTTCCCTGCTGAGTTCAGGTATACAGAAAACCACGTTCACAGACCTAAATGCGGGCAACGATACGACCTATCAGTATTATATAACGGCCAGTGACCGTCAGACACCACCCAATGAAAGTGCCGCGTCCGATACGGTATCAGCAACACCCACCTCGTCTTCAGCTCCATCGACACCGAGCGAATTGGGCCGCAGTGGCGACTTCCTGACGCCGACTTTCTTTTTTACAAACGCCAGCCCCTTCCAGAGTGGCGCCACGCTGACCTACACAATTCAGATCTCGACCGAAGCAGACTTTTCGAATGTGACGGCCTCTTTTTCCGATCTGGCCGAAAATGCCGGCGATATTGGCACCGGACAAACCGGCTGGACCATCGACCGCGACCTGGAAGAGGGAGCATCTTATTATTGGCGGGTGCGCGCCGTAGAGGGCAGTCTGACCGGTCCCTTTTCAGACTCTCAGCAATTTTCCGCGATTGATCCATCCTCTCTCGCCGGTGATTTTAACGGCGACGGTGCCGTCAGCTTCGACGACTTCTTCCTCTTCGTCGATTTCTTCGGGCAACCAGCCGAAGGGGATGCCGTAGCCTACGATCTCGACGGTGGCGGTACAGTTGATTTCAATGATTTCTTTACTTTCGTCGATAATTTTGGTAAGACGATCAGCGGCAAACGCTGGGCTACAGCACGTGCCGTAGACGAGAACGCCATATTTTCTATAGAAGCGCGCGGCG
>JBLHGI010000248.1:0-9113 GCA_047616505.1 Planctomycetota bacterium
AACGGGGACAACAAATGACAGTGGCGGGCGAGGCGGCGCGGCGCTTCGTCCATCGTTTTGACGAGGGCGTAATAGGCGTCTTTTTGGTTTTCGACCGCTATCTCGATGGCCTCACCGCCCTGTAATAATTGCTGCAGACCCATTGCGGCTTGGCGATTGGAAAAAGTTTTGCGCAGCTGCGGCAGTGAAGCGAGGCCGTGGCTTAGCAGAGTGCGGCGGGCAAAGTGGTGAGCGGATTCTTCGGGGCTGGGTATTGTCTCGTCTGTGCCGGGGGGCACGACGTGCTCGTTGAGGTCGTAGACGCGCTGGAACTTGCGCCGTTGGCTGACCATGAGTTCGCCGGTATTAAATAGATATTCGAGGGCGCGTTTGGCCGGTTTCCAGCCCCACCAAGAGCCGCGCTCGCCCCGTTTGTGCTCAAAGTCGGACGAGCTGAGGGCGCCGCGCTGGCGGATTTTCGCCAGCACTTCTTTGACTAGCGGTGCATTGTCCTGATACCAGGCCGCTTCACGGCGCCAAGCGTGAGCTCCGCGCATGCGCGCCAGATAAAAGCGGTAGTCGGCAAAGGGCACATAGGAAGCCGCGTGGGTCCAGTATTCAAAGACGCGGCGATCTAGCGCCAATAGCTCCTGCAACATGCTGAGGTCGTAGCTGGGCAGGCGGTTCCAGATGATGTGGTCGTGGGCGCGCTGGGCGACGGAAATGGTGTCGATCTGCACGTAGCCGAGTGCTTCGATTATATGCGTGACCCCTTCTTTGTTGGGACTCAGTTCCCACTGACCGTCCAAGCCTTGATTGCGTATGGCCAGACGGCGAGCGGCGGCCAATGAGATTTTGCGCATAGGCTAATAGGGGTAGAGGCTGGTTTGCGCTGCGGGGGTGGGATCGCCGGGCAGGCCTCCCAAGGTCTGGGCGAAGTCGCTAAAAACAAACACGGCGACAACCAGCGCTATGGCGATGGCATAGATAAACCCCACGTCCTCCCACCAATCCTTCCATGTATTTCGGCGATACATGTCCATGATGTGGCTCCTGAAAAAGGTGATACCTCAACAATTTGAAAAGTGTAGAGCTATGTCAAGGGCAAAGCGGTTTTTCCTCTCGTGTGTGGGGCCTTTAGTCGGGGGGCGTCGTGCTTAGTTCGGCGATTTGGAAACGTAAAAGGGGGTAGCCGCCGCAAAAATATCGTCGTTGACTTGCGCTGGTTATACCTACTTGCGCTGGTTATACCTACAAAAGGCCCGGTGCGATGGAGTGAAATCGCGCCGGGCCTTTTTGTAGGTCTATCAACAAGGTCCTATTGCCAGTTGGCGGCTTTGTAGACGGCGTGCAGGATTTCGAGGTTTTTTAGCTCCAGTTCGAGCGGCATGGGCACGGGGCCCGTGCCTTGAATTGCCTTGATAATGGCCTGGCCGACCGGGTACATATCGCCTTTATCGTGGCGCGACATATTGACCTTGAGCACCTTTTTCTTTGGATCGCCCCTGCCGTCGTTGCCGGTAAAGAAATGCTCGATCTCGTGCACGTCGCCAAAGGAGGTATAGGTAAAGCGCAGACCGCCTTTGGTGCCGTAAATGCTGGTTTGGTTCGGCACCTCGTGATGGGCGTTATTGGCGCGCTCCCAGTAGTATTTGAGACCGTTTTTAAAGGAGATCAGCGCGCCGCCGTGCTCTTCTACCGTAAAGGTCTTGGTGCCGGCGGGCACTTTGTCGAGGCCGTTTATACAGAAGGCTTCGCAGCTTTTAAATTCGGGCTCGTCGAGCACGCCCAAATGGAAGGACAAATCGTAGACCCCCCAATCGTATAGGGGGCCGCCGCCGGCGATTTCGCGGTTGAGAAACCACTTGGCCGTCGGGTGGTATTCGATGCCGGGCCGGCCCTGGCGGCCGACGGCGCGGTGGTGCACAAAATAGACGTCGCCGATCTTGCCCGAGTCGATCAGCTTTTTGACATAGGGATATTTGGGCTGTAGGCGCGCGTGGCGACAGGAGCAGCCGGTGGCCAAGAGGTCCGGATGTTTTTTGGCCTCTTTGAGCAGTCGGCGCGCTTCGGCTGGGGTGCGCGTCAGCGGCTTTTCCATTATGAGGTGTTTGCCGGCGCGCAGCACATCGATGCCAACCTGGCAGTGCAGGCCGGGCGGCGTGCAGACGACGACGGCATCTATATCAGGGTCTTTTAGTAGGGCTTTGTAGTCCGTTGTCAGGTGCGGAATGCCATATTCGGCGCCGACCGTTTGTAGGGCCGTTTTGTTGACGTCAGCGAGTGCGCGTATTTGGGTGCGGCGGTCAGCGTGAAAGTTTTTCATGTGGGCATTGGCGATCATGCCGCCGCCGATAAAACCAATCTGAATTTTTTTTGCCATGAGTGCTTCCTTGCGTTTAGGTGAGTTGTAATTCGCTTAAATAGATTGCCGAGGGAGCCAAGCCGGAGCCGCTGCCTTCGTGGCTAGCATAGTAAGAGAGCAGGGCGTGCTTTTCATCGAGTGCTGCGAAACCAGGATAGGAATTATCGCCGCCGCTGGGCAATTCAGCTATTTCTATGAGTTGATCGTCGACGAGCCAATAGAGGGTGGTGCGCGGGTTTTGCAGGTCGATATTTTTGCGACCTGCGACTAAATAGTGTGCTCCCCACTTGACGAATAAGGGACCACCGACGTTGCGGTCGAGATCCGTGCGCGTCCATTCTGCATAGGGCGGCATTGAGCGGCAGATGCGCGCTGGTCGAGCATCTGCGCCGCGCGCTAGGGCGACAAGCTCGCCGTCGCCCTCAAAGAGAAATGCCGTTTCGTCGCCATATTCTTCGGTAAAGAGGCCGCTGTATTTCCACACTAAACCATCGTCGCTGCTTAAGAGGGCGCCTTCTATTTGCGTGCGGTCGGTCCGTTCTTCTTCGCCGTCGGCGTAGCCCTTGCGTCGGCGGCCGCAGAGATAGGCCATGTCGTTGTGGTGTGCAGCACGCCATATATAGTGACCGTAGGTGCCTTCTAATACTTGCGGCCCATGCCAGTTTGTGCCGTCGTCGCTGTAGGCGGCAAAACCGAGATGGTCGTTGAGCGTTCGCGGCTGCCCTTCGGTTGGAATGGCCCAGGTGCCGGTGTAGACAAAGAGCCGATCCTTAAAAACGAGGAAATGCGGATCGCGCACATCGCGCGGGGCGGCGCCAAAGACAAAGGCTTCTTGCCAAGTCGCGCCGTCGTCATCGCTGGTCATAAGTACAATCTGCGATGACGAAAAAAGCATATGGCCCTCGGGGCAGCGGCGATAGGTTAGGTAGAGCTTGCCTTTAAAGGTGCAGAGGTCGGTAAAGGCGTTGTGGTTACCGTCGTCTATGAGCTTGCGCGGCGCGCTGATTTGCAGGTTTGGACTAGTCAAAATACTCATCCCCTCCCCAGAGCAAACTCTTGGCAACTTCGTCGTTGAGTTCGACGCCGATGCCCGGCTTGTCGGAGACGGCCATCCAGCCATTTTCGATAAAGGGTTTGTCGCCTTCGCATAGGTCGTTCCACCAGGGGATCTCGCGACCGTGGAATTCGAGCACGAGAAAGTTGGGTACCGAGGCCATGGTGTGGCAGGCGGCCATCATGCCCAGCGGTGACGAGACGTTGTGGGGTGCGATGGGCACGTAGTGGGCGTCGGCAATATCGGCGATGCGTTTGCCTTCCATGATACCGCCGGCTTTGGCCAGATCGGGCATGATGATGTCGACGGCTCCCTTTTGCAGAAGCTCGAGGAACTCGAAGCGCGTGTATTGGTTTTCACCGGTGCAAATAACGGTACTGGTCGAGGCGCGCACCTGCGCTAAGGCATCGATATTCTCGGAGGGCAGCGGTTCTTCTAACCACATCAGACGCAAATCTTCCACCGCTTTAGCCAGCGTAATGGCCGAGGGCATATCGAATTGGCCGTGGCAGTCGATGGCGAGGTCTATCTCGTAACCGATGGCCTCGCGCGTGGCACAGATCAGCTCAATGACGTGCGTCATTTCCTTGGCGCCGACGCTCCAATTATAGGGGTCGAGTTTGCCGTCGCCGGCGTGGTCGACGTCGAATTTTACGGCGCTATAGCCTTCCTCGATTACTTCGAGCGCTTTTTCGGCATAGGCGGCTGGCTCGTTGCTCTCACCGGCGTGGCAGTCGGCGTAGAGGCGGATCTTGTCGCGGAATTTGCCGCCGAGTAGTTTGTAGACGGGCGTGTTGAGTGCCTTGCCGACAATGTCGTAGAGCGCGTTTTCTATGCCGGTGATGGCGAAAATTATAGGGGCTTTACCGGTGCCGGCGTAGCGGCCTCTGCGGCGCAGGGTCTCGTAGAGGGGGCCGATGTCGAATGGATCTTTGCCAATGAGTAAGGCCTTCATCTGCAAGATCGTCTGCTTGAGCCCGAGGCCCGTATAGGCGCTGGCCGAGTTGCATTCGCCGGTGCCGACGATGCCCTCGTCTGTGTAGACGCGCACAAAGGTCCAGACGCAGCCGCCGCTGTGGGGCTCTTGGCGTCCGATCACGCTGGCTTGGACGTCGGTTATTTTCATGGGAGCTCCTAGGTGGAGAGGGTTGTCGCTTAACGGTAGAGGTTTTATTAACGGAGTAAATAAGTAAATCGGTTGAGCGGGGGCAATGGATGCGGGTCGTGGACTAACTCAGAGTTCAGGTGCTGGCGGCGGGGAAACGATGCCGATATTCTTTGGGCTCTTAAAAGTGAAGGTCATGCGTCTTTTACAGGTATTTTTTGCGTTCGGCTAAAACGCCGATTGCCATAAAGGAGGCGAGTACGACAATGGCTACATACTGGTCGCCGAAATAGCGCAGCAACTGGGCAACAGAAGGCGTAATAAGCACGGTGAGTAGGCCGTAGCCGAAGGAGCAGAGCAGCACAAAAGCGGAGGTGCGCACTATAAAGTGATATGGGCGAATCCAGCGCTTGACGGCAGAGTTGATATGGTCGCCGTAGATGACGAGCAGGGCGGTCGTAAAGGCGGTGGCGATGGTCAGCACGTGTGCGCGAATCCAGCCGGCGGGCATCAGGGCGAGCTCTTTGAGCAGGGCGATAATATCCATTTTTTGTATTTCTGGAAAAAGCAGGGGAAGGGGTGGCACAAAAATAAGGGGAGGGGACGACAAATGCCAGCGCTCAGGGCTGTCCAGCGCAAGATGGTGCGTCGCGCCGGACAGCCCTGAGAATATTACATCAGCAACCAGTAGTTAAATTTCATCAGAAATATGTTGGTCCCCTTGTCGGTAAAGCTCTTGCCTAAGTTGGACAGGGGCTTGAAGCGGGGGCGCTCGGTTTCGTCATCGCGAAATTGCGACCAGACCAGAAAGAAGGTGCTGCCGGGGCGGTATTCCCAGCGCAGCACGACATTGCTCTGCAGCGAGCGGTTGCGGAAGTCTGGATCGTCCTCGGGGCCGGCGTGCGGCAGAAACGAATAGGATGCCGGTCTGGCTAGCTCTTTGAACTGGTCGTAGTCGCCGGTCGTGATAAAGGGCTGTAGATATAGCTCTAAGCTCAGGTCGCGGCTAAAAAGCACGCTGGCGCGCGTCGTTAAGTCGAGGGTGCGGCTGTCGAATTCACCGTATACGTATTGGTCGTCTTCGCCGTCGCCGTCGCTGTCGAAATTTTCCACCCACTGCGCATCGGTGAAGTTCCAGCTAATGCGCGGTCGCACGCTGATCTCAATATTTGAGGTCGGGCGCACTTGGATGCCCGCGGCCATTTCGCGGTGTTTGCTGCCGGCCGAGCTGCGCTCCCACTCGTATTCGACAAAGCCGCTGACCATAAAGCGGTCGTCGCTCTCTATTTCGATATCTATACCGCTGTGCGCAGGGGTGACAATGAGGGGACCACCGCGCGTGTCGAGGTCGTCGAAAGCGCGCGATAGATGGTAGAATTCAACGTGTAACCACCAGTAGTTTTGGAACTCGTGGTGGGTGTTGATACTGAAACCATCTTCGAGCGTATCGCGATCGAAGTTCCACATGCCCCAGCGGTTGACATTGTAGAACTGGCGGCGAAAGATGCTCTTGGGCTCTTCGTCGCGATACTGGATCCACAGCCAGGGTTGGTAGTAGTCGTTGCGCCAGAGAAATCCCATGTCGTTGACCTGGAAGTCGGGTGAGTAGACCTCGGTCCAGAGGTCGCCGCGCCAGTTGCCGCTGGTCTTGCTGAGCACGGCAATTTGTCCCAAACCGCTCCGGCGTTTGTCATCGTCGATGGCGTTGGTAATAGCGGTCTGACCCCAGAAGCGGTAGCCGTTGTCGGACCATTTATGGTTCCAGTCGACCCCACTGCTATAGGCATTTTCGCCGCCGTCCCTATTCAGAGCGGTAGCGAGTAGGCCGATATTGGAGTTGCCGCCGGAAAAATCCTGTTTGACACGGCCGACGAGGTAGGTGCTCAGCGGCTCTTTCAAGAAGTCGCGACGCTGGCGTATGTCCCGTCCCGTGCCCTTCTCGACGACGGTCGTCTCGATGCGCGCGTACTCGTTGGAAGTGACCGCTGCCAATAGGCCAAAAGTCGTTTTGTACTCGGTCTTGCCCGTTATTTTGGCCGATCCCAAAATGGTTGTAAAATCGGATTCATCGATGGTGTCGTGGCCATCGGGCGTATCGTAATAACCGGGTTGGCGACCGACGCGGCGCGAATAGAAGAGGTCGATCGGCGTGCTAAAAGACTGACTGCCCTCGACAAAGAACGGCCGCCGTTCATCTTGAAACGTTTCGAAGACGCTTAAATTTAACTCGGCTGGATCGGCTTCGACCTGGCCGAAGTCGGGGTTGATACTGGCGTTGAGCGAAGTGCTCGAACTAATGCCGTAGCGCAAGCTGGCGCCGATATTGCCAAAGAGGTCGCGGTTATTGGCATCACCCGCGGGTGCAAAGGTGCTGCGACCGAGGCTGTAGGGCAGGATTTCTAGCGAGCGCTTGGGCTCTATATCGCGAATGCCTTCCAAATGGGTAAAGCGCGAGACCCAGCCGCGCTCTTTGCGCGGCACCATCACCCAGTAGACGGACTCTTTCTTGCGGCTTATATAACGCGTGATATTGATCCCCCAGGTATACTCGTCGGCTGGGTTGAAGCGCAGCGCGTGATAGGGGATCTTGAATTCGACGTTCCAACCCTTATCGTGTAGCAGGTGTTTGGATTCCCAGACGCCGTTCCACGTGTCATCGTCGTCGTCGTCGTTGCTCATCGTGCCATCGTCGAGTGAACCACCGGCATTTACCTCGAAGAAATAACCCGTCTGATGGTCGTGGTGCGGGTCGAGGCTCACTTGTACCCAGTCGGCATCGGAGTAGTCATCGCGTCGCACTAAGCGCGAGACGATTTTCTCGGGCTCGCTGTCGTAGGCGGCAATGGCCACGTAGAGCGCTTCGTCGTCATAGGCGAGCTGTACGGTGGTTTTCTCCGTCGCACGCTCGCCTTCCTTTGGATCGCGCTGGATAAAGCCGCTAAAGGCCTTTGCCTGGCTCCAGACCGGGTCGTCGAAGAGGCCGTCGATGACGGGTGCTTCTTTGATTCGTACGGCGTGCAGCACGTGGTTCTCGGCTTGATGGGCAAGCAACTCTTCCGGCCCCAGCGTGGCGCATAATAGGATAGCTAAGAGGCGGCAGGCTTCGTAGAGCCGCGATCGCTTAGCTTTCATACAATATGTTCTGTCGTCGTAATGCATGGCGGTCTATTCCCTCTCCAGAGAGTAAAATTATTGCCGGGGCCGGGCCGCCAACCGGCCCCGGTCCATAGTTTAATTGTGCCCTCGCGCCTGACCTTTGGCAATCTATAAAATAAAAAGTGGGTAGAGCGGCACGGCGATCATCGCAAAGAGGCTGACGAGTGCATACATCAGGTCCTGGTTGATCAACTCGCGTTTCATAACTCTTTTGCTCCTGCATTTAGAAGTTGCCTGTTCCGTCGTTCTCTGCGACTGCTTGCAGGGCGTTGTCTCCATACCTGGGATGTGGAGAGTGGGCCGCTGCGTATCCATCGTACCCGTATCGTGTGCTTCGGCGTCCCGAAGGGTACACTGGGTCTGGTCCGATGGTTGACTTTGCGCGGCGAGATCGGTGTCGCGCATCGATGACCCGCTCGGCGCTGTTGCGGTTCAAAAGACGTTTTATTGAAGCATCTGAGACACCTCCTCTCCTAAAGGTTGAAGGTTTTGTGGCGAAGCTAGGCGTCCTTTAGATAAAGGACCGAGCATTTCGCTAAAAGGTTACAGCGGCAAAAAAAAAGGCTGCGGCGCCCGAGAGCGCCGCAGCCTGGTAGAGACTGTTTTGGAGGGGTATTATCAGCTTGTCGATTGGCGAAAAGCCGTTCCTCCAGACGCATATGGGTTTGTTATATCATGGCGCAGTAGCTGCAATTCGAGTGTGCGATAAACACAGGGGCTATCGCATAGACGGGGCATGCCCCGTCCGATAGACGACCGTTCGTCGGCGAACGCTCTATGCAGTTTTTGTGCGCTTAGCAATCTAGTTGCCTCCTTAAAATCTGCTCTGTAGTTGGCGGATACACATTATCAGCTGACCATCCTAACGAGTTAACGGATGCGATTTTACAATGTCAAAAACTATATTGAAAAAAACTGACACAGGCTGTTTTGGTAGGGTGGATGTGCGGGTTTTGGGGCTGAAAAATAGAGGGATCGAGACGGCGGTGGTCGACTTCATACCCACTTGCGCCAGCGACAACGCCCCCTGCGCGTTTCGTCCAACACCGCGTATAAAGGTTCGATTCCCCACCGGATTTCGATTGATGACCGTCCCACTATCGTCGATGAAAAAAATCGAATCGGTGATGGGGAAGTCGATCTGATGATGGGCGGTCATGGCGGAGGGGGCCTGCTCACTCTGGTAGGCCGAAAAACTCGCTTCACCCGCATGGAGCCCGTCCTCTCGAAGCATGCCGATCACGTCGCCGACGTACTCATAAGGGCATTGAGTGAGATCAAAGGTCAGGTCTATACGCTGACGATGGACAACGGAAACGAATTTCCCCAACATGAAAGAGTCGCCAAGGCCCTACAGGCCAAGGTCTATTTTGCCCACCCGTATTTCCCCAAGGGCACTCACTTTAAGACGATTACTCAAGCTAAAATTCGGCGGGCTGAAAACCGACTCAATG
>JBLHGI010000249.1:0-9084 GCA_047616505.1 Planctomycetota bacterium
GTCAAACGCCGACCAGTGGAAATATCCCTCAATCGGCACGCCATCTTCACCGGCGCGCTCAAATTCCAGCAGATAGCGCTGCGTAAAGTCGATGCGCTGCGGGTCGTGCACCTTGCCATCGAGTGAGACCCAATCCTGGCTGGAAAGACCGTTTTCCATAATAATGATGGGCAGACCATAGCGCTCGTGGTAAAAGCGCGGGCCCCAATAGAGCGCCTCGGGCGTCACGGGCCACTTGTTGCCGCAGACGGGGTGGCCGGCAGGCCGTTCCACCTGGCGGAACTTGCCTTGCTCGTTGCGGCCGATGGTCCAGCCATTGTAGATATTGGTGCCGTAAAAATCGAGGGGCTGGCACATAATATCGAAGTCGCTCTCTTTGATCTTGGGCACGGCACTGCCATAGGTCGACAGGCCGTCTTCCGGATAATGACCCAGGATCACCGGGTCGGACCACCAAGAAATATTCCAGCAATTCTTGTTTTTGACCGCATACATGGCTCGGCGCGCCGCTTCGACATTTTCCGGGTCGTCTTCGTCGGCGGGCGAGACGACGGTGCCCGTCGGCGCATAACCCACGACGGGGTCTGTTTTGGCACGCGCGCGAATCACCTGCACCGAACGTCCATGTGCCAAAAGCGCGTGATGCCCAGCCAAGAGCACTTCTTCCAAACCCAGCTTATCGCCGGGAGCGTGAATGCCCTCCTGCAGGCTCAGGCCGATAAAACACTGCGGCTCGTTAAGCGTCATCCAGTTTTGCACGCGATCGGAGAGCTTGTCGACTACGACCTCCGAGTACTCGGCAAACCACTCCGGACTCTGCGGGTTTAACCAACCACCACGACAGTAGAGATCGTGCGGAAAATCCCAGTGAAAGAGTGTTACATAGGGCGTGATCTCCGCGGCGAGCAGCTCGTCGATCAGGCGATCGTAAAAGGCCAATCCCGCCTCGTTTACCGACCCTACGCCTTCGGGCAGTACGCGCGGCCAACTGATAGAAAGACGGTAGGCCATCAAGCCCATCTCCTTCATCAACGCCACATCTTCTTTGTAGCGGTGGTAGTGGTCAATGGCGACTTCACCCGTATGGCCGCCGTAGACGCGGCCCTTCTGTCGACACATCATATCCCACACCGACAGCCCTTTGCCATCGTCGAACGCCCCGCCTTCGATCTGATACGATGCGGCGGCAGCCCCCCATACAAAGCCCTCGGGAAAACTCATGTCTCGCCTCCCTTTTGACAAAAAATTAAATGTGATAGAAACCGCTATATTGAGTAGTCGAACAAAAAGATGCGCCTTATTTTAAGACGCGACTGCCTCCAATGCCAGAAAGAACTTCATGCCACTAGAGAACATAGACAAACTGCGCGCAGACATCCTCTTTAGCGAACGTCTGCGCGACTGCGAATTCAATTTCCGCACGACCTGGGGTTTGTTTAATCCCAAACGCGTCGACCCGGGGTCGCGCCTACTTATAGATTATGTCGAAGCGGCACCCGACGCCAATTGCCTCGATATCGGCTGTGGATATGGTCCCATCGGTCTAACGTTGGCCAAGCTATGTCCCCAGGGGCAAATACACATGGTCGACAAGGACTTTGTCGCGGTCGATTACGCACAAAAAAATGCCGCTCAGAACGGGTTACAAAATTGCCATATTTATTTGAGCAATGGCCTGAGTCACGTGCCTAAAGATCTGCGTTTTGACCGAGTAGTCTCCAATTTACCGGCCAAAGTCGGCAACGAGTTGCTCTCGCTTTTTTTGCACGATGCGCGCGACCGTTTGTTGCCGGGCGGGCGGCTTTACGTCGTGACGATTGCCGGTCTGAAAAACTATATCAAGCGCAATTTCCGCGAGATCTTTGGCAATTTTGACAAGGTGAAACAGCGGGGGACGTATTTGGTGTCGATGGCAGTGAAGGAATGAGTTGAAGAGAAGAGGAGCAGTTTGGCATGCTGCTTCCAGAGCGATGGCGGGCCGGCCTCTAACAGCTAAGAGGGTCGCTACTACTTTGCGTACCCTCTGGGGCATAAACCAGAGGCGCTGACATCCCCGACAATATAAGGCGGGCTAGCCGTGGAGGAGGGCCTACGCAAGCCAGCGCTCTTCCAACAGCACGCCAAACCTCCACCAACCTCAATCACAAGGGGGAAGAGAGGTAAATCCCAAGGGAAGGAGAAGTCCTAAGGGATGCCCAGTCTACTCCCTCCGCTTGGGCATTCTCATAATCCCATCCCCCTCCTTTGCCGAGCGGTTGGTAGAGGGGTTGGGGTGTTCTGAAGGGTTTTTTCTGGGGAGTGGCGGAGGGGAAGAGCCGCGGGCCGGGCGGCGGGCAGCGTGCCCGCAGGGCCTAGCGCGGGTAAAAGAAACGTGGGACCGTAAAAAAAACCCCGAAACACCCCCCCACCCCCGCCCCCACCCAGATCACCGACTCACACTTCTCCGAGCAACGCACGCTTCACCTCTCTCATACTACTCCAAAAAACGAATCCGTTTATTGATATCCGTATTCACCGAATGATAGGGCAACATCAAATTGCCCGAAGCAAAGAGCGTGCGGCGAATATGCTCTACATCGTCGTGACCTACGGCATTGGTAAAAATCGGCAGCAAATAATCGATGCCGACTTGCGATGGTTTCATGCGTTCGGCATCATAAAACGATGGGTGCATAAAGCGCGCGTGAATCTGGCCCCAACGGTCGCGCAGACGATGCCCCTCAAAGCTATCGACATGGAAGCCGCGCTCATGGCTCCACTGCAAAACGGATACGGCGTTGTTCTGACCCTCCAACAGCATATCCACCGCTTTGCCACCCAGCTGCGAAGCGTAGAAGCGATCAAATAGCACTGGGCGCCCCCCCCGCTGCGTATGACCCACTTTGCGAGTGAAGATAGCCGCGCTAGCGGACTCGCCGCGACGGCGGCTAGCAAAGTACTCGTCGCCCACGCGTTCGATCAGCATTGCCCGCAGTGCCTCGGCGGCGCCGCTGAGAACGATATTACCCGCCGGGTCCGTCGTGTGTTGGGCGGCACCCAACTCGTTACCCGCCTCGTCGGCGATGCCTTCGCCACAGACGATGACCACGTTTTTCTGTAACTCGTAGAGCTCCATGATTCGTTCGACCAGCGGATCGATATGCACCGGAATTTCTGGTATGAGCACGATATCGGGACGCCCGAAGGCCGAGCCAAGTGCGATATAGCCCGAGTGGCGACCCATCACCTCTATAATGGCGATACGCCGATGGCTCTCGGCCGTGGTCCGCACGCGCTCGACGCCCATCGCAGAATCGAAAACAGCCGTCGCATAACCGGGCGTCGCATAGTTGATCATGTGGTCTTGATTAAAAGTAATGCGCGAGGGTTTGCGTTGGTAACCACCCTGTTCGTCGCGAAACCACTCGTCGGGTTCGCTCGGATAGTTAAGGCCGAGATCGTTGTCGATGGTCTTGGGAGCCAACACGACGGGCAAACGCTCCGTTAGAGGCTGTAGTCCATTGAGCGTACCATCGCCGCCAATACAGATCAGGCCTTCGATCTGTAGCTCTTTGAGACGCTCATAGATCTGGTCGATCTGCTGCTGGTTATCACTAGATAAATAATCGCGCGAGGCACCCAGCACCGTGCCGCCAACCGTTGCGTCCAGCTCCGGTATTTCGCGCATCAGCGGGTTGAGCTTCACGTGTGGCAGGCGCGGGTTGAGCAGGCTATTGAAGCCCTTTATAAAACCGTAGATCTCCAAATGTAGCTGGCTGGCACGCGCCACGGCACCGTGGATCGTAGCATTGAGTGCCGGAGTATCACCCCCAGCGGTGAGAATGCCGATTCGTTTCATGGTTACCCGTCTTTAATTAGTATATTCGTTCAACTCGTCCCCAGGCAGGATCACGTAGGTCCACAGCATCGAATAGTTGACATACTTCTTCGTAAAAAGCGGCGAATATTGCCCCACCCAGAAGCACCATATCGCCCTCCTGCTCACCAGCATTACAACAATGACTTCGTACTATATCGCAACCAGAGCCCTGCCCCAGCGTCGTAGAAGCGGCCAAATCGACGGCAAAGACGCGCGGGAGCATCAGCTCGGACTGCATCTGTCCTAACCTCCATACCCAAGTGACGGGTCAACTCTTCAAGGGCGGCGCGTTCGCGCTCGGCCGGCACGCAAATCGCACCCATCAGCACGGCGGCCAGTTCAATAGGGGTAGCCTGATTATCTGACACCTCGATCCTCCCGAAACATTCTGAGCTTAATTACTTTACACCGACAAATCTATACCGTAAGATACACCTAATGGATATTCTCGACACCATACTGAGTGGCCCCATACTCTTCGGCCTAGTAGTCACAGTTTCCTTTGGCCTAGTCGCGAAAGCCATTATGGGGGCGCTGGGCCAAATGCCCATTCTCAAGGCACAGTTGGATACCATTAAGCGCGGCGTTTCCGAAGCGGCCGATGGCGTTCCCGCAACCAGAGACCGGATAGGCGTGTTGCAAGAGGAATTAAAACCCCTCAAACAAAGAGCACAGCATCTACAGGACTACAACACCGCACTTATAGACGTCGAGCGCCGAGCGATGGAAAAAGAAAAGAACAAAGAGCGCGCCGGTGAAATACCCGTCCACCGCCCAGGCCCCTCTGGCCAAAGCAGTATCTAAACTCCGGCGAAGATCTGCCGAACCTCTGTAGCCAACCGCACGTGTAGCCGCGCCGCCTCCCCACCGTGCATTCTTCGACCTAAGACTTCTACTAGGCCGCCGTAATACCAAGCCTGTTTTGCCTTGGGCCGACTGAACCGCGACCAAATTTCCTCGCCCAAGCGTTCTTGGTCTTCGCGCAGGCTGCGCGCATTGTCGAGTTTGTCGGCACACACGACCCACAGTGCCTGCTCCGCTGCCGTTTCCAAATAGCGTATCGTATGCTCTTTGCGCTCCTCCCAAGCTGCATCGCGGTCCGGCTCCGAAGCCGCTTCGACTAATATGGCTACCTCCGCACCAAAATCGGTCTCTATGTCGTGCAGTTGAAATTCAGTGTCTTCCACCACGTCGTGCAATAGACCGGCAACCACCACTTCCTGCGCACCTTGGTGTTCAATAAGTATCCGGGCCACACCGAGCGGGTGGATTATATAGGGCACTCCCGAGCCCTTGCGGACCTGACCCCGATGGGCCCTAGCGGCCCACTCTACAGCGCGAAATACTTCTTCCATAACCACCTCCACCCCTAGTGACAAAATACTATTAGCCGGATATTTATTTCAGGTTTTTATTTAATATAGGCTTATAAAATACAAAAGCTTGAGAACTTCCAATCCACTTACAAATTTGTAAAATACAATCAAGTGGATTTAATTTGCACAAGTTCAACTTTGTATGTAGAATATTTCTGCAGCGCTTTCACAAGATTCATAACCATTTATAAAAAATGACCTTACAAGATAAAATTTCGCGCTATTTCCCCTTGTACTGCAGCCTGCTCTTCTGCATCGTGTCCTGGGCCTGTTTTGCCGATCTTCGCCACCATCTCTTGGACACGCACGATGCGGACATGTTTCGCGACCATATAAGCATAAGCCAAGACTGGACCCATTTTTTTTCTGCCGACAAGGAACAGGCCACTGGCCGCCCCCTAGCCGAAGCGGTCAAATACGCGGCCTTCCTCACCTTCGGTAATGATCCCGGGCGCTTTCACCTGCTCGTCGTCGCCGTGCACACACTCGCCGCTTTCTTGCTCAGTCTACATGTTTTCCGACTCGCGCAAACCCCCTTGCTGGCCCTGGCCAGTGGCCTGCTCTTTCTGCTCAATGTCACTCATTTTCAGGCCGTTCACCACATTTCCGCGCTCGATTACCCACTGGCCTTGTGCTGCGGATTGCTGGCCCTGCGTTTTGTGCCCAATGATACAGAGGAGCTCTCTTGGAAAAACGTCCTGAAAATCGGCATTTTCCTCGCTCTAGGGCTCTCGGCTCATCTAGCGGCCCTCGCCTTCTGGCCCCTAGTCTTGCACACTTTCTGGCGCCGCGGCCTACTACCGCACCGACTCTTTGTGCTGCTCGCCCCACTGGGCGCATTGGCCCTGGCCTGTATAGGCATGGCCTCGCGCCAGACCAGCACTTGGCATTCGCTAGATCTCTACTCGCTCCAGTCGATACCCCAACTAGTATTAGGAATGGGACACATGGTATCCTTCTTGAGCAGCCGGCTCTTTACGACCGCTCATTGGGTGCCCCTACCCATGCACCAACAGCAGCCGTGGGAACTGTATATTGGTAGCGCATCCATTGCCGTTCTAGTCTTTTTAGCGTGGCGTGGCCCACGTATAGCGGCGCATGCAGCGGCATGGACGCTGCTGACCTTATTGCCCTTTCTCCTGCTGACGGAAACGACCATCCAAGGACTGCCCGCTGGCCCCTCGCGTTATTTATACTTGGCAAGTGCCGGCTCATCTCTGCTCTTGGCATGGGGCTTGGATCAGTTGCGACAACGCTGGTATCCGCACGGTGCCTACATCGCCGCCCTAGTCGGCGCCGGCGTGCTTTTGAGCAGCTATACCTATCTCAAAAAAGTAGAGGCTGTCTCTCTCTATACCTCTGGGCGTTCTTATATTGCCGGCGGTGATATAGAAAATGGCGTCCGCCAGCTGCGCCTAGCCCTAGTGCGCGGGCCAGAGACCCTGCCCTTAGAAGAAACGTATTTTCGCCTAGCCGCCGCTTTGCCCTATATCGGACAAGATCCAATGGGCGTACTGCGCGAGGGATTGGCGCTCTTTCCACAGAGCTCTTTCCTGAATATGACATTGGCCATTCACGAGGGCGAGAGCGATGACCACAGCGTGAGACAGCGCGGTCAACAGCGCCTACGACAGATGCAGCAGCGCGCCGAAGGCGAAGGCGAGGACGAGCTCTTTACTTTTAATGCGGCCAGTATCTATCACAATTTGGCCAGCAGTTATATGGACCATGGCCAACCGGCGCGGGCGATCAAAGCCTATACCAACGCATTGGCGCATATTCCCGACAAAGCCAATTCACAGCGCGGATTGAGCCGGGCACACACGCTCTTGGGCATCGAATTACAGAGGCAGAGTCGCAATGAGCACGCCCAACGCGCCTACGAACGAGCAATAGAGTTAAATCCTCAGAACAGCCCAGCCTATATCAATTGGGGCTGGCTTTATTTTGAGCAACAGCAGTACGGGCAAGCCTTAGAAAAGTACCAAACAGCACTAGAAATCGAACGCACTAGCTTCGCGCTCTTTGGTCTCGGCTTAGTCTATTTGGCAACGGAAAAACTAGAGGCAGCGCAACAGATATATGCTCAGGCCATCGCCGAGTTTGGCAGCGATGAAGGCTTTCTTATAGGCGCTGCGGACGATCTGATACACTTTATCGAAAACCGCGAAAATGCAGAGATAGCACAAAGGGTCTTAAACGCATACTGGCCCAACTACCTCGCCAAGCATTCAGGTCCCACGCGCAATGCACACCCACTCTTTTAGCACGGCAACATCCTGGTGGCTCTACGCGGCGCTATTGGCGGCCGCGACCTTCCTGTATTTTTCCAGTGTTGCCGAACACGGCATAGATGATCACGACGTCGAGACCTTCCGCGACAACGCGCGCATCAGCCAAGACTTCAGCCATCTATTTTCTTCCGATCGCGAACAAATCACCGGGCGCCCCGCCGCAGACTTGGGCAAGTGGCTGGCCTCGCTGGTCCTCGGTAATAGCGTTGCCGGATATCATTTGCTCGTCGTTTTCATTCATATGCTGGCCGCGCTGTTGCTGGCACGCTTGGTTGATGTGCTGCACGAGGACCGACGTTGGGCCTTTGCCAGCGGGCTACTCTTTTTGCTCAATATCACCCATTTCCAAGCCGTGCACCACATATCGGCCATCGACTATCCGCTGGCTCTGTTCTGGGGGCTACTGGGACTACTCGCCTTTCTACGCTACGACGCGACAGGGCACCGCAGCGATTTGGTAGCCACCTATGTATTTCTTGCTCTCGGCACGCTGACCCACATGGCCGCCGCGGCGCTGGGCCCTCTCTGTTTGCTCTGGTCCCTGCAACGGGGCCGCGATCTCCGCACAGCACTTGGACGCGGCGTCCCACTCGGTCTCGCGCTAGTGGGACTCGTGCTCTACGGTCTGGCCATTATGCCCACAGTCACCAGCACTTGGACCGCGATAGACCACTACGGCCGCGCCGAGGTCTCGCCCTTTAGCTCGCTGCGACTGTTGGCCTGGTTTGGTGGGCGGCTGTTGAGCACGGCACACTGGGTGCCGCCACTGGCCGTATACAAACAGTCGCCCTGGGAGATTTACTTTGGCACAGCCACCCTAACCGCCCTAGTCGGAGTCGCATGGTGGCACGGGCAACGAACGGCGACTTGGGTCATTTGGATTGGGCTTTGCCTCTTGCCCTTTCTCTTTATTCCCGAAGATCTCATTCTTGAATTTTTGCCCGATGGCCCCTCGCGTTATCTCTATCTGGCCAGTGCGGGATCATCCGTGCTCATCGCCCTAGGATTGGTACAGCTAGGACGCGTTGTGGGGCGCTGGAATAACGCTCTTGTGTCCGCAGGGCTGGTGCTGATCTTTGCATCGAGTTACCTGGGCATCAAGCGAGCCGAGGGGTTTTCGCACTATACATCTGGTCGCCACAATATCGCCGCCAATCATTTCGAAGAGGGAACCTATCGCCTGCGACGCGCCATTCGCGAAGGCGGCGATACCATTCCCTTAGAAGAGGCGTATTTTCGCCTCGCCATAGCTTTGCCCTCTATAGGGGAAGACCCACTGCCGGTTCTACACGAGGGGCTCGAACTCTTTCCCAATAGCCTATTTCTCAATCTGACTATGGCCATCCGCGAAAGCGAGAGCAGCGACGGACCCATGCGCCAGCGCGGCCTCGATCGCATGCGCAGAACGCGGCAACGCGCCGAAGGCAAAGGCGACGGACCACTCTTCGCTTATAACGCGGCGAGCGTCTATCACAATATGGCCAACCACTACTTAGAGCGCGGCGAGACAGCGCTCGCCATCAGAACGTACAACAAAGCATTGGAGCTAGTGCCC
>JBLHGI010000250.1:0-9082 GCA_047616505.1 Planctomycetota bacterium
CCGCTTTCGATCACGGCATCACGCACCTAGATCTGGCCAACAATTACGGACCGCCCAATGGCTCTGCCGAAGAGACGCTCGGGCGCATCCTCCAGCTCGATCTGGCGCCCTACCGCGACGAGCTGATCATCTCGACCAAGGCCGGATACGATATGTGGCCCGGGCCCTATGGCGATTTTGGCTCGCGGAAATACCTCATTGCCAGCCTCGATCAAAGTCTCAAGCGTCTAGGCTTGGACTATGTCGATATCTTCTACCACCACCGCCCCGACCCCGACACGCCGCTCGAAGAAACGATGGGTGCCCTCGATTTTGCCGTCCGTTCGGGGCGCGCGCTCTATGCTGGCATCTCCAATTATCCTGCAGAGCAGAGCAAAGAAGCGGCGCAAATCCTGCGCGACCTGGGTACGCCCTGCCTGATCCATCAGCCCAAATACAACCTGTTCACCCGCCAACCCGAAGAGAGTGGTCTTTTCGATACCTTGCAGGAGGAAGGCATCGGCTGCATCGCCTTCTCTATTCTCAACGGCGGCATGCTCACCGATAAGTACCTGGACGGCATTCCCGCAGACTCTCGCGCTGCCCGCCTGGGCGACTCGTACAAAAATCGCCTCGACGACGAAGCCCTCGGCAAAGTCCGCCAGCTCAACGACCACGCCCACAAACGCGGCCAGACGCTCGCGCAGATGGCCATCGCCTGGGTCCTGCGCCAAGAGGCGGTTACTACTGCGCTGTGCGGGGCCAGCCGTCCCGAACAAATCGAGGACAGCTTCAAGGTTTTAGACAATTTGGATTTTGCCGAGGAAGAACTGCAGATAATCGACGATATTTTAGCGACATAAGCGACTTTACACTGTGAATTGCCGTTTTTAGTCTTAGGTAAACTCAGTGCGCGAACATTTCTTGCAGGATGGATAGAGACCGTTCGATGGCTGGGGTGGACAGCCGGCCCAGTCGCCGCACGAGCCGTTCGCGGTCCACGGTGCGAATCTGGTCTAGTACCACATGGCCGCTGCGGTTTTGAAAGCGGCAGGATACGCGGAAAGGGTAGGTGTGTTTTCCCGAGGTCAGGGGGGCGACGATAAAGGTGCGCAGGTGGGTGTTTAACTCGTCGGGCGATACGATCACACAGGGGCGAGCTTTACGAATTTCACTGCCGCGCGTGGGGTTTAGTTCGACTAAAAAGACGTCGCCGCGCCGAATGGTGATTTCGTTTACCACTCCCATTCTTCTTCGTCAAAACGAGTAGAGCTAGGCGGGTCTACCAGCGTGTCTTCGCCATTTTCAACCAAACTAGCGGCTGCTTCAGCCCAGCCCGTACGGGCTTTGTCTGTGCGAGAAATGATGATAGCCCCGTCTTGGACCTGGAGTTCGACTTAGTCGCTTCTTAAATCTATGAAATACGAGCCACCCACAATAAATCGCACCATTATTGGAGTAGATTACCGTTGCACATAGTACTCGAGACCCAGCGCCTAATCATTCGGCAATTCACCCTAGGAGACGCCGCCGCACTTTGCGAACTAGACTCCGACCCCGAGGTGATGCGCTATATCAACGGGGGATTGCCCCCGGATTACGATCATATCCGCAACGACACCCTGCCGCGCCAAATCAGCGCTTATGCAATACATAATCACTACGGTTTTTGGGCGGCAGAGGGCAAAGATCATCGCCAGTTTATAGGCTGGTTCCACTTTCGTCCCGACAAAGAGACGCTGTCGGAGATCGATATTGGCTACCGGCTCAAACGCAGCTGCTGGGGATGCGGTTATGCGACGGAAGGGGCACGCGCTTTGGTGGCGCAAAGCTTTGGTGCGTGGGGAGAAGACCGCGTCGTTGGTTATGCGTTGGCGGCCAACGCGGCCTCGCGGCGGGTATTAGAGAAGGCGGGGTTAACGCTGGAAAGGGAATTCGCCTATGGGCAGGACGTGCTGCCGGGGTGGTCATTGGAGCGGCGTTGGGGTGTCAAATACGCCTTGGACAAGAGTGATTATGTCGCCTCGACGAAAAAATAACTTGACCCTGTTGTCGCGTGTCCGTTACATCGGCTTAAATGGCTTCCACGAACCCCCGGGCACTATTCCGGCCTATACCGCTTCCAACCCAAGAAAGGTCTTCTTAATTTGTATAACGCGTTCTTTGCGCTAACGCTAGTTCTTTACACAATCCCCACCTATGCCCAAGATCTAGATTGGCGCTATTACGCCAGCGATGCGGGTAGCAGTAAATACGCACCCCTGGCGCAGATAGACCGAGATAATTTTAAGGATCTACGCGTAGTCTGGCGCTACAAAGCTCCCGACGAGGCCATAGCGACTACTCATGGTTTGGGCTACAACAACAATCGCGGTACGCCGATCAAAATAGGCGATGTGCTCTACTATGGATCCCCCTACAATATACTCTGCGCGATAGATGCGCGGAGCGGCGAAGAATTGTGGACCTTCGATCCGGGATCGTGGCGCGAACGCGGCAATTTTCTGGGAAATCTGCGCGGCATTACCTATTGGAGTGACGGCGAAGTCGAGCGCATATTTTTTGGCACCTCGACCGACAGGCTCTATAGCATCGACGCGCGCACGGGCCAACCCGACCCGGACTTTGGCTTGGGTGGTTATGTCGATTTGATGAAAGGGTCGGACCGACCTTTAGACCCCGATATGACGGGCGTCACTTCGCCGCCGATCGTCTGCGATGGCGTGGTCGCCGTCGGCTCGGCGATGAACGATTGGCGCTACCGCTCGCCGCCCGACTACACGCCGCCGGGCGATGTGCGCGGTTTTGACGCGCGCACGGGCGAGCTGCGCTGGACTTTTCACACCATACCAAGAGAAGGCGAGTACGGCGTTGAGACGTGGGAAAATGACGCCTACAAGCGCTTTGGAGCGGCCAATGTGTGGGCGGCGATGAGCGCCGACGACGAGCTCGGTTATATCTATTTGCCCGTCAGCACGCCGAGCCACGATTTCTACGGCGGCGAGCGCCCCGGCGACAACCTCTTTGGCGATTCGCTCGTCTGCCTCAAGGCGTCGACGGGTGAACGCGTCTGGCATTATCAGCTGATCCACCACGGGCTGTGGGACTACGACCCGCCGGCGCCGCCGGTGCTGATGGATGTGGTGGTTGACGGTCAGCCGCGCAAGATCGTAGCGCAGGTGACCAAACAAGCTTTCTGTTACGTCTTCGATCGCGCGACGGGCGAGCCGATCTGGCCCATTATAGAAAAATCTGTGCCCGAGTCGAGCGCCGATGGAGAGAAGGCGGCTCCGACGCAGCCCTTTCCGAGCAAACCGGCGGCCTTCGACTTGCAGGGCATTACGGATGATGACCTCATCGACTTTACGCCCGTGTTAAAAGAAAAGGCGCGGCAGATCTTGGCGCTTATCGATCACGGGCCGCTCTACACACCACCGAGCGAAAGAGGCACGTTATTGGTGCCTGGTCTAATTGGCGGTGCCGATTGGGCAGGGGCTGCGGCGCATCCGGGCAAAGGGGTGCTCTACGTGCCTTCGCATACGATTCCCTCTATTGTACAATTGGCCGCGCCGCGTCGGGGAAATGCTTCGTCGGCCTATGCCGGGCGCACGCGCGACCGCATGCGTGGCCCCGAAGGATTGCCGCTGACCAAACCACCGTATGGTCGCATAACGGCTATTGATCTCAACACCGGTGAACATTTATGGGTGCAGGCGACGGGCCGGGGTCCGGTAGACCATCCGGCCCTCGCCCATCTGGATCTGCCCGATCTCGGCTGGGGCAATCGCTCCTTTGTCATGGCGACTTCGACGTTGCTATTGGCCGCGTTCCAGAACCCACACGAAGACGGCGGACGCCGCGGCTGGGACCGACGCGGCGGTGGCTGGATCGATCGCGAGGCCGTGCTGCGCGCCTACGACCTCGACACGGGCGCTTTGATCGGCGAAGTAGAACTGCCGGATAATGCCTATGGCAATCCCATGACCTATATGGCGGGAGGGCGACAGTATATAGTGGTGCCGCTGGGCAATAATGAGCGTGCCCCGGAACTAGTGGGGTTGGCATTGCCACAATAATAAAGGATTGTTAGGAGTTGAAAGGACGGGCAGAATCGTGGATAAACTAATAGGCGAAGTAGCGAGCCATCTACAGCGGGCCGAGCGCGTGCTCTTTATAACGGGTGCCGGTATATCCGCCGATTCGGGGCTGCCGACCTATAGAGGCGTCGGCGGGCTCTACGACGATGTGTTGACGGATGACGAGCTGCCGATCGAGGTGGCGCTGTCGGGGACGATGCTGCGCGCACGGCCGGTGCTAACGTGGAAATACGTGTTGGAAATTGAGAAGGCCTGTCGCGGCGCGGCGCCCAACCGCGGCCACGAGTTGATCGCCGCAATTGAAAAACAGAAACCGGAGACCTGGGTGCTGACGCAAAACATCGATGGTTTTCATCGCCGCGCTGGCAGCCAAAACCTCATCGAGATCCACGGGCATTTGCTGGACTTGCAGTGCACGCTCTGCGATTGGGAGGAAGAGGTGGCCAACTTCTCCCATTTGGCCCTGCCGCCCAAGTGCATGCGTTGCAATGGCCCGATCCGCCCCGACGTAGTCTTCTTTGGCGAGATGTTGCCCGAAGAAAAAATAGAGAAGCTCTACCGGGAAATGGAGCGCGGCTTTGATATGGTTTTCAGCGTGGGCACGACCAGCGTTTTCCCCTATATCAGCGAGCCCGTTTTGACGGCGCGGCGAGCGGGGGTGCCGACGGTGGAAATCAATCCCGGCGAAACGGATATCAGCGAGCTGGTGGACTATCGCCTGCGCATGGGGGCCGCCGAGGCGATGGCGGCCCTGGTGGACTAAGAAACAGGCGTATGGCGCTTAATGCTCTTGCCTCTGCCCTGCCCTACTCATCTTCTAACACCTCCCGCAGCTTCGTGAGTGTCAGTTCGAGCGCCTCCATCCCCTCTCCTGCTTCTGTCCAGTCCCATTTTTGCAATGAGGTGCGCACGCGCTGGTAGTGGGCCTCGGCCTCTGCTGCCATCTTCGCTGCAGAGCGCACGGCGCTGCTGGAGGGAATGGCCGATGCGGCTCCCGTCTCGACTAAGCGGCCCTCCGGCGCCGTCCTGGCGCCGAAGAGATCGGACAGGGCTTCTTCAAAAGTATCCCTCATAACGACCTGACCTGCAAAGGCGACAATCACTTGTTTTAGCTCCGGAATTGCCGTGCTGCGCGTCCTTTCTCTCGAAGGCATTTGTTCTTCGGGCATGCCCACGGCCACCGGAAAGGGCGATGACTGCGGCTCCTGCCGCGCCTGCAAATAAATCGGCTCTACGTAGAGGAACGACCGCCCGATGGGAATGGCCAGCAAATTGCCGCGGATCACTTCCGACCCTCCTTGCCCCCAGAGCGTAAGCTGGCTGGAAATCTCCGTCTGCTGGTCGATGCGTGCCTCTAGTTGCATGGGGCCGAAAATCATCCGGTCCTTCGGCAGCGTGTAGGCCAACAAGCTGCCGTAGTTCTCCCCGTCGCAGCGGGCGGCTAGCCAGCCGATCATATTGTCTTTTCTGGCGGGCGTGAAAGGAACCATTAGCAAGAATTCTTCCCGCTCTTCACCCGGCAGTTTGACGATGATATAGTAGGGCTCCATGCGCTGCGGTCGATCTTTATAAATTTCTTTCGGCACCTCCCACAAGTCTTCCTGGTTATAGAAAACCTGGACGTCCTGCATGTGGTAGCTGCGGTAGATCAAGGCCTGGTACTTGAACATATCCTTCGGATAACGCAGATGTGCTTTCAGATCTTCGGACATCTCTTCTCGGGCCTTGAACAAATTGGGGAAAATCTCGTCATAGGCCGCGACGATTGGATCTTGTGTGTCCATGCGATAAAAGGAAATGGCGCCGCTATAGGCATCTACTACGGCCTTCACCGAATTGCGCATATAGTTAAAAGAAGGCGCACCTCCACGCGTGGAATATGGATACATATCGGTCGTCGTATAGGCATCTATAATCCAGTAGAGCTTGCCCTCAGACAAGACCATATAGGGATCGGAATCGTAGCGAAGAAATGGGGTTATGGCCTGCACGCGCTCGCGAATCTGACGCCGCAGCATAATGCGGCTCTCGGGGGTGATATAATTGCTCAGTATGAGGTTTAGATCGGCAAAACGAGCGGCAAATGCGAGGCGCTCGAAAAAGCTGCCCATCCGCACCCCGCCTGTCCCCTGGTAGGTGGTAAATTTGTTTTCGTCGCCGCTGGGATAGTCAAATTCCTGCATACTGGTTTTGACTATTGCATACCCATAGGAACGCTCGCCGTAATAGATTTCCGGACGCTCGATCTCCAGACCGGGTGCTGATACCGGCGGCAGATCTTTTACCATAAAATCCGGCAGCCCTTCCGGCGTAACTTGGTTTACGGGAGAAAGTGCTACGCCGTAGCCGTGGGTATACTGCAGGCGTTCGTTGACCCAGTTGCGCGCTTGGGCAGGCAGTCGGTTGGTGTCTATTTCGCGCGCCGAAAGCATCACCTGCCGGTACACTCCATCCACGGTATAGCGATCGACATCGACATCGGGGAAAACGTAGTAGGGGCGAATTTCCTGCACCTGCTGATACGTTTGTTTGAGCGGACGTTCATCCCAAACGCGCACGTTGCGGATGGTCAGGGGATTGGCCTCAATATCGGCCTGCGTCAGATTCTCTGTGGCCTCAAACGGCTGTTCTTCGATGCGATCTAGTCCGTATGCCCGCCGCGTGGCCTGGATATTGTGGCGAATATAGGGGGCCTCCAGCTCTAGCTCGCTCGGTTCTACCACTAGCTTTTGCACTAGTGCGGAAGGGATGGCGCCTACGATGATCGCACCGCCGATTAGCAGACCGCCGCCGATCAGCGGCAGGCGGGTGCCGCGCGTGCGGATATTTATAAAAAAAAGTGCGGCCGCCCCGAGATAGAGGAAGACCAAGAGCCAATAGGTCCAGACCTGCACGTTCACATCGACATAACCGGCGCCAAAAGCTACCCACCCATCGGAATAGAGTAGACCGTAGATCTTTAGCCGATAGATCCAGGCGATGACCAACAGCATCAGGCCGCCTAGTCCCGATAGGTGCGCCTGAGTCGAAGGCAGCACTTGGAACCGCTGCTGGAAGCGGATACCGCTGCCTAGCCCGTATATCAGGACGGTAAAAAATCCCGTCGTTAGGATGCCGCTGAGAAGAAATTTGGCCACAAAACCATAGAGCGGCAGCGAAAACACATAAAACCCGAGATCGCGGCCAAAGATCGGATCGCTTATGCCGAAGGGTTGACTATGCGTATAGCGCAGCCAGAGCGGCCACTGGCCGGCCCCTATACTAGTAAAGAGCCAAACGAGCAGACCGCCGGTTATTAGGTAGAGACTGCGCGAGCGCAGCACGCCCGCTATCGCCTCTGCCCCTTCCCAAGGCAAACCGACCTCGCGCAGCGTGCGCAGTACGGACCGTCTGGCGAGCCACAGATTAGTGCCTATTAACAAAACGGCTAAGACGCCGAATGAAATTCCCGTTGTAAACCGAGCTCGCAGCATGCGCCAGAATACCGATTGGAACTCTATACTTTGAAACCAGAGCCAATTGGTATAAAACGAAGCGAGCATGCTGCTGCCCATAATGGCGAAGAATACAACGCCCAAAGTCAGCAGTGTCTTGCGTTTGAACCCCATTTGTTCCCTCTATTGTCCAGACTCCGTGCGTCGTCGGATTTTTTAGTTTTTTGCGCGCTAGCGCGGTATGCAGGCGATCCTTTAAACTGCGCTCCTTTAGTTGGCAGTGCAAACTCTGGGTGCTGGCGGGACGGAAACTTTCGCGTAGACGCAGCGTTCTTATTCCCATAGATGTACGACAGATCACAGAAATACAACGTTTATCGCCCTACTTTAAAAATATGAAAATGCTACTCGCCCTTTTACATATTCCGCTGCTCGCCTTGTCGACATCGGCCGCCGAGCCCGACCCGCAGCAAGTGCTCGATCGCATGATGGATCGGCTCAGTCAGAGTCAGGTGCTCTCGTATTCTTTCCGCCACCAAGGGCCGGGTGCGTATGCGCTGACGACTGGGTGGGCAAAGCTCGTTATGCCGTTGGGCAATATGCGCGGGGGTTTCAGTCAGGCGCGTATCGAGGGGCGCACGGGCACGGGCGAACAGGTAGTCGTCGCTATAGACCGGCCCGATATTTACGCATTGGACTACGAACAAAAAACGCTGTGGCACAGCACGCCGAAAAACGGCGGCCGGGCGCTGTATAACCCCGAATATCTGGCACCGACTTTCTTGCTGAGGGCGCTATCGCGGGCGCACCGCGAGAAGCAAGCTAAATGGGTGGGCAGACAAGTGCTGGGGCAGACGCCCTGCGACGTGGTGGACTATTATTCCGAGCGCATGGACCTGCGCGTGTGGATCGGCCAGGACGACGCCTTGCCGCGGCGCATCGAGGCCTATAGCGACGCGCTCTTTGGCAGCGGAGCACTGATTATTGCCCTCGACGACCTACAGACGCATGCCCCTGTGTATGAGGGCGATTTTGAGCTGGACTTACCCGACGGGTTTAAACGCGCCGAATACAAGGGGAGAGACCAGACGAGGTGGGATTGAGTGTCTGAAAATTCGCCGTTTTGCACCTCGTCGATATAGGAATCGGCGAGGTTTTTTTGTGCTTAATTGACAGAGAATAGCCCACGTGGTATCCTGAGAGCCAACCTAGAAAGCAGAGGATGCCATGCCCGAAGACTTGCCCTCCTATACGGCGGCACCCGCCTATAAAAAAGACTGGTTATTAGACTCTGCGCCCTATCGCGCCGGGCTCTTTCGCGGTGAAGGGGCACAAGAGATTGTATTGAGCAACGGTCTGCTGCGCCGCACTTTTCGCACGGGGCCCAACGCGGCGACCGTTGCATTCGATAACGCAGTAACGGGCACGGCACTCTTGCGCGGGGTCCAGCCCGAGGCGCGCGTAGAATTAGACGGGGTCTCTTATGATATTGGCGGTTTAGTCGGCCAAGGGGAATACGCCTACTTGCGCCGCGAATGGATCGACACCTTCACCAGCGATCCACGGGCCTTT
>JBLHGI010000251.1:0-9040 GCA_047616505.1 Planctomycetota bacterium
GAATTAACGAAGTTATGGATGTTGAGCCCGATATTCGCGACCATAATGTCGTCGCTATCGAACACTCTGTGCGCGGCGAAATAGAATTTCGCTCGTTGAACTTTGCTTACGGTGATGGGCCGAATGTCTTATCTAACATCGATCTAAAGATACCCGCAGGCACCACCGTAGGCATTATGGGCCGCGTCGGTGCGGGCAAAACGACGATAGCCCGCCTTCTCCCACGCCTTATACAAACCGGCCCCAACCAACTCTTTATAGACGGCATAGCCATAGAACAATGGCCATTAACCCAATTGCGGGGTGCCATCGGTTACGTATCGCAAAATCCCTTCCTATTCTCAAATACCGTCGCCGCAAATATCGCCTATGGGGTCGAACAGGCCTCCGATGAGGAAATCGATGAGGCAGCCGAATGGGCACAGCTACGCAAAGATATAGTCGACTTTGACGCCGGCTACCAGACCCTTATCGGCGAGCGCGGCGTAACGCTCTCCGGGGGCCAAAAACAGCGCTCCACGCTCGCGCGCGCGCTCCTGCGGCAACCAAAGATACTCATTCTCGACGATTCGCTGTCGGCCGTCGACACGCACACGGAAGATGCCGTACTCGGCTACTTGCGCGAACTGATGCGCGGGCGCACGACGCTGATCATCGCCCATCGCGTCTCTACATTGCGCGACTGCGACCGTATTATAATCCTCGACGAAGGCCGTATTGCCGAACAGGGAACTCACCAGCAGTTGCTCGACCACGGCGGCTTCTACGCCGACCTGCACGCACGCCAACAGTTGGCCGCCGAGTTGGAGACGTTGTGAGCGAAGAAATCAACCAAGAAGAAGAAATACAGCAGCGCCCCTTCAACCCGCAGTTGTTGGGCAAGCTCCTGACCTATCTACGCCCGCATAAAGGCCGCGTAGCGCTCGCACTCTTCACCATTCTATGCGCATCTGCCACCAGCCAAGTGGGTCCATGGCTCACTCAGATTGCCGTCGACGATTATATCGGCACTGGTGATTACGACGGCCTCAAATGGGTGGTCGCCGCTTTTTTTGCCAGCATTGCCATCCAGTATGTCACGCAATATGCGCAGACCTTAGTAACCGAGACCATGGGCCAGCACGTCATGCTCGACATGCGCAGAGATATCTTCGCCCACTTGCAGCGCCTGCCTCTACGCTATTTCGACCGCACGCCGCTGGGCCGCATTATGACCCGCACCACCAACGATGTCGAAGCCCTCAATGAGTTCTTTAGCGAGGGCATCGTTTCGGTCTTTATGGATCTCTTCACATTGGTGTCCATTCTGGCCTTCATGATCTATATAGACCCACAGCTCACACTCGTTTGCTGCCTGGTAGTTCCCGTGCTCGCCGTCGCCACCTTCTACCTGCAAAACAAGGCAATGGGCGCCTATCGCGAGTTGCGCGTGCGTCTAGCGCGCCTAAACTCCTACTTGCAAGAGAATATAACGGGCATGGAAGTCGTGCAGATCTTTAGCCGCGAAGAGCGCAACTTACAGGACTTTGACCGAGAACACCTGCCCTATCGCCGTGCCGAAGAACGCGAAATCTACTATTACGCCATCTTCTTTCCCTTTACCGAATTAGTCGGCACCTTGGGCATGGCCACCATTATCTGGTTCGGCTCTTCGGCCGTGCTCTCCGAGCGCGTTGCCTTCGGCGTATTAGTGGCTTTCCTACAATATATCCGCCGCTTTTTTCGCCCCATCATGGATATTAGCGACCGCTACGCCCTCCTGCAGAGTGCCATGGCTTCGTCCGAGCGCATTTTTGAGCTATTAGAGACGCCTGCCGATCCCAGCGGCGGTCCTCGCCGCAACATAGTGCACCAACGGCGAGGCGGCACGATCGAATTCAAAAACGTCTATTTCAAATACGATGACAGCGCCGAAGATTGGATACTCAAAGACGTCTCTTTTAAAGTAGAAGCGGGGCAGAGTTTAGCCCTAGTTGGGGCCACCGGGTCGGGCAAGACCACGATCGTCAACTTGCTCTGTCGTTTCTACAATATTCAGCGCGGCGAAATCTTCGTCGACGGGCTCGAAGTCCGCGAGTGGAATGCCGAAGAGTTGCGCGAGCGCATTAGCATCGTACAGCAGGATGTATTTCTCTTTTCTGGCACTATCCGCGACAATATCCGCCTCGGTGATAAGCGCATAGACCAACGGCGCATAGAAGAGGCCACGCGCTATGTAAATGCCGACCACTTCATCTCCAAACTACCAAACGGCTACGACCAGGTAGTGGCCGAGGGGGGGTCGACGCTTTCTTCTGGCCAGCGCCAACTGTTATCTTTTGCCCGTGCCCTTGCTTTCGACCCCGAAATACTCGTGCTCGACGAGGCGACATCCTCCATCGATACAGAGACCGAGCAGTTCATCCAGGACGCCATATCCAAGCTGATGCACGACCGCACATCAATCGTCATCGCCCACCGGCTCTCCACCATCCGCAACGCCGACCAAATACTCGTGCTGCACCACGGCGAGGTGCGCGAACGCGGCAAACACGACGAACTCATTCAGCAGGGCGGCATCTACGCCCGCCTACACCAGCTCAATTACGGCGAACAATCGTAAAAACGTCTATTTATATAAAAAGGGGGGCCAGTCATTGGCCCCCCTTTTTTATATGCTATTGTGCGAGTTTATGCCTCGCCATTATCCACTTCGCTACCATCGGCACGCCGTTCGACAAAATCTTCGACGGCCTCGACCACTTGGTCACGCGTTGAGCCCGCCTGGCGCACTATTTTGCGCCGCGTCACGTCGCCGCGATGCGGCGCAGAAATCACGCCCAGCGCTGCCCCCAACAAGACTCCGATCCCCAACCCAGCCAAGAAACTGCCCACACTGCTCGATTCGCTCTGCTGCGGATAAAATCTCTGATAACCCATTTTGATCCTTTCAAAGGAGATTGTGTCCCTGCTTGAAATATAAAAAAGTGCAGCCAATAAAAAAGTAAGCCGTCCATCTATTGAATAAACTAAATTCTGTCCCTATGTTTTGTAGTTTAATATTCCCACCCTCCTGTTCCTATATCATCTCCAAGCCCCGGAGAAGACGACCATGGCCAAAGTCCTGCAAGATCCTTCGCACAGCCTAAAAGAATTTCGCATTCTGCCCGGTTATACGCCTGCCGATGGCAATGCCCCCAATATATCGCTCAAATCGCGATTCTGCCGCAAGGGGGACGACTTCATTTACTTAAATATCCCCTTGCTCAGTGCTGCTATGCAAGCAGTCACCGGCGCCGAGATGGCCATATCGCTAGCCCAACTCGGCGGCATCGGCATCTTGCCCGTCAGTCAGCCCGCTGAAGAGCAGTGTGCAAAAATAAGCCAGGTCAAACGCTTTAAGGCCGGCTTCCAGACCAGCATCGTCACCTTATCCCCCAACCAACCCATCGCCGAAGTCGCGCAAATTATCCACGACACGGGTTATACGACCTTCCCCGTGACCGAAAGCGGCCAATTTCACGACAAACTCATCGGCATCCTAACAGACAAAGACTTCGACGAACGCCGCGACCTCGCTTGTAAGGTCGAGGAGCGCATGAAAACCGACGTGCAATTTGGCACCGAAGTCAACGACCTTAGCACGGCCAACGAACTCATGATTCGCTATGGTCGCGGTTTCCTGCCCATTCTATCCAAAGACGGCATTCTGCAGACGGTCGTCTTTAAGAAAGACCTCGACAAACACCTGCGCCACCCGAATGAATCGATCGATGCCAAGAAACGTCTGCTCGTTGGTGCCGCAATTTCAACCCATCCGGAGGACCGCGGTCGCGTCCAGGCCCTCGTTGATCACGAAGTCGACGTCTTAGTGATCGACGCCTCCGATGGCCATACGGAATACCAACGACAAATGATTGAGTATGTCAAAAGCCACTCCGACACGCCCGTTATCGGGGGTAATGTTGTCACTGCCGAGGGTTTCCGCTTCTTAGTCGAGGCCGGAGCCGATGCCATCAAAGTCGGCATGGGTATTGGTTCGGGGTGCACGACGCAAGAAGTCAAAGCCACCGGGCGCGGTCAGGGCACTACGTTAATGGAAGTCGGTGCGATGCGCGACCAGTGGGCTGAAGAGAAGGGGATATATATTCCCCTCGTCGCAGATGGCGGCATCTCGGGCCCAGCAGAAATGTCAGTTGCTCTCGCCCTCGGAGCCAACTCGCTGATGATGGGCAATTTCTTCGCCCGCTATACCGAAAGCCAGGGCAGTTTAATGCGCAATGCCGCCGGCGAGATCGTCAAAGAATACTGGATGGAAGGTAGCATGCGCGCGCATAATATGCGGCGCTATGCCCAAACTAAAGAGAACTTTTTCGAAGAGGGCATTTCCGGTTATGTGCCCCACGTCGGCTCCATTTTCGACAAGTTACCCACCGTTATCCATATGCTAAGCGCCACACTGGCCACCGCCGGCTGCCGCAGCGTCGACGAACTCCACGCCAAGGCCGTGCTCGAAATGCAGTCGCCTTCGGCACTGATGGATAGCCAAATCCACGACATTGTCCCCATGAACGTAGACCAGCAAATACTCTAAAATTTGAGTTGTCATTAGCCCAACTCCTTCTAAACCAGAGCAATAAACCATGAATCTGCTCATTACAGGTGCTGCCACTAGCTTAGGTAAAGCCTTGGCCTCTAGCCTGAAAGACCAGCACACACTGCGTCTGACGGACAAGGGTCCGTTAGATACAGACCTCGACTTCACCCAGAGCCAGCTCGGTCACGACGAATCCACCGACGAGTTAGTCAAAGGCATCGATGCCATCGTGCACCTGGCCTATAGCCCGCGCGATGGCGATGATGAAACCGAGTTTCTCGATGCCAACTCGCGCCGTCACTACAACCTATTATTGGCCGCCGCCGAAGCCGAGGTCAAAAGCGTGATTGTTCTCAGCACACTCGACTTCTTTCTCACCTACCCAGAGCACATGACCGTCTCCGAAGACTGGAAACCGCTACCGACGACAGATCCCGCTCAGCTCGGCGCTCACCTGGCCGAATTCACGGCGCGAGAATTTGCCCACAGCCACGCCCTCGATGTAGTCATCGTCCGCCTTGGTCACGTAGTACATGCAGATAGGATCGCAGGCCAGGCATACGATCCCATATGGCTCGACGAACGAGACGCCGCACGCGCCATCGATCTCATGGTCCAGAATCGCCACACTCTGAACCGACGACGCCCCCGCAGCTACCGCACTCTACACCTACAATCCGTTTCACCGCGCGCGCGCTTTTCGTCGAACCGTATCTGCGAAAGCCTAGATTTTACCCCCCAATACAATTTTGAGGACCACCTATGAAAGTCCTACTTCTGGGAGGCAACGGTTTTCTCGGCCCTCACGTAGTCGACGAACTCGCAGGTGATTACGAGCTGCGCATCACCGATATCGTCAAAATCGATAGCCCGCATGAAACCATGCAGGTCGATGTTGGCGCAATAGACCAAGTGCGCAAAGCCGCAGAGGGAACCGACGTCATCATCAACTGCTCCGTTCTGCGCCCCGACCGCAAACTCGCCTTTGATGTCAATACCACCGGCACCTACAACGCCATCCGGGCCGCAGTCGATCTAGGCCATACGCGTTTTATCAATACGGGCCCCCATTTCACGCAGGTCGGACCGAGTTACGAGCACTACGATTACGATATCAGCGAAGAGGTCCCTCTACATTCGGGCCTCAACCTATACGCCCACAGCAAATCGATCGGGCAAGAGATTTGTCGCGTTTTTAGCGCCAACCACCCAATCCACGTAATCACGACCCTTTTCCTGAGTTTTCGCGATGCCGAGCCTGCTGAAGACAAGGCCGGTGGTGACACCAACCCCTTCTCCGTCACCTTTGCCGATGCGGCCCGCGCCATCCGCAAATGCCTAGAAGTCGATCTCGACACATTGCCTTCGCCCTGCGAAATTTTCCATATCACAACCGATACTCCGCACGGTCGCTATCACAACCATAAGGCGCGACGCCTACTCGACTGGGAACCACAGGACAAGCTTGCGGCTTATTGGCAAAAACGACAGGGCTAATGTGGTCTACGCACAAGTATTTGCCGGCCCCAACGAGGCACTGCAAAAACAAGAATTTCCCCTTCCCGCGGCGCTGGCAGCTGGCGAGGTTCTCGTCGAGATATCGCTGGCGACCATCTGCGGCTCCGACCTACACACGCTCACGGGTCAGCGCCTAGAAAAAACTCCCTGCATCCTTGGACACGAAGCGGTCGGTCGCATCGTTGCCTTCGGTAGCGACCGCTCCGACCTAGAACTTGGCCAACGCGTCACCTGGAGTATCGCCGACAGCTGCGGCACTTGCCCTCCCTGTCGCGAGCACTACCTGCCAGAGAAATGTCATCATCTCTTCAAATACGGCCACGCGCCTTTAGCAGACGGCAGCGGTCTCAACGGTTGTTATGCCTCGCATATCCTGCTGCGCCCGGGCACGCATATTGTACCTGTGCCCGATGAGCTGCCCGATTCCGTAGTAGCACCGGCGAACTGCGCCCTTGCCACCGTCATCAACGCCGTCTCCCTGCTGCCCATCCCCTGCCGGTCCGTCCTTATACAAGGAGCTGGGCTACTCGGCCTCTATGCCTGCGCCTTGCTCATCGAGCGCGGCGTCGAACGCGTGTACTGTATGGACCGCAGTGACCAACGCCGGCAGCACAGCGCAAAATTTGGAGCTACCCCCATAGAGCACGTAGGCCAGATTAGTGCAGCAGTACCCGATGGAATAGACGCCGTCATAGAAGTAGCCGGCGCCTCAGCCCTCGTCAATGACGGCATTGCAGTCTTACGCCCCGGCGGCTTCTATGCCTTTGTGGGCATGGTACACCCCGACACGCGGCTCGAAATCACCGGTGAACAAATCATCCGCAAATGTCTGTATATCCGCGGCGTGCACAACTATAGTCCACGCCATCTCGACGAGGCCATCCACTTTCTCCAACTCACGGTCACTCGTTACCCTTACGCCGCACTAGTAAGCGAGCCCGTTCCACTCGACGACCTGCAAAGAGCCATTGCCTTAGCTCACACGCAACAGTATCTACGCGTTGCCGTGCGCCCCTAAAATAATGCATAAGCGACCTTGACGATTAAAAGAAAAGATATCGCCATTATTGGTGCTGGCATCGTCGGACTCGCCCACGCTCTGTGCGCCGCTAAGCGCGGTTTATCCGTAGTACTCTTTGAACGAAACCCACAGGCGCAGGGAGCCTCCATTCGCAATTTCGGCATGATATGGCCCATTGGCCAAGAACCCGGTATGGTGCATCAACGCGCCCTGTGCAGCCGCCAAGTCTGGTTAGACATCGCACCGCGCGCCGATATCTGGCACGCCGAAACCGGTTCTTTGCACGTAGTCTATGCCGATGATGAAATGGCCGTATTGGAAGAGTTCGCCCAATTGGCCCCAGCCCTAGGCTATGAGGTCGAACTACTCGATGCGCAAGGCGTCGGAGCGCGCAGCAAGGCCGTGCGCTCCGACGGTCTTCGCGGTGGCCTCTGGAGCCCAACGGAAGTCTGCGTCGACCCCCGCGAGGCCATCGCCAAGCTGCCGCATTTCCTCGCGCGCGAATACGGCGTCGAACTGCGTTTCTCAACTCCTGTACACAGCATCGAATTGCCCAATATTTACACTCCTTCAGAAACCTGGCACGTGCAGCGTGCTATCGTGTGCAGCGGCGTCGATTTCGAGAGTCTCTATCCAGAGACCTACAAAGAGAGCGGTCTTACTCGCTGCAAGCTACAAATGATGCGCACGGCACCCCAACCCGATACTTGGCAACTCGGCCCAATGCTCGCCGCCGGCCTAACGCTGCGTCATTATGCCGCATTTAAGGCCTGCCCGACCCTGGTCGATTATAGCGCGCGCATCAGTCGCGACAACCCGGAATTCGACCAATGGGGCATCCACGTTATGGCCTCCCAAAATGGCCTCGGTGAGATCACCATCGGCGACTCACACGAATACGGCTGGCAACTAGACCCCTTCGATAAACCCGAAATTGACGATCTCGTACTAAGCTACCTGCGCACCTTTCTCAAAGCCCCCTCCCTACGCATTGCCCAGCGGTGGCACGGCATCTATGCCAAGCATGCTCAGGGTGCTGATTTCATCGCCGACCCAGCGGCCGGCGTGCGCATAGTCAACGGCGTCGGTGGCGCGGGTATGAGCACCTCTTTTGGCCTAGCCGAAGAAGTCTTCGACTCCTGGCTATAATGGTGTTAACACAGTAAGCTATGCACCTGCGATACGTGCTAACCTAGGAGCCAGTCTCATGAATCTCAGGGAACATACCTATTATTTGCTCGAGCCCGGCGATGACACGGGCCGTATCATTGACTTTTCTATCGTCATTTTAATTTTTCTCAATGTCCTCGCTCTCATTTTCGAAACAGTCGAACCCATCTACAGACTTAATCGCTCGGCCTTCGAAGCCTTTGAAAATTTCTCCTTAGTGGTCTTTTCCATCGAGTACCTGCTGCGCTTGTGGTCCTGTACTACCAATCCCCGTTATGCTCACCCCGTAAAAGGTCGCCTGCATTTCTTCTTTTCTTTTTTTGGCTTGATTGACCTACTGGCCATCCTGCCCTTCTTCTTGCCCTTCTTTGGCATTGATCTACGCTTCGTACGCACCGTGCGTCTGCTGCGCATCTTCCGCATCGTCAAATTGGTCCGCTACTCACGCGCCCTGCGCCTCTTGGGCAAAGTCGTCATGGACCGCAAGGAAGAGCTACTGAGCATCTTCTTCGTCCTGCTCACCTTATTGGTCGTATCATCTTCGCTGATGTATTTCGTCGAACACGATGTACAACCCGAGGTCTTTCCCAGTATTCCATCTACCATGTGGTGGGGGATTGTCACACTGACAACCGTCGGCTATGGCGATGCCTTCCCCATAACAGCCTTAGGGCAAACGATCGCCGCCATTATCGCCGTGCTTGGCATCGGTATGTTCGCCCTACCTGCCGGCATACTCGGCGCTGGATTCACGG
>JBLHGI010000252.1:0-8998 GCA_047616505.1 Planctomycetota bacterium
TAAAACCGTTTTAAACGCGTCTATACTCGTTGATCGACATCTTGCTCCTGTGTGAAGTCGTTTTGAGTCGATCGAAGGTGAGAAGCGCGTTCTTTTGAATAATTCAATCGCCCTCAATCGTCGAAGTTCCATGTTTCTTTTTTTATAGGCACTGTATCCAAAGGGTCCACCTCATTGTCTAATATAAAGCGGATAAAAGACCCTTTTTTGCTTTTTTTCGTTTCTTCTGCGATAGCCATATTTCTCTTTGATAATGGGAGTTTTGCTCGTATAAATATTGTGGGATGAGTTAGGGGCAAGTGGGGAAGGGGACACATGAGGAGTTGGAAGAAGTTGCCGTCGTACGTCGGCAACCCACTAGTTAGCCAACATGGAAAAATCCTAGACATTGTTTCGGTATAATCACTAGTTATTGGAGGTATTAATGACAGAATCGAGCGAGACATATATGGTAAACCTTCTCGGCTATCCCGCAGTTGGAAAACGTACTGTGGGTGATGAGATTGCGAAGCGTCTCGATGGGGTACTGGTCGAAAACGCACTCATCTTTTACCCCATCTTGATGATATGTATAGGAATTATAAAGTACCTTTTAGACTCTAATTCAGGAGGAATTCTACGTTGTCTGATAGATTAATTTATGGTCTAGACTTTGGGACCTCCAATTCCGCCATTGCTATACTGGTTGATGAAAAAATTCGCGTACTACCAATTGGTGCCAATGGAAGCAAAATCATGTCATCTATATTGTTTTTTCCAGAGAATGAAAAACAATATTATATAGGCAGTGATGCTATGTTCAGATATGTTGATGGAGGGATGAAGGGCAGAATGATGCAGTCTATAAAGGCTTTTTTGCCAGATCCCTCTTTCACCAAGACAGTTATTAGGGGCTTTGGAGTGTTTACATTAGAAGAGTTGATATCTTTAATTATGTCTAATATAAAAAAGAAAGCTGACAGCTTGATCGGTCATGATATAAAAGAAGTTGTTCTTGGTCGACCTGCTTTATTCTCCAATAACGAAAAGGAAGATGAAATAGCTGAATGTAGATTGAGAGATTCGGCTCAAATGGCTGGTTTCGAAAAGGTGCATTTTCAAAAGGAACCGGTCGCAGCAGCTTTACATTATGCAACAATGATTACTAGCCCTGAACTTGTTTTGGTGGTTGATTTGGGTGGAGGCACATCCGACTTTACTCTAGTCAGGATATATCCTAGAAAGCCAGAGGAAGAACCAAAAGCTGATATCTTAGGTATTAATGGTATAAATATTGGTGGAAATGATTTTGATTCAGAAATTATGTGGCATAAGTTGGTAAAATACTTTGGACGAAATGTAAGATATAAAACAATGAGCCGATGGCTTGATATGCCTGTTCACCTGATGCGCAGCCTTTGTACGTGGCACCGTATTCCTCTTTTAAAAGATAGTCATACACGAGAGTTCTTTAGAGAACTACTTAATTCTTCGGATGATAGAAAGTCGATAATAAGACTTAGTGCATTGGTGGAGGAAAATTTGGGGTTTTCTTTATTTCAAATTATTTCGGATGCGAAATGTGGCCTTTCTGTAAACGAAATAGAAGAAATTGCATTTCGCCAGTCAGTCATCGATATAAGTGAATTAATTCATAGGTTTGAATTCGAAGAAATGATATCGGGCAAGATAAAAGAAATTGGTTGTTGTATAGATGGTTTATTGTTGAATGCAGGTTTAGACATCTCTAGTGTAGATTCTGTTTTTCTTACAGGTGGAACTTCATATGTTCCTGCTGTAAGAAAATCTTTAGAGGTGAAATTCGGTTCCAAGAAGCTCCAATCCGGCGATGTATTTACTAGCGTAGTTTCGGGTTTGGCTCTAAGTTCAAAGTTATTTTAGGCGAGATGAGAATAGACCCCAGGAACAAGGTTATCACTGAACTGATGGCATCTTTTACCGAAATACCTGCTTGAAGTGTAAAGACTATTTGAAGGAGTGGTGCTGCGCCGTATTTTCGTGGATTCTCCACTCGGCTCCCCTCTATGACTAAGCGGTTCACTTCTCATCGACACAAGCCTTCTATGTAAAGAAAAATATCAAGCCGCTTTCTCTGCCGCTGCAATCGGCGATTGATACGCCTGTCCACTTTTTCATCCAGCATAGACGATATCGACCATACTGCGTTTCAGTTACACAGCAACCCATAAACCTCAAAAATGGCACTTTCGGACCAAAGAATAGTGCCGGAGGCCGTAGCCCAATGTGCTGCCTAATCGGAGCGAGTCGCGTTCGGAGGACAGCCCTACGTTTAGGGTAAATTACTGGCGATGGAGGCTCCCGTGTGGATGACGCGTCTTTATCTTATTAGATATTGTTTCGGTATAATCAGTAGTTATCAAGACAAGAGACAAGAGAATATGGAGACCATGTCCCAGAGAGCACGATTTGGCTGAGCGCGACGGAATAGAGAGGTTGACTAATGCGCGTCGGGAGCAAGATGAACGACATGATGAAGTCGTTGCATCCATTGATGCCGACACACTCAGACCAATTGTGAGAAAGATCCGGGCTCGTGGGTCAGCGGTTGTTTCCAATTGGGAATGCCACAAGATCAAGGGCGGCATTGGTGGTGGGCACCTACTCAGGGTGAACGGTGGATCGCGATATGGTGAAGACACCCATTACTGGTCTGTAGTTCTCAAGATTCTTAGACGGGGAGCATCAAGGGACCAATCGCAATTCGGCTGGCGGCGGGAAGTGCTGGCCTACCAAAGTGGCATACTGGATGATCTACCAGGTGGCATGGAGGCAGCCACCTGTTACCAGATCGACGAGAAGTCTGATAGTGAAGCTTGGATGTGGTTCGAAGACCTTGGTGGAGACCCCGATGCACCTTGGACAACGGAACGATACGGACTGGCTGCGCGACATCTAGGCCAGTTCAATGGACACTATTTGAACGAACCATCGCTGCCAAGTCATAGATGGCAACGAGATGCGATGGACCGGGAGTTGGAGATCCCAAGTAGCACTGCGGAGAAGTTCCTTCGCATGAAGGACCATCCTATGATCGCTATAATCTATCCATCTCAAATGCACGATCTGATTGTCCATTTGTTCAAAAAACGGAATGCTTACATGGAGCGACTCTTTGAACAGGTGCCACAAACTTTCGGGCATATGGATGCGTTCCGAGGCAACCTGTTCTCGCGCGACCATCCAGACGGAATGCCGTCGACTGGGCTTTTATCGGGACAGGGCCAATTGGAAAAGAAGCCAAGCTGCTAACGTTACATAGTTTGGGCTTTGGGTTCCTCAAGATCGAGAAGTTCCGCGAGACCGATGCAACAGTCTTCGAGAATTATGTAAAAGGTTTAGCAGATGCGGGTTGGCATGGGGATGCCAGACTCGCTCGGTACGCCTATGTCATGCTTAGTGCGGATAATGTTAGTGCGTAGGACATCCCACGCTCTGGAAATCGTGTCTGACAGAGCAAAGCAAGCCGCGTGGGAAGAGATGAGGGGACGGACGGTCGAGGAGATGGTGGATGAGGAGACCCAGAGGGTCGTGCTTCTCTACGAATTTTCCGAGGAAGCAATGTCTTTGGAAGAGTCCCTCTTTAAACAATCATAGAGCGTGGCATTGATTGATAACATGCATCGCATCTGACGGGCCTTGCGCGGGTTCGCCAGTTGATAGGGTGCTTCGATAAGCCGGATCGGTTGTCTATAACATGCGCTATCTCTGGGCGCAGATGAATGCTGTGTTAGTATGAGAGTTGAGCGATGTATATAGAACCTGAAGTAGCAATAAAATTCCACGTCAGATAACACGGTCCACAGATAACACGCTGGCGTTCGGTACCCGAACGACAAACCTTGCCCTTGTTATAGTATGCCCGCAATTCAGTTATAGACATCGCAGAGCAAGATCCAAAACCACGTCAAATTTCAACGCAAACGCGTCTATACTCGTCGATCGCCATCTCGCTACTACCTCAACTCGTTTGAGATCAATCGACGATTAGAACGCTGGTTTGAAATCAGCATAACTCATTTCCCCACCAAAACTTGCCCCGCCCCTCGACAGCAACCTATATTGCCCTCTATTAGCAGTCTAAAGCTCTCATTAGATATTCATTAGATCTGAGCTTTTTAGCGTAAAATATAAACGTAATAAAGCCTTGTCTTACAGAAAGTTAGGAAATGTCCAATACAGACCGCCCCAATATTATCCTGATTATGACCGACCAGCAGCGCTTTGACACCATCGGTGCCTGGGGGCATGAGCACATGATCACCCCCGCGATGGATCGGCTCGCCCACGAAGGGCTTTCTTTTCGCAATGCCTTTTGTCCGGGAGCGACTTGTGTGGCTTCGCGCGCGGCGATTTTTACCGGCATGTATCCGCACAACACGGGCACCTATAGCTTTGATGCTTGGGGCAACCATCGCAATTGGGTGCAGGACCTCAATGATGGGGGCTATCACTGCGTCAATATTGGCAAGATGCACTTTACGCCGCGCGATGTATCCGGTGGTTTTGACGAGCGCGTGATCGTCGAAAACCCAACGAGCAAACACATAGATCACGGTGGTGCCGACGACGATTGGGGGCGCTTTATGCGCATTCACGGCGTGCAGCGGCCCAATGATCGCAACAAGACGGATCCAGACTGGTTAAAGAAATACCAGGGAGTGCCTTGGCACTTAGAAGAAAAGTTCCACAGCGATGTCTTTATTGGCGATTCGACGCTGGCGTGGATACGCGACTATAAGGGCGAGGGCCCGTTCTTTTTGCAGGTTGGTTTTACGGGTCCGCACGAACCGTGGGATCCGCTCCAGCGCCACTTGCAACAGTACGAAGGGCGAGAGTTGCCCAAGCGCGTCTTCCGCGAGGGCGAATTGGATGAGAAGCCACCGCAGCACAAAGGGCATAAGGAAATGCACGCGACGACGGGACACGAGTCGGTGATCGATATGTATTCGCCGACGGAAGACGATATCGACCGCATGCGCCGTCATTATTATGCCAAGATTACGACGGTCGATGAGAAGCTGGGCCAGGTGATTGATGGCTTAGAGGAGAGGGGATATCTGGAGAATAGCCTGCTTATTTTTTGCTCGGATCACGGCGAATTACTCGGCGATCACACGTTGGCCTACAAGTGGCTGATGTACGACCCGATTGTACACGTGCCGATGATCGTGCGCGACAGCCGGCATCCCGAGTTGGGAGGGCAGAGCACGGAAGATTTGACCTCGTTGATGGATATTGGACCGACGGTGCTCAGGGCGGCCGGGTTGGAGGTGCCGACGTATTTGGAAGGGCGTTCGCTACAGCCTTATTGCGAGGGCAAGGGCGACGATTTTAAGCCGCGTGAATGGGTCTTTGCCGAGGATAATTACCAAATTATGATGCGTGGTCAGCGCCACAAGATGGTCTATTATATCGGCCAAGAGCAGGGCGAGCTATACGATTTACAGGAAGATCCGCACGAGCTTTACAATCTTTGGGATCGCAGCGAGCACAAGGAACTCAAAGGCGAATTGCTGCAGCGCTTATTGGCCTGGTTGGCTTCGAGCACCTACTACAACGCGGGCTATAAACGCACGCGCAGTAAAAGCTACAAGATGCGCTGGCCGCGCGAGGACGATCCCTATTTGCACGGTGGGCTTTCGCGGCCGATCGATCGGCCGGTGGACCTCTAAGTGCCGATTTCCTACCGCGCCGCTCTGGCGCTGGTATTGCTCTTAGGGCTGGGGTTGCGCTTCGTGGGGTGGGATCGCGGCGAAGGGGTTATTCGCTCGGAAGGTGAGACGATATTCTACAGTTTTCACCCAGATGAAGAGACCCTGCTGCGCGCGTCGCTCGAACTGCAAAGCCCCTTGGAGCCGCCGCTAACGGCCTATGGTTTGGTGCCGCTCTACTTAGCTAAGGGGGCGCTGGCGCTGGCGGGTGCCGATGTGCCAGATATGGCTCGTTTGTATCGCGTCGCGCGTGCGCTGGCACTGCTGTGCGCGGCACTGAGTTTGTGGCTGACGTGGTCTCTGGCCCAGCGGCGTTTGGGGCGAGGGGCGGCCCTGTTGGCACTGCTCTTTGTTGCCTGCGCGCCGTTGGCCATTCAACAGGCGCATTTCTATACGGTAGATGGCGTTTTTGTGCTGGTCTTGCTGCTGTTCTTTGCGGCGTGGGAATCGGGTATAGAAGCTAATAAGCGCTACTTGTTAGCGGGGGTGCTCGTGGGCGTTGCCGGTGCGGTGCGCTTTAATGGGCTGGCGCTGGGTTTGGCGCTCTTGGTTGGACATTGCGCACAGGTAGAGAGTTGGCGCCAGCTGCCGTCGCGTCTGAAAGAGGGCAAGCTGTGGGGGGCGGCGCTGGCGGCGCTGACGGCGCTGATTGTACTGCAGCCCTATCTGTTAACGAATCCGACCTTATTGTTGCAGGGGCAGACAACGGACGATTTTCTCTATTCGCTGCGTTTAGCGCAGGGGGATATCGTGCGACCGTGGTCGTTGGTCGATATGCACACGCTGCCCTATATGCACTACTGGACTAACTTGTGGCCGACGGCGGTTGGCTGGCCGCTAACGCTGCTCATGGCGGCCGGAATTGTTTGGACCGCGTGGTATCGGTTCCGGGCCGAAGCCGTGGCGCTGAGCTGGTGTGTGCTCTGCTTTCTGAGCATTGGTGCTCTGCATACCAAGCACGTGCGTTATTTGCTGCCGCTCTTGCCCTTCCTCGCTATTTTTTCCGCACAATTTATAGAGTGGATATGGCAGCGCAATCGTCGCTTGGGCGCTGCTGTAGCTAGTGTGCCAGTGTTGCACGTAGTGGTGTATGGCATGGCTTTCACCGGAATTTATGCTGCCGAAGACAGTAGGATTGAGGCGGCGCGGTGGATTGAGGCCAACGTAGAGAAGGGGGCGCGGATCGGGGTGGAGAGCGGGGCGTTTACCTTGCAAAGGTTGATAGCGCAGCCGAGCTATCAGCAGCGCACGCTCAGCGTGAATGCCCTGTTTGGAGCGCGGGGTTATTTGGGCTGTGGCGCGGCGGCGGAGTTTTTGTGGGACCGCGTGCGCCCTATGGATTATATCGCAGTAGTGGATGTCAATCGCCAACGCCAGTTTAGAGCCGTGCCAGATCTCTACCCAGCTGTCGCTTCTTTTTACGAGAAATTGTGGGCCGGAGAATTGGGTTTTAAAACGGCGCAGCGCTTTAAGGTCTATCCGCACTTGGCGGCTATTCGTTTTGTCGATGATGATGCCGAGCCGTCTTTTTTGGCCTATGACCACCCGGCGGTGCGGGTTTTCGCGCGTGAGGACGAAGAAAAAGTGTTAGCGGATTGGGCTGCGTGGCGCAGCGCCCTCGCGGCGAGCCCGGCATGCGTCGATGAGGCGTTGCGCTCGGTGCTCGATCTCTACGCACTCGGTGATTTTTCTCAGGCCCTGAGTGCGGTTGAAGATATGTTGAACCAGTATCCAGACTTTGTTACAGGACACTTTGTCGCCGCTTCGATACATCACCGGCTAGGCGATACGGAAAGAGAGAAGGAGCAGGTGCGCCGCTATGTTCGGGGCTACCGCGAAGAGAATGCCTATCTGGTGCCCTGGGCCGCTGCGGCGTCGCTTTTGCTGGCAGGTGCGGGCGATATGGCCTATGCCGTGTTGCAGCACGGTCAGCAGTTGACGGGCTGGATTGGCGAAGACGATCGGTTGCGCATGGGGGCTTCGTACGAACTCTTGGGTAGCTGGAGTGAGAAGCTTGAGGGGCCAGAGAAAGCGGCGGCGATCTATGCGTTGGCAGCAGGGGTTGAGCCAAGTGTTGCGGTGTATGTTCGCCTGGGTATGCTGTTCTATGCAGCGGGGCAATTAGAGAAATCGACGAGTGCGTATGAGTCGGCATTGGCGCTGGACGTCAATGACGACACGGCGCGCGTTAACTACGGCTGGAATTTGTATCGATTGGGTCATTTAGACGAGGCTGCTGCGCAGTTTGAACACGTATTGACCACGCGCGAAAGTAGCGTGGCGGCGTTTAATCTGGGTTTGGTCTACCTAGCGTTGGGGCGGGATGAGCAGGCGGAAGAGGCTTATGCGCGCGCCGTGGAGGTGTATGGAGCGGAAGTTGCACGCAGCTTGGGCGCCGTAGACGAACTGCGCGAATCGGTGCGGCGGTTGGGGCGTGGACAACAGGTGCTCGAACGCCATTGGCCGCAGGATCTCTGAGAAGATGGCAAGCGAGTGGTCTGTGTGTGTCCACTCAAGCTTTGTTTTCTACTGTTAAAAGGTGACTAGCTGGTCGTTTCGTATCTGAAAGCAAGGGGCTGATATTTTTTCTTTGAGCAGGTTTTTAAATTCACCCAGTCGTATCTCGACCCCTGGATAAGCGTAGTTGTGCACGCGTATTTTGGTGCTGTTCGCGCGCGATGAGACCCGCTTTTCTAATGTGGTGCGCTGTGCCATGATTTTTTGATAGAGCTGTACCACCTCGCCCAATCGGTGCGCTTTTTTGGCGAGTAGTCGGCGCTGCGGCCCGATGGCAGCCGTGATGCGATTGCGGACCTGGCTGACGTCAATACGGCTCATGCCGAAATGGCTGAGTAGGCGCTGTAACTCGCCGTTTGTGGTATCGGCCATTTCCTTGAGTCGGTCGAGTTGGCGCATGCTCTCCGGGTCGCCGCCGGCTAGTAAGGTCGTCGTTACTTGAGATGGTGCTCCGGCCCAATGGATATCAATGCTGCCACCGCTGAAGACCTGACCGCCGATCACGGAACCACCGCGTTTGCCTTTACCGCTGGCGATGCGCACATCGCCCGACGTGCGCAGGCGGGCTTGGTAGGAGAAATTCCCCAATTCGATATCGCCGCCAGCGACCAGCGTTGATTCTTGTGCAAATTGGGCGCGAACGTTTCCCTTAGCCCGCACGCGCGTACGGCGGCCTATAATGCCCAAGCCGACACAGATATCGCCGCCGGACTCGACTTCGGCTCCGTCCTCGATGGTACCGGCGATGG
>JBLHGI010000253.1:0-8932 GCA_047616505.1 Planctomycetota bacterium
GAATTTCATCCAGGTATACCCCAATCCCGCGTACTGGCGCACAGCCTCGGCCATCCGCTCTGGGCTCGTCGAAACCGTCCACGCCCCCACGGGCACCCAAGCGCGCTGGCGCTGCCCGAAGAGTTTATAGACCGGCACCCCCGCCGCCTGTCCCATCAAATCGTACATCGCCGTGCCCAGCGCCAGCGACGTTTCGTCGCCCACCCAATCAAATGGATTGCTGCCTCTATAGCGCGCGAGCGTCTCTTCGCTCTCTGGTTCGTGCCCTTCCCCCAAGCCCACCAGCCCCGTATCCGTATGCACTACGTAGACCGTGCGCTCGCTCGGTCCATAATAGTGCCCGAGCGCATAGGCGAGAAAGTCCTGGTAGCGCGGCTGGATCTGGTGCACTTCGATTTCGCTAACTCTCATCGGCTATCCTATTGCCCTATAGCTCTAATACCGCCTTGAGCACCCCGGCATTCGGGTTCTGCAACGACGCGAAGGTCTCGACAATATCGCCGTAGGCCAAGCGGTGCGTAATCCACGGCTGCGTGTCGATGCGCCCTTCTTCCATCCAAGAGATAATGCGGCTAAAATCGCCTCCCAGTGCGTTGCGACTGCTCATAATCGTCATTTCGCGCCGGTGAAATTCCGGGTTCGGAAACGATACATGCTCGCGCTGGAAACCGATATAGACCAAGCGTCCGGCACTGGCGACCAATTCAAACGACGCCTCCATCGCGCCGAGATGCCCCGTCGCGTCGAAGACGGCTGCTGGCAGGCCATTAAAGATATCGCCCACCGCTGCCAAAGCCCCATCGCCCGCCCGCACACAGTGCTCTAAACCAAACTGCGAGCGACAAAAGTCCAGCCGCTGTTCGCTGGCATCGAGCACAGCGACCTCAGCACCGGCCAACTGCGCGAACTGTACGGCCCCCAAGCCAATCGGCCCCACCCCAACGACCAGCACCTTTTCCCCTTCCTTTATATCGGCGCGCTGTACGGCGTGAGCACCTATGCCCAGCGTCTCGACTAGCGCCAGCTGCTCCAGCGCCAACTTGGCCGACACGTGCAGTTTATGTGCCGGTACGACGATGCGCTCGCGCATACCACCGTCCGTATGCACGCCCAAGACCTGCAAGCTCTCACAACAGTTGCCGCGCCCAATCCGACATGGCCGACACGTGCCGCAGTTCATATACGGCTCGACGGCACAGCGCATGCCTGCCGCCACATTCTCTACCCCTTCACCCACTTCCAGCACTTCCACCCCGAGTTCATGGCCCAAGATGCGCGGATATTCAAAGAAGGGTTGACGCCCGGAAAAAGCGTGTAGATCCGTGCCGCAAATACCCACCCGCCCCACCTGCACAAGCACTTGTCCCGGCCCTGGTTTCTCTGGTTCCGCAGTCTCTGAACGCGCGAACACTTCTGGTTTTTCCAGTATAATCGTCTTCATGCTCTCCCAATATCTAAGCTAAAAAATCGCGTTACTCTCGTTCTTCAAGCGAGCCACTAATAATCCGCCTCCGAACTATCGATCAACCGATTGTCCGGCCACTGATACTAGTTCTCGGGGTCTTTACCCACGGCAACAGCCCTCTTTAGTCTTTCGCCTCTTCGTGCAGCTTGCGCATAATCGGATGGTGGCTCATCCCCTGGGCGCGCAACTCGGCGTAGCGCCCTTCATCGACGCCCTCGCGCTGTAAATAACCGCGAATATCGTACGGTCCTTTTTGCGTCGCTTCGAGCAAACCCTCTGCCATCATAAGCTCTAGCGGATAGCCCTTTTCTTGTAGAGGCATACGCACGACCTGGTTTTTCCGCGCCGACTCTAGCAGCGCCATCATAATTTCCACCGTCGCCCGCGCCCTGCGTCCCGAGCCCCTGTGCTCTGGCCCTCCTTCAAGCCAGGCGATTAACTCCTTCGTCTGACGCGCGTTGGCCATGCCGCCAATCACGTCGACTTTGTCGCGCTCTACGCCCACGTCCTGCTCCTGCCAGCCACCTGTCGCGGCATTGAAGAGCCGCGTCCAGGACTCCGTCGTCTCGACCATGCCCTCTGTGCCGCGAAAAACAAAGTGCCCGGGTGTAGCATCTTTGGAGTCGAGATCCGACTGAAACGAGAGCTGTATGCCGCCCGCCATCTGCACCAAAGCCATGGCCCCGTCTTCTATGGGCGTATCGCGCTCAAAGCGTTCACTCTGACGCTCGACCGCTCCCATCACCCATTCGACCTCCGGATCGTCTAATACAAAGCGCACGCCGTCGATGGCGTGCGTGCCGCAGTTGAGCAAACCCGCCATTACCTTGGAATCGACGCGTACGACTTCGCCGATCGCGCCACCTTGCACCAACTCGCGCGCCTTTTCCCATCCCGGTGTAAAGCGCCGCTGATGGCTAATAACGAGCTTGGTGCCGCTCTCCTCGCAGGCGGCTATCATTTCGTCGGCGGGCCCCAACCCCACAGCCATCGGCTTTTCGCAGATAACGGCTTTCACCCCCGCCTTAGCAGCGGCAATAGTCGGCGCCGGATGCAGCAAGTGCCAGGTGCACACACTGACGATATCCGGCACCGTCTCGGCGAGCAACTCCTCAACCGAAGCAAAGCCCTGGGCAATATTGTATTCCTTTTGGAACTGCGCGCGCGCTACCTCCAGCGGATCGGCCACGGCCACGACATCGACCCCCGCCAATTGATAGCCGCGCAAGTGATAGTGAGCAATATCGCCACAGCCGACGATGGCGGCCGTATAGGTTTTCGACATAAAAAAACTCCTAACTGAAAAATGACTCGTTTGCCTGACAGATAATACTTGGGGATGGCTGCAGCCTTATTTACTTATCATCGTTCTGTTTGTTCATCGCCCGCCCTATCACCGCTTCCGCCCACTGTGGTTTGAGCGCATAAACCGCCGCCAAAAGTTTTAACTTCCACGGCATGACCAGCTGGCGCTGGCGCTTTTTCATGGCCCGTATAATCTCGACGCTCGCATCCTCCACCGTAATCGACTCACTACTGTGCTTGCGCGAAGTCTCGCCCAGCGCCTGCCCATCGCCGCCCAGTGCGCTCTGACGCAAATTCGTGCCGCGCAGCCAGTGCGGCAAGACCGTTAGTACATCAACCCCCGTGCCCTGTAACTCCAAACGCAGCACGTCGCAGAAACCCTGCACCGCGTGTTTAGAAGCCACGTAACCGCTGTGCAAAGGCACCGGCACTTTACTCTGTATAGAAGAAATCACCACCACCATGCCCGCGCGCTCTTTTAGATGCGGCAACGCGGCATGTGCACAGCGAACGACGCCCATATAGTTGACGTCTATCAGACGTTGAAAGACTTCGACATCTTCCAACTCTTCGAAACGCGCCCACATGCTGATTCCCGCATTGGCGATCATATAGTCGATGCGACCCAATTCGCGCACAGCACCCTGCATCAAGCGCTGGCAGTCTTCCGCCTTCGTCACATCACCCGTCACGGCTAGCACCTTTGCGCCCCGCTCCCGGCACTGCGCAGCCACGCCTTCTAAACGCTCGCTATTCGTAGCAAAGAGCGCCAACGTGGCGCCCGCCTCGGCCAGCGCCAACGCCAACGCCGCCCCCAATCCCGACGAGGCACCCGTCAGCACCGCGACCTTTCCTGCCAACATTAGGGCAGATCGCCGAAGACGCCGTTGCCGACGGAGAATATATTATTGGGGTCCAGCGCCCGCTTGGTCTGGCGCATCACTGCGATGCTGTTAGCGCTCTGGATTTGTTTTAGGAAAGGTCGGCGAATTTTTCCAATGCCGTGATGGTGCGACAGCGAACCGCCGTTGTCCAAAATAACCTGGCGCAGAGCGCTCTCGACCTCGTGGTACATTTCAAGCGGATTGTCTTGGCCTTTAGCCGAAAAGGCCATCGTAAAATAAATACATACACCCGTGTGATAGGTCTGCGTTACGCGATAAGCCAAGTACGGCCGGCCGGTAATGCCGCGCTCGCTGCACTCTTTTAACAGGCGCTCTTGAACCGCTGATGTTACCACTAGGATCTTGTCCCACGGCACGGACGTTTCAAAGGTCTCGCCCATGATGTGAAACTGGCTAAAAAAGTCGCGTATATAGGCAATGCCAAAGGTCAGCATATAACCGCGCTGGCCGTTGGTAGCCCCGCCCGAAATAGCGCCGAATCTCTTGGCCGTGGCAAAGATGACCTTCTCCTGATACGCCACCTCGCTCTCCGTACCTTCCATCGCAATCGTGCAAGCGGCGAACTCATCGAGCTTGAAGCCCTTCACCTTCGTCAGCACAAAGCGCTGGATATTCTGCTCCAACTTCTTGAGGCCCGCAGCTTCCGGCTTGAGCGCTTGCCCAAAGCGAGACTCGACGTTGGTCAGCAAGCGGATACTGGCGGGCAAAACGCCTTCGCCCTGACGCAGCTCCTTTAAAAAGGCCACACCCTGAGGGAAATTGGGAAAGACCAACGAGCCATATTTTTTTACTTTTGGCAGCGGATATACTTTGAGCACCGCCTTGGTGATAATGCCTAAGTTTCCTTCGCTGCCAAAGAGCAAGCTGCGCGGCTGTACCCCCGTGGAATTGCGCGGCGTCGCTTTAAAGGTCTCAACATCCCCCGTCGGGGTTACCAGCGTCGCCTCTAATACGATGTCCTCTATATTGCCATACTTGTTCTTTTTCATGCCGCTGGCATTAGTAGAGATCCAGCCGCCCAGCGTCGACAATTCGATACTATCCGGATCATGACCCGAGGTATAACCGCGCTCGGCGAGCTCTTTTTCCAACTCGCGGCCACAGATACCCGACTCTATACAGGCCAATAGATTGTCTTCGTCCAGCCACAAGATCTTCGTCATGCGGCTCATATCTACCGAGGCAATCGGCCGCTCCTCTTCACGCCGCAGCGCCAGCGCACCGCTAACATTGGTACCGCCACCATAGGGCACCAGACACACGCCGTGCACGTTGGCCTCTGTAATAATCAGATGCACGTCTTCTTCGCTCTCTGGGTAGAGCACCATATCGACCACGCGCTCCAACGGTTGCCCGTAGAGCACGCGATAGACCTCATCGACGCTGAGTTGCCCGTGGCTGTGCCGCAGGCGCTCGAGGTCGTCGGAAAAAATCTGCTGCTCGCCCATTTTCTGCCGTAGCGTCGTCGTGAAACTCGCGTTTTCTTTAGCCGCTGGCAGCGGCCCGTAATCGCATTCCGGCACGATATCCTGCGGGCGAAAAGACACCCCGAGCACGTCTTCGGCAAAGGGTATAAAATAGGGCATACTATAGCCACAGATCGGATAGCGATCTCCCGTCACCCGCACCTTGTCGTCGCCCTCAAACTCAAAGCGCGTATCCGTATACCCCCACTTATGGGCGTAGCGCTCACCAGACTCATACGAATAACTGCCGTTTCCTTTTTTCAACTCTTTCCATCCTCTTCGCGATAAATACCCATGGTAATACTTCTCAAAATAAAGGCAGCTTTGCCAATTCGCTACCGGCGACATTATCACCACGACCGTGCCATACTTTATGCGTGCCATTGCGTTCGGGCACAATTTTTGACGTCAGCGAAAAGTAGCGCATCGTATAACCGCAGCGGCGCTGGGCGCTGCTATTGGCCTCGGCGCCGTGTATAATACGCGCATCGTGCAGCGACGATTCATTGGGCTCCAACTCAAAATACACCGCCTGCGACTCGTCTATTTGTTCGGGCACAACCTGGAGCGCAAAGGTATTGGTGCTGCCGTCGATCTCCTCGTAGTCGGAAAATCCATTCACATGCGAGCCCGGTAATACGCGCATACAGCCGTTGGCGCGCATAGCTGGGTCGATGGCCAACCAGACCGTTATAATCTGATCCATGCGATCCATGCGCCCGTTCCAATAGGCCGAATCTTCGTGCCAGGGCGTCGCCCGCCCGATACCCGGTTCTTTGCAGATAAAGTGACTGCTCCACAGGCCAATATGAGGGCCGATAAAAGGCTCGACTAAATCCAAGACTTCGTCGGCGAGTAAAAACTCAAAGAGCGCCGGACAGGCAAAATGCGGCACATCGAGTTGGTCGGCGCGCAACGCCTCGTCCTTTGCCGCGAGCAACTGCTCAAATAGAGAAACTAATTTGGCGAATTTGTTCTCAGCAAAGAGTGGTTTTTTATGTAGCCAATAGCCCTCATCGCGATAAAACGCGACCGGTTTATCCACAGCCAATATTGCCTCCTCTTTTGCACGATGTATAACGCCCCCGAAACTAAGCCGAGCCAAGCCGTGCGGCAAGCCATTCTCTTGTCCTTTAGCTATGGATGCAAGGGGCGCTATTTGCTACTTTAGTTGCTCTGGACACCAACAAACGCAATCCACTCGCCGCTTATTCACTTCTTGAAGGAGACCGCATGGCCAAAAAGATCGCCACCACCGACATCAAACGGCCCCCGAAAAAACTTATCAAAGCGCTAGAGGGCATCAGCGCCGCCACCGCCGCTGGCGAATTGAAGAAGCTCGGCATCAGAGACCCGACTTTCTTAGGGCCCGTGCCACGCACCCCCGGCAAAAGGGTCATCGGCCCGGCCATCACGCTACAGTTTATGCCCATGCGCGAGGACCAATACGCGGTCGATGAATACTCGAATCCCGAAATGCAGATGCACCGCCACGCCCTCTACCACACGCAGCCCGGCGACATCGTCTGCGTCGATGCGCGCGGTGACTTGCAGAGCGGCGTCTTTGGCGAAATGATGCTGACCTATTTTGCCGGTGCCGGCGGCGCCGGCATTATCGTCGATGGCTGTATTCGCGATTTTCCGGAAGTAATTAACGACCTCGATATCGGCCTCTGGCTCAAAGGCACCACGCCCAACTTTCACACCCAGACCAATATCTTTCCCTACGCCGTCAACGTGCCCATCGCCTGCGGTGGCCGTCTAGTCATGCCCGGCGATATCATCATCGCCGACGACGACGGCGCCGTAGTCTGCCCCGCGCAACTCGCCCCCGAGCTCGTGCACATAGCCCAAGCACACGCCGAGTGGGAAGTCTTCAGCAAAATACGCCTATCGCAAGGCGGCCACCTGCGCAAATACTACCCGCTCAACGCCGAGGCTCGCGTCGAATACGAAGCGTGGAAAATAGAGCAGGCCGGTGGCGAGGCAGCGGTGGCAGCACCGGCGAAAAAGGCGAAAGTAAAGAGCAAAGCGAAAGCAAAAGCAAAAGCAAAAGCAAAAGCAAAGAAGTAAAAAAAAGAATGATTCAACTTTGAATGAGCGGATGAGGCACGCCTTCTTCGCTCATTCTCACGCGCCATCCCTGGCGCGCTCCGAGGGCAAATGCCCGATTTCCACTATCCTGTGGAAATCGGGCATCTAACCCGCTACGAGGGCATACCTCACCCGCCCAAACCCACGGTATTTCAGAAAAGATAAAAAGATTGGAGTATTCCTCGACCCTTCTCTCTTAAGACAAGAGCAGAGGAATACTCCCACCTTCTTATTCCACTGGGATTTGAGGTAGGGCGGGGATGGTCCCTGGAGCGGATTTATATCCCGTGAAGTCACAGGATGTGACGTAGCGGGATATACCTCGGAGCGTCACAGGAAGTGACGCGAGAATGAGCGCAAGGGGCCGTCCCCGCCCTACCGTAAACAAGGCACACCCATGACCACAAAAAAACGCCCCAATATCGTCTTCGTCCTCACCGACGACCAAGGCTACGGCGATCTCGCTTGCCACGGCAACGACGCCATAGAAACGCCCCATATCGACCATTTTCACAGCCGCGCCGCCCGCTTCACCAATTATCATGTAGGCAGCACCTGCGCCCCGACTCGCTCCGGTATCCTCACCGGCCACTACTGCAATAGCGCCGGCGTCTGGCATACGATTGGCGGTCGTTCGCTGCTGCGAGAAAACGAGTGGACCTTAGCCGATGCCCTGCGCGAAAATGGCTATCGCACCGGACATTTTGGCAAATGGCACCTAGGCGATAGTGCTCCCTATCGCCCGCACGAGCGCGGCTTTGAAAAAACGGTCTATCACGGCGGCGGCGGCATCGGCAATACGGGCGATGCCTGGGGCAACGACTACTTCGATGACACATATTTTGTAAACGGCGAGCCCGCCCCGTTCACGGGCTATTGCACCGATGTATTCTTTCGCGAGGGCATGCGCTTTATTACAGAGCACAAAGACGAACCCTTCTTCTGTTATATCGCCACCAACGCGCCGCACGGCCCGCTCAACATCGAGCCGCGCTATGTCGAACCCTATCTCGATAAAACGCCCCACGAAGACCGCGCCCGTTTCTTTGGCATGATTGGCAATATCGACGAAAACTTTGGCCGCCTCGTTGATCACCTAGAAAACTTGGGAATAGCCGACGACACCATCCTGGTCTTTATGACGGATAACGGCACGGCCACCGGCGTCGAACTCGACGCACAGCAGTTTCCCCAAGAAGGCCCCGGCTCGTATAATGCCGGTATGCGCGGCAAGAAGGGATCGCCCTACGAAGGCGGCCACCGCGTGCCCTTTTTCCTGCGCTACAAAAATGGCAACATCGACACCGGCCGCGATATAGACCAGCTCAGCTCCTACGTCGACTTTATGCCGACATTGCTCGACCTATGCGAGATTAGCACACCGACCGAGCACGCCTTCCACGGGCAGAGCCTGCTCCCCCTCCTAGACGATAACGTTCGTAGCGAATGGGACGCGCGCGTCACCTTCTGCGATACCCAGCGTGTCGCGCGCCCCGTCAAATGGCGGCGCAGCGCCGCGATGCAAAAAGACTGGCGCCTAATCGACGGAAAAGAGCTCTACGACCTAAAAATCGACCCCGGCCAACGCGACAATATCGCCGCCCAATATCCGGACCGCGTCATCGAATTGCGCCAAGCCTATGAAGCGTGGTGGCAACTAGTCTCGGAGCAGTTCGACCGCGACGTGCCCATCGCCC